>CALEJF010000030.1 GCA_937898625.1 uncultured Clostridia bacterium | reverse complement strand
ATATGGTTACCGACAATACCATTTAAGATAATCATCTTGCCATTTTCATCAAACTCGTAATAACCTACTGTAATTGGTGTGCCATCTTCGTATGTAAGACCATTAATTCTTGCTTCATTGAGATACACTTCTTTGTTTCTTACGATTTCGTGTCTGTCACCAATGAAATAGAAATCACCGTCAATCTCAACAAGTTGATATGCTTTTAACATAATGTTGTTCTCATAGATGTGATTACCAACTATACCTTCACGCACTATCATCTTGCCGTCAGCGTCAAATTCATAATAGCCTGCTGTGATTGGTGTGCCGTCTGCATAAGTTAAGCCGTTAATTCTGTCTGTTCTGAGATAAACAGTATTATTTTTAACGATTTCGTGGCGGTCGCCGATATAGTAGAATTCGCCGTCAAGTTCTACAAGCTGATATGCCTTTAGCATAATATTATCCTTGTAAATATGGTTTCCGACAATACCTTCACGCATCATCATCTTACCATCTTCGCCAAAGTAATAATAACCCTCTGTGATTGATGTACCATCTGCAAATGTTAAGCCGTTAATTCTGTCTGCTCTGAGATAAACCTCTTTATCCTTAACGATTTGATGGCGGTCGCCGATATAGTAGAAATCGCCTTCAAATTCTACAAGCTGATATGCTTTCTGCATTACATCATTCTTGTAAAAACAGTCACCCTTAATGCCTGTGAACGGGCTACGCTTGATTGCTACATCCTCGACAAGTTTTTCAGATGATAAATCAAGGACTTCATCGGTATGTAAGTCAAAATAATCATATCCGTCAGCAAGATAATCGCTGAGAGTGTCTTCAGTTTCAAGGTCTATACGGATATATCTGTAAGCACCACCACTGAATGTAACAGGAGAGTTAATATTAAGGCCGTAACATAAATAACCGCCTCCTGTTGAATCCGTAAAATGAACGGGTGCGTTAATTGTAAAGCTGCCGCTTGATGGCTGGTCCCAATACATTCCGTTAAGGTCAAGTGTTATTGCCTTGTTTATTTCGAGATTGTTATAGTCGCCGTAATCATTGAGCAGTTTTATTACACTGCCGTCTTCAGCATGGTAAAGTGCATCTGCGAAAGAGCCGTGATATGTAACAGCTTCGCCCGTTGTAAGTAAGAACGGAAGGCTATATAAGCAATCTGTACAAACTCCGTTCTCTATTGATTCGTGGGGACACTCTGCACCGCAAGTTATGCATCTGTAATCATTTTCATGACTATAATAATGTTCACATTCTAAATCTGCGGGATATTCGATACCGCAATATATACATTCGCCGAAATACCAACCGTGTTTGTTTTCGTCAGCTTCACCAAACCATTCTTCGCAAACTTCACACTGATAACCCTTACAGGTTTGTTCTGTGCTAAGGTCATGGTCACCTGCTTCGCCGTACCATCCTTCGCAGAAATCACAATAATAACCCTTACAGGTCTGTTCTGTGCTAAGGTCATGGTCACCTGCTTCACCGTACCATTCGCCACAAACTTCACATTTATAACCCTTACAAGTCTGTGTACCGCCTGTGTGCTCAGTACAAGGTGCAATTAAATATACAGTGTAGTTGTATCCTCCCTCGTGGTCGAAAAATCTAAAGTAATATGTTTCACCGGCTGTATATTCATATACAGAATAAAAATCGTAGTCATTTTCTCTGTAGTCGCTGTCGTCTACTTTGACAAGTTCTTCCATATTACAGTCATAAAGTGTTACCATCGGGTCTGTATCAGAAACAGACCTAATAATAAATTTACCGCTTACATCAGGAACGAATTTTACATACTCTTCTTTTGTGATAGTATAAGTTCCGACTTTGATTTCATTACCGAGAAAGGCATCACAGGAATCACATAAACCATTTTCGTTTTCATCTGTATGCTCACTTGCTTCACCGTACCATTCACCACAAACTTCACACTGATAACCCTTGCAGGTCTGTGTGCCGCCTGTGTGTTCAGCACAAGGTGCTTTTAAAAATACGGTGTAATCGTAAGCTCCTTGGTGGTCAAAAAAAGCAAAGTAATAGGTTTCGCCGGCTGTATATTTATATTCAAAATAAAAATCAAGGTCATTTTCTTCTCTGTAGTCGCTGTCGTCTATCCGGGCAATGGATGACATATCGCTATCATAAATTGTTACCATAGGGTCTGTATCAGAAACAGAACGCAAAATAAATTTACCGCTTTCAGTAGGAACAAATTTTACATACTCTTCTTTTGTAACAGTATAAGTTCCGGCTTTGATTTCATTACAGATAACTTCATTGCAAACATCACAGAAATAATTTTCGTCTTCATCTATGTGTTCATCTGTTTCTTCGCCGTACCATTCACTACAAACCTCACACTGATAGCCCTTGCAGGTCTGTGTGCCACCTGTATGTTCAGTACAAGGTGCAAATAAATATACAGTGTAGTTGTATTCTCCATTGTGGTCATAAAATTTAAAGTAATAGGTTTCACCGGCTGTGTATTCGTATACCAAATAAAAATCAAGGTTATTTTCTCTGTAGCCGCTGTCGTCTTCCAAAGCTAATTGTGACATGTCGCTGTTATAAATGCTTACCCGCGGATCAACATCAGAAACGGAACGGATAATGAATTTACCGCCTACGTCAGGAACGAATTTTACATACTCTTCTTCTGTGACGGTATAGGTGTCACCGGCTTTGATTTCAGGATACTCCTCAACTGCAAAGGCAGATAAAGGTGCCATCGTTACAATCATAAGTAATGCAAGCATTACACTTAAAAATTTGTTGGTTTTTTTCATATATTTTCCTCCTAATTTATCTAAAACAGTTCATTGAATGCCTGTTCATTTACTTGTTCAATATATTCTTTGAATTCATCAAAAATTCGACTGCCGATTTTTTTATAGTCCATCGAAAGAACTTTTTGAATTTTTGTTTTTCTTATTTCTTCGGGAACCTTGTAGATATACAGTATTGCATCAAGTGCTCCTGAAATTCTCACATCAAACGGTGTTGATGTTTCGGTTTTCATAAGTGTTGCATATTCGATTCCCGAAACAAGGACCTCCGCTTCCCTGAAATTTTCGTCCGTCCATTCCGGACAATATTCAGAAAACACCATTTTTGCTCTTTGCGAGTCATTTTTGCGGATGATTTCAAGAGTTATGGGACTTTTATAAGCAGAAATAAACAAATCCCTTGCAGTTTCATTTTCTTCCGCCGCCGATGCCATTGACATAAGTTCAAGACAAACAGCAAGAACAAGACTTATTCCGTCGTCAGCCTCTTCTTTCATCAATTTCCACTGAAAATCGCAAAGCATTTCAGTAAGAACTGCTAGCAAATGTTCCTTTGACGGATAATAAAATGTAAGATTTCCTAATGAAATATCAAGTTCATTGCATAGGGCTCGTGCCGATGTGTTTGAGAATCCATTTTCAAGAAACAAATGAAGTGCTGTTTGAATTATGTTCAATTTAGTAACATTTGTATGTCTTTTTGCCATAATTCACCTCCAAATAATGCCAGTCATCTAGTACGCGTACTATTTTAGTACGCGTACTAGATTTTGTCAATAAGTATTGTTAAACTTTTATCAAATAGTATTAACAAAAATTCGTTTGTGTTTTTGGTGATTATGTATAGTTAGAAAAGCGGAACAAATACCAGTAAAAGTCTGCGATTTAAACACCTAATGAAAATTGATAATTAGGGTTTATCAAAACTAATTTCTAATGTGTAATTCGAAATGTCGGAACTGCGTTGCAATTATAATCCCCTCCCTCAATGAGGAAGGTGGCATTTTCGTTAGAAAATGACGGAGGGAGTTTGTTGTTATTCTGTGTACACTCCCTCAGTCTGCTTCGCAGACAGCTCCCTCCAAGAGGGAGCGAAAAAGAACCCGACAAATTCAAATTTGTTTAACACAAAAAAAGAGGACTGATTTCTCAGTCCTCTTTTCTGTTTATTATTCAGCAATAACTACATCTGAAATTGTCTTTTTAAGCTCTGCATCGGAATAGCACTTCATACCCGTACCTGATGGAAGAAGTTTACCGATGATAACATTCTCTTTAAGTCCCATAAGTGGATCAATCTTACCCTTGATAGCTGCATCAGTAAGAACTCTTGTTGTTTCCTGGAATGATGCTGCTGACAAGAATGAATCTGTTGCAAGAGAAGCCTTTGTGATACCAAGAAGAACCGGTGTGCATGTTGCAGGAACAAACAATTCACCATTTTCCTCTGCACGAAGGCGAGCTGCTTCATTTGCCTGTGCAAATTCGCGTTTATCAGTTGTTGCACCCGGAAGAAGGTCTGTTGTACCTGCTTCTGCAACCTTGAGTTTTCTCATCATCTGACGAACGATAACTTCGATATGCTTATCGTTGATATCAACACCTTGGTTACGGTATGTTCTCTGAACTTCCTTGATAAGGTAGTCATGAACTGCGTCAACACCAAGAATTGCAAGAATATCGTTTGGATTTGGTGCACCATCTGTAAGAGGAGTACCCTTCTTAACGAAGATTGGATTACCGTTTTCATCTGTTTCAGAGTTGAATGTCTTATGGAAACCATAAGGAATCATATATGCGCGTTCATCGCCGTTTTCATGGTCAGTAATAACAATATGCTCGTTACCCTTGATTTCACGGAACGAAAGAACACCATCGATTTCTGAAAGGATTGCAAGAACCTTTGGTTTTCTTGCTTCGAACAATTCTTCAACACGAGGAAGACCCTGTGTGATATCCTGTCCTGTTGCAACACCACCGGTATGGAAGGTTCTCATAGTAAGCTGTGTACCGGGTTCACCGATTGACTGAGCAGCGATAATACCAACTGCCTCACCAACTGTAACAGGAGTACCTGTTGCAAGGTTAGCACCGTAACACTTGATACATACGCCGTGTTCAGCCTCACAAGTGAGAAGTGAACGAATCTTAACTCTACGCTCATCAGGATTCTCTCTTGCGTTAACCATATCAGCAACAATCTGTGCTTTTTCTTCTGAAAGCATTTCATCTTTAGATGCAACAAGGTTACCATCTGCATCACAGAAGTCTTCAAGAAGGTATCTGCCAGTAAGTCTTTCGCTGAGTTTCTCAATCATTTCCTTACCGTCAGTAATATCGTAAACCTCGATACCGTCGTGACAGTGACAATCTTCCTCACGAATGATAACTTCCTGTGAAACATCAACAAGACGACGAGTAAGATAACCAGAGTCAGCAGTACGAAGAGCTGTATCAGCAAGACCTTTACGAGCACCACGAGAAGAAATGAAGTATTCGAGAACATTAAGACCTTCACGGTAGTTAGCACGAATAGGAACTTCGATTGTTTTACCTGCTGTATTGGCAATAAGACCACGCATACCTGCAAGCTGACGAAGCTGAGCCTTAGAACCACGGGCACCGGAGTCAACCATCATATAGATTGGGTTTGTTTCGCCAAGACCTTCAAGGATACCTGAAGAAACTGCATTTGTTGTTTCTTCCCAAACCTTAATAACAGCTCTTGAGCGCTCCTCTGCACTGTAAAGACCCATATTGTAGTAATCAGTAATAACATCAACCTGTTCTTCAGCTGAAGCGAGTAAGTCTTTCTTTTCTTCAGGAATCTTTGCATCACAAACAGCAACTGTAATACCACTCTTTGTTGAGTATTTAAGACCCTGAGCCTTAATCTTATCAAGCATTTCAGCAGCAACTGTTACGCCGTGAACCTTGATACATTTGTCGATAATTTTTCCAAGTCCGCCCTTCTTAACAAGGAAGTCAACTTCAAGTTTGAAAGCATTTGCAGGGTCAGTTCTGTCAACAAAACCTAAATCCTGTGGAATTGGATTATTGAAAATCACACGACCAAGAGTTGTTTCGAGAAGTGTTGTTACCATCTCACCTTCAACTTCTTTAGTCATACGAATCTTAATTTTTGCGTGAAGTGTGATGTCGCCTTCATCATAAGCCATTACAGCTTCATCAATATCACGGAATACTTTACCTTCACCTGGTTCGCCATCCTTAACCATTGTAAGATAGTATGAACCAAGAATCATATCCTGTGTAGGAACAGCAACAGGTTTACCATCTGATGGTTTAAGAAGGTTGTTAGCAGCAAGCATCAAAAGTCTTGCTTCTGCCTGTGCTTCTGCAGAAAGAGGCACGTGAACAGCCATCTGGTCACCGTCGAAGTCAGCGTTGAAAGCTGTACAAACGAGTGGGTGAAGTTTGATAGCTCTACCTTCAACAAGGACAGGCTCGAATGCCTGAATACCAAGTCTATGAAGAGTAGGAGCACGGTTAAGCATAACAGGATGGTCCTTGATAACCTTTTCAAGTGCGTCCCAAACCTCTGTTTTTGCTCTTTCTACCATCTTCTTTGCAGATTTCATATTGTTAGAAACACCTGTTTCAACAAGGCTCTTCATAACAAATGGTTTAAAGAGTTCAAGTGCCATTTCCTTTGGAAGACCGCACTGATAAAGTTTGAGTTCAGGACCAACAACGATAACTGAACGGCCTGAGTAGTCAACACGCTTACCAAGAAGGTTCTGACGGAAACGACCCTGCTTACCTTTAAGCATATCTGAAAGAGATTTAAGTGCTCTGTTGTTAGGACCTGTAACAGGTCTGCCACGACGACCGTTGTCGATAAGTGCATCAACAGCTTCCTGAAGCATTCTCTTTTCGTTACGAACAATAATTTCAGGAGCATTAAGTTCTAAAAGTCTCTTAAGACGGTTATTTCTGTTAATAACTCGTCTGTAAAGGTCATTAAGGTCTGATGTTGCAAATCTGCCACCATCAAGTTGAACCATAGGACGGATATCAGGTGGAATAACAGGAATTACATCCATAATCATCCATTCAGGACGGTTGCCTGACTGCTTGAATGCTTCAGCAACCTCAAGACGCTTGAGAATTCTTGTTCTCTTCTGTCCTGTTGCATCCTTGAGTTCTTCACGGAGCTCTTTGCAGAGTTCATCAACATCAATTTCACTGAGAAGCTCTTTAATAGCCTCTGCACCCATTGATGCTTTGAAATCGTCATCATACTTTTCTACATAATCAGCATACTCTTTCTCTGTGAGAATCTGATTCTTTTCAAGTTCTGTATCACCCGGGTCTGTAACGATGTACTTTGCAAAGTAAAGTACCTTTTCAAGGTCACGAGGAGATAGGTCAAGCATAAGACCCATTCTTGATGGGATACCCTTGAAATACCAGATATGAGATACTGGAGAAACGAGTTCAATATGACCCATTCTCTCACGGCGTACCTCTTTCTTGGTAACCTCAACGCCACAGCGTTCACAAACTTTACCCTTATAACGGATTTTCTTGTACTTACCACAATGACATTCAAGGTCCTTCTGAGGTCCAAAAATTCTTTCGCAGTAAAGTCCGTCTTTCTCGGGCTTGAGTGTACGGTAATTTATAGTTTCGGGCTTTTTAACCTCACCATATGACCATTCTCTGATTTGGTCAGGAGAGGCAAGACCGATTTTTATTGCTTCAAATGGTTTCTTTTCCATTAAATTTAGCCCTTCTTCCTTTATCTATTCTAAAACTAAATAGGTTGAGTCAATTAAAATTCTTCGTCTTCCATCATGTCATCGTCGCCGAAGTCTAATTCTGTCATTTCTTTGTAGAAATCAGAATCGTCATCTTCATCTATTTCGCTACCGTCTTCGTTATCAAGAACAAAGCCGTTATCGTAAGTTGCGTCATTGACTTCTTCAAACTCAACCTCGGAATCAGCAACCGGAACGAAATCAAATTCGTCGTTGTCAAAACCATTCTTAATGTCGATTTCTTCACCATCTTCGTCAAGAACGCGAACATCAAGAGCGAGAGCCTGAAGTTCTTTGATAAGAACCTTAAATGACTCGGGAACACCGGGTTTCGGAATATTAAGACCTTTAACAATAGCCTCATAAGTCTTTCTTCTACCTGTAAGGTCGTCAGACTTAACTGTAAGGATTTCCTGAAGAGTATAAGCTGCACCGTAAGCTTCAAGTGCCCAAACTTCCATTTCACCAAAACGCTGACCACCGAACTGTGCTTTACCACCAAGTGGTTGCTGTGTAACGAGAGCATATGGACCGATTGAACGGGCGTGAATCTTATCATCAACAAGGTGGTGAAGTTTAAGGTAGTACATAACACCAACTGTTACAGGGTTATCAAACTTCTGACCTGTACGGCCGTCAGTAAGAATTGACTTACCATCTTCACGGTAACCTGCTTCTTTGAGAGCCTCACGGATGTCTGCTTCGTGAGCACCATCAAATACAGGAGTTGCAATCTTCTGGCCAAGTTTTCTATAAGCAAAACCAAGATGTACTTCAAGAACCTGACCGATATTCATACGAGAAGGAACACCCAATGGGTTAAGAACGATATCAAGTGGAGTACCATCATCAAGGAAAGGCATATCTTCCTGAGGAAGGATACGGGAAACAACACCCTTGTTACCGTGACGACCAGCCATCTTGTCACCGACTGAAAGTTTTCTCTTCTGTGCGATATAGCAACGAACAATCTTATTAACACCGGGACTTAATTCATCGCTGTTTTCTCTTGTAAATACTTCAACATCAACAACGATACCGTATTCACCGTGAGGAACACGAAGGGATGTATCACGAACTTCTTTAGCCTTTTCACCAAAGATAGCACGAAGAATTCTCTCTTCAGCAGTTGCAACATCTGTTTCACCCTTTGGTGTAACCTTACCAACGAGAATGTCGCCTGAGTGAACCTCAGCACCAACACGGATAATACCGTCTTCATCAAGGTCTTTAAGAGCATCTTCACCAACATTTGGAATATCTCTTGTGATGTCTTCCGGTCCAAGTTTAGTGTCACGAGCTTCGATTTCATATTCTTCAATATGAATTGATGTGTAAACATCATCTCTTACGAGTTTTTCGTTAATGAGAACGGCGTCTTCGTAGTTATAACCTTCCCAAGTCATAAAGCCGATAAGGGCATTCTTACCAAGGGAGATTTCACCATTTGATGTTGCAGGACCGTCAGCGATAACTTCCCCTGCTTCTACTTCCTGACCGATTGCTACGATAGGACGCTGATTGATGCAAGTACCCTGGTTGGAACGCATAAACTTAATAAGCTCATAAGTATCAACTTCGCCATCAGCAGTTGTGATTGCGATTGTCTTTGCATCCATTTGAGTAACTGTACCTGCGCGTTTTGCAAGAACAACTGTACCTGAGTCAACAGCTGCCTTGTATTCCATACCTGTACCAACGATAGGAGAATCTGTTTTAAGAAGCGGAACAGCCTGACGCTGCATGTTAGAACCCATCAAAGCACGGTTTGCGTCGTCGTTTTCAAGGAATGGAATCATTGCAGTAGCAACTGAAACAACCATCTTTGGAGAAACGTCCATATAGTCTGCTTCTGTTGTAGCAACTTCAAGGAAGTTATCTCTGTGACGAGCAGTAAGCTTTGCATTGATGAATTTGCCGTTTTCGTCGAGAGGTTCGTTAGCCTGAGCAACGATGTAATTATCCTCAACATCGGCAGTCATATATTCAACTTCAGAAAGAACAGTACCTGTTTCTTTATCAATTCTTCTGAAAGGAGCTTCGATGAAACCGTACTTGTTAATTCTTGAGAATGTTGCAAGGTAAGAGATAAGACCGATGTTAGGACCTTCAGGAGTTTCGATAGGACACATTCTACCATAGTGTGAATAGTGAACGTCACGAACCTCGAAACCTGCACGGTCACGAGAAAGACCGCCAGGACCGAGTGCTGAAAGTCTTCTCTTATGTGTAAGTTCTGCCAATGGGTTTGTCTGGTCCATAAACTGTGAAAGTGGAGAAGAACCAAAGAATTCCTTAATAGCAGCCATTACAGGACGAATATTGATAAGGGCAACAGGAGTTACTTTATCAGGCTCCTGACCCTGAAGTGTCATTCTTTCTTTAACAACTCTTTCCATTCTTGCAAAACCAATTCTGAACTGGTTCTGAAGAAGTTCACCAACTGAACGGATACGACGGTTACCAAGGTGGTCAATGTCATCTGTAACGCCGATACCTGATGCCAAACCGTTAAGGTAGTTGATTGTTGCAAAGATATCTTCTTTAATAATGTGCTTTGGAATAAGGTCATCTGCACGAAGAGCCATTTCCTCTGCGAGTGCTTCCTTATTGTCGCCACATTTATCAAGAACTTCCATAAGAACATCGAAACGAACTTTTTCGTTGATGCCTATCTCTTCAAGTTCTTCTTCTGTGAACATAGGAACATATTCACCGATATCAACCATACCGTTGGAGTAAACTTTTACTTCTTTACCCTCAACATCAAGGATAACTGTGTCAACGCCCTCCTGCTCCATTCTGTAAGCAAGTTCTTCGCTGATTACATCCCCTGTATCAGCCATAATCTCACCTGTGAGTTTGCTGATAACAGGCTCTTTAACAGTTTTACCTGCAATACGACAAGAGATAGCAAGTTTCTTATTATACTTATAACGACCAACTCTTGACATATCATAGCGATGTGCGTCAAAGAAAAGACCGTCAAGATGTGCCTGAGCTGTTTCAAGTGCAGGTGGTTCACCCGGACGAAGTTTCTTGTAAACCTCAATAAGAGCCTGCTCTGTATTAACCGTAGTATCCTTTTCAAGAGTTGCTACGATTCTGTCGTCATAGCCGAAGAACTCCATAATCTCGGCATTTGAACTAAGACCCAATGCACGGATAAATGTAGTAATAAAAATCTTTCTGTTTTTATCAATTCTTACATAGAAAAGGTCATTCTGGTCTGTCTCATATTCCAGCCAAGCACCACGGTTAGGAATTACAGTTGTTGTGTAAAGTTCCTTACCTGTCTTGTCATGAGTCATTCCGTAATACACACTTGGTGAACGAACAAGCTGTGAAATAATAACACGCTCTGCACCGTTAATAACAAATGTACCACTGTCTGTCATCAGTGGGAAATCGCCCATATAAACTTCGTTTTCCTTGACCTCACCTGTCTCCTTATTGAAGAGACGTGCGGTAACTCGGAGTGGAGCTGCATAAGTTGCATCTCTTTCTTTACACTCTTTGACTGTGTACTTTGGCTTATCGTCCATACGATAATCCACAAAAGTCAATTCGAGATTTCCTGTGTAATCGGTGATTGCATCGATATCACGGAACACCTCTTTAAGTCCTGTTTCAAGGAACCACTTGTATGAATTTTTCTGCACCTCAATAAGATTAGGCATCTGCATAACCTCATTAATCTTTGAGAAACTCATACGGGTATTTCTGCCAAGTTTTACCGGTTTGACATTTACCATAGGGCTTATCACTCTCCGTTCGTTTTTTTATTCCTGAGCCCCATATCTATATACATAGTATATAAGGCGTGGAGATTATTAAATTAAAGTTGTTTTACACCTTGATTTTCGTAACAAATTATGGTAAAATTCTTTTTACGAAAAATGCTCCAGCGTATACAATTCCATTTTAATAGCAATTTACTATTATATACATGTCAAGTCAATATGTCAATAGTTAATTTTCCAAAAATGGAAAAATTTTTAAGGAAGTCAAAATATGAAAAGTTTTACTGATTTAACACTCTCTGCAAAGGCAGTTGTTATATTTAAAAATGTATTAAAGGATAAATGTGTTTCATCACTTTTAGAACTTTTGGAATGTTACGGCGATAATAAAGACAAATTTGTTTTCCTCTATTCCGATTTCGTTTCTTCCCTTTACGAAAAGACTGACGATTTGTGTGAATACATAAATTCAGCTTTACAGAATGACGAGAATATATATGTAAAAGAATCTGCAAAAGGTAATATATCCCCTCTTATGCAAAAGGCTGTTGAAAGCGAATTGGAATTTTTCCGAAAACTTTCTCAAATCTCTTGTGATGATGTAAAAGCAATCTGTAATACCGACATATATTTACCTGAATGGAAAAACAGCGACCTTTCTGTAAAGGATGAATATAACAAAAAGATTTCGTCAATCAAAACAACGGGATATGGTATTTATGCAACACACCATATGTTTTTATTTAAGGATGAAAAGATTATTCCCGTTAAATTTCCTGACCCACAGCGTCTGTCCCAGATGAGTGGTTATGAAATGGAAAGACAAAAGGTTATTGACAACACAATGGCACTCATTCAGGGTAAGCCTTGCAACAATGTGCTTCTCTATGGTGATGCAGGTAGTGGTAAGAGCAGTACAATTAAGGCTATTGTAAACGAATACTACACAATGGGATTACGACTTATTGAAATCAAGAAAAACCAGCTATACTCCCTGCCCGATGTTATTGACCGATTGGCAGATAACCCATTGAAATTCATTATTTTTATCGACGATTTAAGTTTTTCTTCAAACGACAGTGATTTTGGTGCTTTAAAAGCAATTCTTGAAGGTGGTGTTTCAGGTAAAACTGAAAATATTGCAATCTACGCCACAAGTAATCGCAGAAACCTCGTAAAGGAGAATTTTTCTGACAGAAGCGGTGATGATATTCACCTTCAGGACACAATTCAGGAGATAATGAGTCTTTCTGCAAGATTTGGTCTTAAAATTACTTTCTCAAGACCTAATAAAGATTTGTATTTATCTATTGTAGAAAATCTTTCTATACAGTATAATATATGTATGGACAAAAATGAGTTGGATTTAGCTGCCGAGGCATTTGCAATTCGCAACGGCGGAAGAAGTCCGAGAACAGCAAAACAATTTATTGAATATCTTGCTTCAAAAACTGAGTAAAGATATATTTGGAGGGAAATATGAGAAGTTATACTTATGATTGGGAAAATCCCGCAGTCTTTAAGAGAAACAAGGAAGACGGTCACGTTATTGCTTTTTCTTATGACAACGAAGCAGATGCTCTTGGTAGAGCTACACCGGCTACAAAAATGAGTCTTAACGGCAAATGGAAATTCCATTGGCAGAGAGGACTTAACAACTGTCCTACAGATTTTTATCTTGACAGTTTTGACCCTTCTTTCTGGCGTGATATTGATGTTCCGTCAGTTTGGCAGATTGGTCAGGATACTGAAAGTTATCCTTACTACTATGCGTCTACATATTGCCGTGCAATCAGCAGAAGCAAAAACAAAATTCCATCAATCGACCACGATATGCAGGAAATCGGTATTTATGTTCGTGATTTCCATATGCCTGAAAACTTTGACGGTCAGGAAATATTTTTACACTTCGGTGCTGCAAAATCTGCTATTGAGGTTTATCTCAATGGTGAATATGTTGGTTACTCACAGGGTTCAATGACTCCTCACGAATTTGACATTACAAAATTTGCTCGTAAGGGCTCAAACAGAGTTGCAGTTAAAGTTTACCGTTTTTCTGACGGTGCTTATCTTGAAAATCAGGATATGTGGCTTCTTTGCGGTCTTTACAGAGAGGTTTATGTTTTCGCTGAGCCTAAAAAATGTATTCGTGATTTCTTTATTACAACTGATTTAGATGCTGAATATAAAGACAGTAACACTTCCCTTGAAATTCAGGTAAACAACTACGATAAAAACGGTACTGCAAAAGTTAAGGCAGAAATCATTGACGGGGACAGCAGAATCCTCCTTGGTGAAACAGAAACTGACGGTGGTAAAATCACATTTAACAAGTTGATTGAAAATCCAAAGAAATGGTCCGCTGAAAGTCCATATCTTTATAAATTACTCATCAGTATTACTGCAGACGGAAAGACAACATACAAGTCAATCCGTTTTGGCTTCAAGAAAGTTGAAATTATCGGCGAAAAGTTCCTTTTCAATGGTAAACCACTTATGCTTCGTGGTGTTAACCGTCACGACTTTGACCCTGATAACGGTTGGGCAGTTCCAACTGAAAGATACCATCAGGACCTCAACTTTATGAAGAATGCGAATATTAACTCTATTCGTACTTCCCATTATCCTGACGACCCATATTTCTATGAACTCTGTGACGAATATGGTTTCTATGTTATGGACGAATGTGACCTTGAAACTCACGGTGTTCGCCGTAAGGGTGTTCCGGGGGATAACCCAATGTGGACAGCAGCAGTTGTTGACAGAATGGAAAGAATGGTACTCCGTGACAGAAACCACGCTTGTGTATTTATGTGGTCACTGGGTAACGAGGCCGGTGACGGTAGCAACTTTATGGAAATGAAGAAAGCTGCCCTTAAATTAGACAGCACTCGTCAATTCCACTATGAAGGCGACTTTAACTTTACAAAGAGTGATGTTATTTCAAGAATGTATCCTGTTGAAAGTGTTATGAAGAAACTCTGCAACAAAGAGCCTATTGAAATCTCACTTTATGACAATATTGCAAATGCTCTTGCAGCCGACTCAAAGCCAATTAAGAAAGAGGATTACTGCAGACCTGTTCTTCTTTGTGAATATGCTCACGCTATGGAAAACAGCCTTGGTAACTTCCAGGAATATATGGATGACTTTGAAGCACACGAGCATATGTGTGGTGGTTATATCTGGGACTTTGTTGACCAGGCAATCCGCAGAAAGACAGAAAAGGGCGACCAATGGCTTTACGGTACTGACTTTGAGCCATATGAGCCGGGCAGATACACACATCTTCCTAACACAACTGCTATGACGGGCTCGAACACATACTTTAATGCAAACGGTATTATCACAGCCGACAGAAAACCTCACCCATCATACTTTGAGGTCAAGAAGGTTTATTGTGAAATCAAGGTTAAGGAAAAAGATTTGAACAAGGGCGAATTCACTCTTATCAACAAGAAACTCTTTACTGACCTTTCAGATTTTGAGTTCAAGTGGAGTTTGCAGGCAGAGGGTGTTGAAATTCAGAGTGGCATTGTTGACATTAACTGTGCTCCACTTTCACAGGTTGATTTTACAATTCCTTATGATTTAGCAAGTCTTCCTGAAAAGGAATGTGTACTTATTGTTTCATTCCTTAACAAAACTGCACATCCTTGGTGTGAGGCAGGATATGAGCAAGGCTTTGACCAGTTTGTTGTGAAAACTGTTAAACCTGAAGAAAAGACATTTATTGACGGTCAGATTACATATATCAAGAATGGTAATATGGTATTTGCTAACAGCGACGGATTCTCTATTAAAATTGACGGTGGTAAAATCACATCACTTAAATACGATGGCAAAGAATACCTTAAAGCAGCAGTTACTCCAAACTATTTCCGTGCGGTAACTGACAACGACCTTTCAAATACAAACTTCGTACCATTCCTTATCCCGTTCCACCCATATTTCAACTGGCAGAGAGCAACAAACAATGCAAAGGGAACAGTTAAATCAGTTGCAAAGAATTCTCTCGGTCAGGTTGTTGTGGAAATTAACTGGAGTGTTCAATTCTTCTCAGGTGTTACATCTAAATTCGTAATCAGTCCTGACGGTAGCATTGAGATTTCTCACACAGGTACACCAAAGAATTTCAATCTTCTCCGTTTCGGTACAAAGATGGGACTTCTTCGCGAATTTGACCAGGTTAAATGGTATGGTCGTGGCCCACAGGAAACATATTTTGACAGAAAAACAGGTGGTAAGATTACTCTCCACGAAAAGAGTGTTGCAGACCTTGAACATCATTATATGAGACCACAGGAAAATGGTAACCGTACCGATGTTAGATGGGTTGAAATCAGAAACAAGGAAAATAAAGGTCTTCGCTTTGAGGCTATGGGTGACACACCAATTTGTTTCAGTGCATGGCATTACACTCAAGACCAGTTACAACTTGCAAAGCATATCCACGAATTACCACATTATGATATTACAACATTCAATGTTGACTTAAATCAAATAGGTGTTGGTGGCGATATGCCGGGTGACGCACAGGTTAGAGAAAAGTATCAACTCAAACCAAATAAGGTTTATACATACACATTCCGTATGTCACCGATTAAATAAGTTAATATAACACAAAGAAACCGGGCAGGAAATCCTGTCCGGTTTTTAAATTAATGGTGTATTGATTATTTTACTGAATTGACTGTCACAATTTCGCCCGTTGCGTCTTTATTGACTGTGAATGTTATTGTGTCGCCAACATTGAGGATTACAATTTTTTCTGCATCCTTAACAGCAACCTTATAATATGTTGCATTGTCCGTAAGTTTAATGTAGAAATAAGTTTCGCCACCTGTGATGGTGCTTCTGATTTCCTCAACTGTGCCTGTTACATCAATAGTTTCAACCTTTGGTGCATCAGGTGTTTGCTCCTCGCCCATTGAGTCCACATCAACATCCACATTAACACCACTCTTTTCGAGTTCTAATGCGTAATTCTCAATACATTCTGTAAGGTTAGAACCAACACCAACTATTGTTGACTGCTCAACATTAACCATTGCATACATCTTAACAAACTGGCTTGCATCCTTAAGAGCCATAAAGTATGTTGGTTCACCGCTTACATTGAGAAGAAGTGGGAAAGTTGCAACATAGCCTTTTTCCTGAACCTTACCTTGTGCAGAGGTTCTTGCTGTTTCTTCAAGAGCACCTGCTTGTTGGTAATAAACAGCCTCTTTTGTTCTCTGGTTAATAAGAACAAAACCGATAATTGACTGGTCAGAACTGATTGATGTTACGCCTGTGTACATATAAACATCATCGTTAAGTGCTAAATAATTATATCCCTGACTTGTAACACGAACATTTTCCTGACCGATTATTGAATTCCAGAAGCCCTGATTATATTTACCATAGTAATTATACTGCTGATTTACGATTGTTGAAGAATAAACTCTGTCAATCCATTGAAACTCTTTATCGTTTACAAATTTATCAGTAGGAAGCTTTGTTGTGCCGTCAAGACTTGTTGAAATAAGAGTTGTGTCACCATTGATTGAGTCAACAATAATTGCACCAATTACATCTGTGCCGCCAAAAAGACCAATTGTCTTATCAAGCACGGGAACAATCCAGAATGGTCTGCCTGTTTCGTCGATTTCAAATGAAGGGTCACCAAACATAAGTGTAGGATACTTAAAGCGGACATGACGGATAAGATATTCATTAAAATGCTCTGCAGGTGAATATTTCATACCCTCTTCGAGTCTTACAGGCTCAGCCTTTTGAGTTGTCATATCAACAATGATATATGCAGGAATACCATTCTTTGTATTTTTAAGCCATTTAAAAACATCACCATATTCAAGTGACTGCACACGGACCGGAGTGCCTTTATAGTTAATCTGTGTTGAATAATACTCATTTACAACAAACTGTGAAACATAGTCAGAAAGGTCACCTAAAGCACGGGTTGCGAGCATATTTGATGAATCCTTATCAAGTCTGGGTACACTCCGGAAATCAATTTCAGCAATATCCTCTGCAAAGTCGCCTTCTTTAACATCAATAATCTTTGCATAGTCCTTTGCACGGAAAAATTCTGCACCTGTGACAAATCCTATTGCCACAACTACAACAAGAGCAAGGATAAGTATAATGGGAATTTTCACCTTATTCTTTGCATATTCCATATACTCAGGACGAAAATATGCCCTTGAAACCACACCAAAAGCAGCAATATATGACAGAATTACTACTGCAAGGTAAATGTAAAGTTCAAGTGCCTTAAAATTGAGTGCAGGGAGCATAAGATAATAAGCAATCCCAGCCACAACCAAAGAAACCAAAAGACTTACAAGAACTTTTTTCCATGTGCTTCCCTTTGGTGTTTCGGGCATTACGCTTTTATTACCAAAATCTACATTAATTGGGTCCATAATTTTTACCTCATTTCCATAATATGTTAATAGTATAGCATAAATTAAATATAAAATACAATATATAAACAGGATACTTTAATTCGTAGGGGTCGGCGTCCTCGACGACCCTTAAGTTTAACCATTAGATTACTTTGGGGCGTCGGGGATGCCGTCCCCTACGAAATTGATTACATTATCTTTTTGCAAACATCTTTTAATGAGCAGTTTTCACAATTTGCTTTTCGCGCTGTACATACTGCTCTGCCGTGGAGAACTGCACGATGACAAAAATCGTTACTCTCCTCAGGTGGAAGAATTTTCTTTAACTCCATTTCAACCTTTTTAGGGTCTTTTGTATTTACAAGTCCCATTCGGTTAGTCAGTCTTATTAAATGAGTATCCGCCACAACGGCAGGTTTTTTATATACATCACCAACAATTAAATTGGCTGTTTTTCTGCCAACACCCTGCAGAGAGGTCAAATCTTCAATATTATCGGGAACAATACCATTAAATCTATCCCTTACTCCCCTTGCCATTTCAATTATATCGCGAGCCTTACCGTGATAAAATCCACAAGAGTGAATAATCTCCTCAATATCCTTTACATCGGCATTTACATAATCATCAAGTGTCCTGTATTTACTGAAAAGTGCAGGTGTAACGAGATTAACTCTTGCATCCGTACATTGTGCAGAAAGCCTTGTAGCCACAAGCAACTCAAAGGGATTGTCAGCAGTCAACGAACAAATTGCGTCGGGGTATTCTTTTTTTAAGCCCTCAACAAGAAGTCTTGCGCGTTCTTTTTTCGTCATATATTACTCCGGAAAGTTCATATTTTTAGGCAACCCAAGAAGATAATCGGCTGAAACGCTGAAATACTTACAAAGTGCTTTAATGTCCTTTAACGATGGCTCCGTTGTGCCTGTTTCCATAAAAGATATTTTCCTTTGAGTAACACCAATTGCATTTGCCAAATCCTTTTGAGTTATAGTAGGGATTTTCGAGCATCTGAGATATTTTAATCTTTCACTGAATTCCATTATTATACATCCTTCAAACACGCCACATCACAACATGGCTGAAAATAGTGCTATTATATTATCACAAAAACAAAATTAAAGAAAGGTGTAGAATAAAAATAACTATACAAACTTTCGTCTCAAAATTTGTACAGTTCGACAAGAGTTTTCGACAATTTGCACACAGTCAGTATTTATCCATTGTTTTTTGTTGTAATTTTGAAATTTTCATTATATAATTACTATAATACTTTTTAAGGAATGATGGCTATGCAAAAAGAAATTAATGTAAGAGAACTCAAAGACAATTTTGTTAAAATGATTAATGACGACTGGGCATTACTTACCGCGGGAACAAAGGACAAATTCAACACAATGACAGTTAGCTGGGGCGGAATTGGTGAACTCTGGAACAAAGATGTCTGCTTTGTTTTTGTAAGACCACAGAGATACACCTATGAATTTATGGAAAATAATGATTATTTTTCCCTTTCCTTCTTTGGTGGAGAATACAAAAAGGAACTTGGCATTTGTGGTAGCAAGTCGGGTCGCGATATTGACAAAATGACAGAAACAGGATTTAAGCCTGTTGACCTTGATAATGCAGTGGGCTATGAACAAGCAAAGGTTAATATTGTTCTTAAAAAACTTGCATATCAGGATATGAAGCCTGATGGTTTTCTTGACGAAACAATAATGAAAAACTATGCAAGCAACGATTTCCACAGAGTTTATGTGGGTGAGATTGTAAAGGTAGTTGTGGAAGAATAAGTGCAAAATGTCGGAACTGCGTTGCGATTATAATTGCGTCGCAGACCCTTAATTATTCATTCTTCACTATTCATTATTCACTAAAAAAGGACTGATTTCTCAATCAGTCCTTTTGGTTTTACTCACCTACAAATTCTGCTATCTGGTGTTTTTCCTTTGCACCAACAAAGCGTTTTACTTCCTGTCCGTTTTCGAATAAAAGGACAGTCGGGATACTCATTACACCAAATGTGATTGCCAATTCTGTTGCTTCGTCAACATTGAGTTTGCAAACCTTTACTTTATCGGTTTCTTCTGCAAAAGCTTCAATCTCGGGTGCCATCATCATACATGGTCCGCACCAATCTGCATACATATCAAGAAGCACGGGTTTTTCTGATTTTAAAACCTCTTGTGCAAAATTATTTACATCAACCTTAATTACTGCCATTTATCTCACCTTCCAATATAATGCTCGTGCTTTATCAACATCTGTTTTGTCAACACCACACCTATCCGTATTTCGTGCAAGTGTTGCACCACAAAGTTCAATATTAAGCACTGAAAATGCTTGTAACAACTGATGCTTGATTACCTCGTAACCTATTTCACCATCACTGCCACTTGTAACAATAAGCGCTGCTTTACGATGTTTCTCAATAGGATTTTTCATATTACGACGGAAACGAGCCTCATAATAACGCTGAAAACGGTCAATCAATGCTTTGAATGGTGCCGGTACACCCATAAAATAAATAGGTGTTGCAAAAATAATTATATCTGTTGTTTCAAATTTCTTAAAGAAATCTTCCAAGTCTTTTTTAGAACATCCGTTACCTGCTTTACAGTAACCACAGGCATTACAAGGTACGGGATTTATATCGTAAAGATTTACAATTTCAATATTTGTACCCTTTGGAAATTCACGCAAAAGGCTTCCTAAAAGTTTTGCTGTATATCCCGATTTGCGAGGGGATGCCATAATAGCTAAAACAGAAGTCCCATTTGCATTATTTTCAGTGTTATCATATTCCAAAAACATTGTTTTATTCCTCTGTATTTATCTTGTTTCTTGCATCCTGTTTTATTTTATCAATATTTACCTGACGCTTGATTTTCTTTGTTGTAGTTTTTATAAATTCTTCCTCACTAATATAATAGCTTCTGATTTTCTTATATTTAGGAAGCTTTCTGTTGGTTTCCTTAACTGCATCACTTACAGCTTTTGCAATATCTTCCTTTGTGATTTCTTCACGGTTGAGAATGTTCTGAAGTTCCTCAATGTTAGGATAAACAGCTGCACTTACCAACACTTCGTCGCCAATATCGTCATCGAAAACAATACTTTCCGCAACAACGGGACTTGCATTGAGATAAAGTTCAACTTCCTCGGGGAAGATATTTTTACCATTTCTTGTAACTATAACATTCTTACTTCTACCTGTAATTCTGTAACAGTTATTATTATCACATGTACCGATATCACCTGTTCTGAACCATCCGTCAGGAGTAATTACCTCCGCAGTTGCTTCAGGATTTTTATAATAACCATTCATAACCATTGGTCCTCTTACCCAGATTTCGCCAACGCCCTTATTGTCAGGGTTGTAAATGGCAACCTCTGCACCAGGCATTGGAGTACCAATTGAATCAGGAAGCATAACTCTGTCGTTATTACAAGCAACAAGAGGAGCACATTCTGTAAGACCGTAACCGATATAAAGGTTTATGCCCATACCCATAAAGTCCTTAGCAACTTTTGGGTCAAGCGCTGCAGCACCTGTAACAATAAGTTTAAGTCTGCCACCAAAAGTATTAATCACTTCTGCAAATAGTTTCCTGCCAACACCTTTTATACCAATTGCATTTGTAACAGCAGAAACGAATTTACCGAAATTAAATATGAACATTCCACCCTTTTTCTCACCCATTTTTTTCATAATCTTTGTGTGGACTTTTTCAATAAGAAGCGGAACTGTAATAAATGCTGTTGGTCTGATTTCCTTAAAATCCCTTGTAATATAGCGAAGGCCCTGATTAAATCCGATACAAGCACCACAATAAATAATATAGAGGAAACCAACTGTACACTCATAAGTATGGTGAATCGGAAGAATTGATAAAAGCTGGTCTTCTTCAGTAATTTTAATGCAACCTGCCGCACCCATTACAACTGCACAGATATTTTTCTGACTGAGGCAAACGCCCTTTGAAACACCTGTTGTACCTGATGTGAAAAGGATTGCCGTTGTAGCCATCGGGTCAACAGTTACATTATCAAGAAGTTTTTCGCCATTCTTGTAAATTTGTCTGCCAATTTCAATATAATCGTCATAGAGTTCAACACCTTCGATTTCCACATCATCAAAACAGATGAAACGAAATCCTTCAGGTAATCTGTCTCTTAACGCACTGATTTCCTTAATATGTTTTTTATCACCAAAAAGAATTGTTGAATCAGAATCTCTGATAACATCCATCATATTGTCGGCAGTAAGTTCTTTGTCAATAGGTACAATAACATTATCACTGCAAGTTACAGCAAGATAAGTCACAGACCATTTATATGAATTAGCACCTACAACTGCAATATGTACACGGTTATAGTTGTCCTTTAAAAGACTGTTTGCAAGACTATATATATCGTCACGGAACTGACTATGTGTTACATCATAATAAGTCTTATCTTTTTTTCTGAGTTTATATGCAGGTCTGTCTGAAAAGAGTTTTGCACTCTGGTCAATCAAATCCTTGAAATCTCTGATGTGACGCACCTCATAAAAAGGTTCATTCACAGGAAATTTACTTTGTACTTGCATCTATATATACCTCTTCTTCGTTAAATTCGTGTACAGATTAAGTATTATATCATATTTACCTTATTTTGGAAATAGAATTTTTTTAATTTTTACAAAATAGTAATATTTTTTACAACTTCCTTGTATTCCTCATAAGTCATATATGAATTTATGATTTTTAAAAGAGCAGACGAGCTGATATGCTCGGGCAATTCCAACTCTTTCGCCAGGGCTTTACGGGTTTTGCTACTGTTTTCGCCGCCACTTATTCCGTCCTCAAAAAAATCAGTATGAGTTATCTCTCTGCCCTCATTTTTACTGTTTTCACTACAAAGCACCCCTGCTTTTTCAAGTGCATTGAGAATAATCTTGGGTTCTATACCCTCAACGCCCAATTTACCCTCTTTTGAAAATTCTGTTTTGCGTTTTTCTTTTCCATAAATGTCAGGGATGAACACATTTTTCACATTTTCACATTTTGTTATATTCTGTATAAATGAACGGATTTTAAACCCTGCGGAATCGGAATCCGTCATTATTATAATGCCTCTTTTTTCGGCTAAAAAGCGAATTAATTTCTGTTTTTCTTTATCTTTGAATATTCCGAAACCATCAGTTTCAATAATTACTGTGTCAATAATTCCTGACAGTTTGATTTTATCGTATTTCCCCTCAACAACTACTGCTTCTTTAATTTTAATCATAAAATCACCTTGCTAAAATAAGGGAAATCTTAACAATAAGTCTTTCCAATACCATTTCGGGATTCTGTGCCGTGCTTTTAAGGGCAAGGTCGCTTTCTGCAAAGCAGTCAAAACATTCCCTGATTTGTTCAACAGAAAGTTTTTTTGCAAATCGCTCTGCATTTCGCAAGCGAAATTCTTTATTTTTATAGTTAAAAACCTTTGCGGGATACATACTGTTTTCTCCACCGGATACAGCGGTTTTTACCCTATAAACGTCAACAAAAGATGTCAAAATAACACCTAAAATGTCGAGAGCCTCTGTCTTTTGCATCATAAGAATATGCAATAATTCCAAAGCACCTTGCGGATTGCCGTTTAAAATGAGTTTTGACAAATCAAAAATCTTGGCTTCAAGAGAACGGACAGCAACACTGTCAATACATTCACGGGTAATCTCATTCCCCTGTCCTGCAAAGTTTACTGCTTTTTGGATTTCATTGAATAAAACATTAAGACTATCCCCTGAAACCTCAACAAGGTATGATGCCGTATTTTCATTCATAACACAACCTTGCTTTGACGCGTAGGCACATAAGAGTTTAAGAAGATTTCTTCCCTCGGGTTTTTCAAAATTAACCGCTGTTGCACATTTAGTGAAATTAGAAACGACCCAGTCCCATTTTGAATTTTTAGGTTGAACTTCAATACTGTCCATCCAAAAAACTGTAATGGATGTGTCAGGTTGATTTTCCAAAAACGAAATAAGTTTATCTTTTTCGTCACTTGCCAATGCATCAAGGGGAAAGTCACGAGCAATAACAACACAATATTCACTCATAAAAGGCAAAGACCCCGCACCCTCAAGAACATCATCGAGAGTGTTTTCTTTACCGTCGTACTTGCGAAGACTAAAGGTTTCGCTACCTTCTGTCACAAAAGTTTTGCAAATTTTTTCAGCATAAAATTGCTTTAAATAATCCTCGTTGCCATAAAACAAGTAGCAATTAGACATATTCTTTTCTCTTATCTGTTTTTTCAGGTCAGATTCATAAATCAATGCCATAACTTTCACCCGTTATTCAAAATAAATGGTCATTTCTTGCTCATCAAATTGGGAAACCACTATTTTCGTCTCCAAATTTGGTTGAATTCTTTTCAACATATTAGCACATTCCAGAGATTTTTCGCTATATAAAATAATTATATCATAATCTTCAAGATTTTTAAAGTCATTTTCTTTATCACAGTTAATAAAGATTATGTTTTTATTTTTACTGCTTATTATCAACTCTTCTTCAGGGTTATGCAAATCCACTTTAACTTTTTCGCCTATGATTATCTCCTTTTCATTTCCCTTTGAGTGAGATTCAAATATTTTGGGTGCATTTTCACAAAAATATGTTTGTGCAACGCCAAAACTATCATAGGTTGCAATAAGGTGGGATATAGTTTCATTCGCATCTTCCGTAACAACAATTCCATCAAGAGATTTTTTGTTGTGAGCATTAAGCATCGTTTTTATATGAGTAAGATATTGCTTTTTATGTGTGCCCACAAGAAAGCCGGCATCCCCTGATTTCACAACAATCACAGGCTTCTTTTCAGTAAAAACAATCTCTACGCAGGGGTTATTGTAATCGTAAATCCTTGTGTAGCAAGTGATTAAAATAAACACCACGGAAAGAATGACTGCAATATGTTTAACTATATTCTTGTTATATTTCCTTAAGGTGCTGGCAAGAATTACACAAAATACCAAGGTGACAAGGAAATACTCAAAATACCTATGTGAAACTGAAATTGTTGACCATTCTGCCATACCAATTTTTTCTGTAACTAGAGTCAGGAATTCTGCCAACAGTCCTACAATTATAAATATTGGTCTGGCAAAGAAATTAACACTTAACAAGTGTAATGCTACCCCAAACACCGTCAACACCATCAGCAACAATGCTAAATCCACCATTATTAAATTAGCAAAAATTGAGCCAACGGACACCATTTTCAGTTTAACAATAAATACCGGCAAGGTGCAAATTGATGTTGATAAACTGATTGAAACGGAATTAATAAGGAATTTTGTAAAACCATTTACGGGAATATGTTTTTTATTACAAAAATCCTCAATTAAACGAATTATAGGATGGGAGAGGACTAAAATTCCAACCGTTGAAAGCACCGTCAACCACAGAGAAGTGGAATATACTGAAAAAGGGTTGCTTACCAAAAGGACCACTAATGCTAACCCGATGGAATTCAGACTGTCTGCATCTCTGTCAAAGAGTTTGCTTACTATCACCATTCCCACAAGCAGACCTGCACGGATAACTGACACACCAAATCCCGTTATTGCTGAATAACCAAATAATGTGAAAAGAGTTAGTGCCACTAGTGCCTTTTTGGACTTTATAAATCTTTCAAGGGTTTTTAATATTCCTAACGACCACATTGTAATATGAAGTCCTGAAATTACTAATAAATGGGATGTGCCTGAATAGTTGAAATAATCAACTGTTTTATCACTCAATCGTGACCTGTCACCAATGGTCATGGCTTTTGCTATAGCACCCGCACCTGTGGGCAGATATTCGTCCACCACGGATGAAAAACAGTTTTTTATCCTGCCTATATTTTTGTAATACCAACTTTCTCCTTTTATTTGCTCAATAGTTGATTCCTCGTTTTCAAAGACAGTAAAATACACTTTTGATGATAGGGAATACTCAAAAAAATCCTCGTTAAGGTTATCCTTTGTTGCATTATAACGAACTCTTACTCTATCTCCTTCCGTGAGAAATTTGTCGTCTTTTGTTACAAGCCTCATTTTGTAATCTTCATCGTCACATTTAATTATATATGTAAAGGAATAGTCCGATATTGTGGGTGTTTGACAGATTGTACCCGTAACTTCTTTGTTATTTTGCATTTCTTCTCTGGCATCATAGTAACCTGTTTGAGCAAACAAAAATGAAATGGTGTAAACAGCAACAGCAATAATGCTGAAAAATACAGTTTTCTGTTTTCTCAACTTCTTAAATGGTAACAAGAAGCAAAAAATGGCTATTGCCCCGATAACAAGGACAACAGCCATTTTAAAACTTAATTTTATTATAAAGAGCGAGCTTATGAGCATTGAAAAGCCAATTACCGCAAAAGGTCTTTTCAACTTGAACACTCCTTTATACTAACCTTTCGGATAAATTATCTCCGCTTAAAATGTGGAAATGAATATGCATAACAGTTTGTCCTGCTTTTTCACCACAGTTGTTGATTACTCTGTAGCTTTCCACACCTGCTAATTTTGCAATTTCAGGAATTTTTGCAAAAATGTATCCAACGATTTCGCAGTTTTCCATTGTAATATCATTTGCACAACTTGCAACATGGTCTTTTGGAATTACAAGCACATGAGTTTCTGCCTGAGGAGCAATATCACGGAATGCAAGGATTTTTTCATCCTCATAAACCTTGTTTGATGGAATTTCACCATTTGCTATTTTACAAAAAAGACAATCCATAATTACACCTCATCATTTAAGCATTGATGCAACAATTTCCTTTGCTGACATCAAAGCATCGTCAATCTTTGCGATTTCCTTACCACCAGCCATAGCCATATCGGGTTTACCGCCACCGCTACCGCCTGCAACTTTAGCAACCTCACGAACAATATTACCTGCGTGAGCACCACGGCTAATTGCATCTTTACCGCAAGCACAAGCAAATGAACAAGTGCCTTTTTCCTGGTTTGAACCAGAAATCACTGCAACTGTATTAGGTGCAGAATCCCTTGCTGTTTCAGCCATGGAACGAAGTCCGTTAGCATCGAGTTCACCTGCATAGTAAACAACAAGCTGAACACCGTTTACATCTACTGCACCTGCCATAATTCCTGCAGTTTTGAATGAGTTGATTTCTGCTTTAAGACTTGCTATTTCCTTATCCTTTGCTTTAAGGTCATTTGCTACTGCAACTGCTTTTGTAGGAAGTGCAGATACATTACCTACTTTGAAAGCGTCGGCTGTTGCGTAGAGAAGATTATTCTTTTCATCAATATATTTAAGAACATTTTTACCTGTTACTGCCTGAATTCTGCGAACACCTGCTGCAACTGAAGATTCAGAAACAATCTTGAAAAGACCGATTTTGCCTGTATTGTCAACATGAGTACCACCACAGAGTTCAGTTGAGAAATCACCTGCTTTAACTACACGGACAACATCACCGTATTTTTCACCGAAGAGAGCCATAGCACCCATTGCTTTTGCTTCGTCAATAGGCATTTCCTTAATCATCATTTCTGTTGCATTAAGGATTTCTTCGTTTACAAGGTCTTCAACCTTTTTAAGTTCTTCACCTGTCATACCTGTGAAATGAGTGAAGTCAAAACGAACTTCATTAGCATCCACAAGTTGACCTGCCTGTTCAACATGAGTACCCAAAACTTCACGAAGTGCAGCCTGAAGAAGGTGTGCAGATGTGTGGTTTCTCATTGTTGCTTTTCTGTTTTCTTCATCATATACAGTTGTTGCATTGTCGCCAACTTTGATTGCATCGCCTATGAGTGTACCGTGGTGAAGAACAACACCGTCAGCATCCTTTGTTGTGTTAGCAACCTCAAATGTGCTTTCACCAATTGTGATTACACCCTTATCCCCTGCTTGTCCACCACTTTCTGCATAGAAAGATGTTTTATCAAGAACAAGAATTGCATCTCCTGCTTCTACAAAATCTGCTCTTTCGCCATCAGCAACGAGAGCAACAACAGTTGCATTTGTGTTGTTTTCTTCGTAACCTGTGAATTCTGTTTTTGCTATATCTTTAAATGAAACGCCTGTGTTTCTCCAGTCAGTTTCAGCACCGTCACGTTTAACTGATTTCGCCTTCATTCTTGCTTCTTCAACCAATGCTCTGAACTTATCTTCGTCAACAGTCATATTGTTTTCTGCAACGATTTCTTTTGTCAAATCAATTGGGAAACCAAATGTATCCTGAAGTTTGAAAGCGTCTTCACCTGAAAGAACTCCATCCTTTGAGTTTGCCATCATTTCGTTAAGCAAACCAAGACCACTATCAATAGTCTTATAAAAACTTTCTTCTTCCATAGCAATAACTTTCTTGATGTAATCCTGCTTTTCAACAAGGTTTGGATATGCAGTCGCATTTTCCTTGATTACTGTGTCACAAACCTCACTAAGGAATGGTCTGTCAATACCAATAAGTCTTCCGTGACGAGCTGCACGACGAAGTAATCTTCTTAAAACATAACCGCGTCCTGAGTTTGACGGAAGAACACCGTCACCCACCATAAATGTTGTACTGCGGATATGGTCAGTAATAACACGGAGTGAAATATCTTTTTTAGCATCCTTATGATATTCAATACCTGAAATATCAATGATGTGCTTCATAATATTCTGAACTGTGTCAACCTCGAAAAGATTATCAACATCCTGCATAATTGTAGCAAGACGCTCAAGACCCATACCTGTGTCAATATTAGGATTTGCAAGACGAGTATAGTTGTTGTTACCGTCATTTTCAAACTGTGTGAAAACAAGGTTCCAAACTTCGATAAAGCGGTCACATTCGCAACCAACTTTACAGTCAGGACTGCCACAGCCTTTATCAGGTCCACGGTCAAAGTAGATTTCTGAACAAGGACCGCAAGGACCTGCACCATGTTCCCAGAAATTATCTTCTTTACCGAAACGAACCATGTGTGATGGGTCAACACCTACCTCTTTAGTCCAGATGTCATAAGCCTCATCATCTTCAAGGTAAACGCTGACATAAAGCAATTCTTCAGGAATTTCAAGAACCTTTGTGAAGAATTCCCAAGCCCATGCAGTTGCTTCGTGTTTGAAATAATCGCCGAATGAGAAGTTACCCAGCATCTCGAAATATGTTCCGTGACGAGCTGTTTTACCAACATTCTCAATATCAGGTGTACGGATACATTTTTGACAAGTTGTAACACGTTTTTTAGGAGGTGTTACCTCACCTGTAAAGTATTTTTTCATTGGTGTCATACCCGCATTGATAAGCAAAATGCTCTTATCCCCTTGTGGTACAAGTGAAAAACTGGGAAGACGCAAATGGTCTTTGCTTTCAAAGAATGCAAGGTATTTTTCTCTTAATTCATTAAGACCTGTCCATTTCATACAGACTACTCCTATTATATAAAAATTATCCTTTAAATTATACAATTATATGTGTTGAATGTCAATAAAAAATGCAAGTTACAAACCATAATATAAAACTGCACAAACCTTTTGATTTTATTTTGTCAAAAAGGCTCATTGATTTGTTAATTTTTTGTCATTATAATATAATTATAATAATAAAAGGGGTATTGTATATGACGAGAAAAATACTGTCAATTTTACTTGCTGTAATGTTATTTGTTTCTATTTTCCCTTTGTCCTATATTCCTGTGTATGCTGTTGAACCCGAATTTAATTATACACTGGATGAGGAAAATAATGCTATTATCACCGGATACAATGGTAATGAAGTATCTATTACTGTTCCAAGTACCATTGACGATTATGACGTTGTTGAAATCGGTGACAGTGCCTTTTATGGCAACGAAACCCTTGAAAAAGTAACAATAAGGGCTGGTATAAAACATATTGGCATTTCATCCTTTGAGGATTGTACAAACCTGAAAGAAGTAAGTCTTCCCTACACAATGCAAACTATTGATATTTGTGCTTTTAAAGATTGTATCAATCTGTATGATTGTGACATTCCATCCAGCACAACCCATATTGGATATGGCGCTTTTGAAAACTGCGAATCACTTGCCAATGTAGCATTTTCAAGTGATATTGAGTCAATTGGGAATTATGCATTTAGAAACACCGGTATCGTATCCATTCTCATCCCTGAATCAATAAAAACAATCCCGGGATATGCTTTTGCCGATTGTAAGAATTTGGTTTCTGTTTCTTTAAGATTTGGTACACAGAGAATTGAAACGGGTGCTTTTGAGGGTTGTACTGCCTTGACAGAAATCACCATCCGTGACTACATAGCAGTTGAGAAAGATGCTTTTAAAGATTGTACTAATTTATCAAAAGTTGTTATTGAGCAAGATGTAACTATACTTGATAATGGGGCTTTCCCTTCAACATCAACAATTTATGGATGTGCAGGGTCATGGGCAGAAACGTATGCTACCGCTAATGGTAATCCCTTCGTATCAATTCCCGCTAATGTCCGTTATCAGTATTCTGTTATTTCAGAAACAAACAAAACAATTGAAATTATCGGAACAAGCTCTACTGCCGAACACTTGCTTATTCCATCAGAGATTGACGGATATACAGTTACATCAATCGGTATGAGAGCATTTGAAAATAACGATTATATCAAAACTGTTTCATTCCCAACAACATTAACCGAAATTGGTGTGAGAGCCTTTAACGAATGTGGCAATTTAGAGAGGGTTACAATACCGGGTACAGTAAAAACCATAAATCAAGGTTCTTTTTCCAATTCACCAAAACTTAAGGAAATCATTATTGAATATGGTGCAACTGAGATAATAGAATGGGCATTTATGCACAACACTGCTCTTGAAAGAGTTGTTATTCCAGGTTCTGTCAAAACTATCGGAAATGAAGCCTTTACAGGTTGTTCCTCATTGACCGATGTTATTATGGGTGAAGGAATTAAAACCATCAATTCAGGAATGTTTGAAAACTGCACAAGCTTAAAGGAAGTCAAATTCCCTGCAACTGTTTCTTCCATAAAATATGATATTTTTACCGGTTGCACAGCTATGGAAAACTTTGTTTTTGCTGAGGGAAATACAACTTATAGTGCCGAAGATGGCATTCTTTATAATGCAAAGAAAAACACACTTTATAAAAACATTTTAGACCAATACGATGTTTTTGAAGTTCCTGATACAGTAACTACAATTTCTTCTAATGCCTTTGAAAATTGTTCCAATCTTAATAAGGTCATTGTTCCTGCAAATGTACAGTACATATACAGCAGTGCTTTTACAGTATGTAAAAATCTTAAAGAAATAGTATATCTTCCTGACGCAACAATAGCCGAAGTTTCTTCTAACCTATTTTATAACTGTACAGCACTCGAAAGTTATATATGTCCTGACTCCATTAAAAAGATAGGTAACTACGCATTTTATGGCTGTACTGCCTTGAAAGATGTTAAAATCAATAAAAACGCGACGTACATTGGATACCAGACTTTTTATGGTTGTACTTCTCTTGAAGAAATTCATGTGTCCGGTAATATACAAACTATTTATGGATATGCTTTTCAGAACTGTGTAAATTTGAAACATATAGTTTTAGAGGAGGGCTTCCAAACATTTAAGTCTTATGTCTTTTATGGTTGCACAAACCTTGAATCAATGGTTGTTCCAAGAACTGTAACCGCTGATTTTTCAAATGTTTTTGATTCAAATGCCTATGTAACAATTTATGGATATAAAGATTCAATGGCAGAAACAACTGCTAATTCTCTTGAATTCCCCTTTATTCAAATGGGAGATATGAATGGTGATGTGTCCGTAAGTGATAGTGACTATGCAACTATGACAAATATTGCAAACTCAACAACACAACCAACAAAAGAACAAGCAATCGCTGCTGACATGACTTGTGACGGTGCTGTTGATGGATTCGATGCGATTTATGCAGATTTGTATAAGAATGAAATGATTTAAAAGTTCAAGGTAATCCCCACTCTCAAATCGAGAGTGGGGATTTTTTTGCTATATCTGGAAAACCATCCGTCTTTTTTTAGAAAAAAAACAGCTCCCTCATTAGAGGGAGCGGAAAGACACGGGTATTGCAGAAAAAGAATAAATTTAGAAAAGACCGTCGATTTTGCCGTCTGCATCAACATCAATCTTGTATGCTGCTGGTGCTTTTGGAAGACCAGGCATTGTCATAATGTCGCCTGTAAGACAAACGATGAAGCCTGCACCTGCGGAAAGTTTTACCTCACGTACAGTCATCATAAAGTTTTCAGGTTTACCAAGCTTTGTTGGGTCGTCTGAAAGTGAATATTGTGTCTTTGCAACACAAACAGGGAGTTTATCCTGACCAAGAGCCTCAATATCCTTAATTGCCTTTTCTGCGGCTGCTGTGAAGATTACTCCATCTGCACGGTAAATCTCTTTTGCGATTGTATTAAGTTTTTCTTTAATTGAAAGTTTTTCATCATAGAGTGGTGCGAAATCTGCTTTGCCTTCGTCGATAACTGCACAAACTTTTTCGGCAAGGTCCATACCACCTTCGCCACCCTTTGCGAAAACTTCTGCAAGAGAAACTGGCACTTGCATTTCTTCACAGAATTCCTTGATGTAAGCAATTTCTGCGTCTGTATCTGTGTGGAATTTGTTAATTGCAACAACAACTGGCACATTGTATTTTCTCATATTTTCGATATGAGTTTTAAGGTTTACGATACCCTTTTTAAGTGCATCAACGTTTTCATTCTGTAAATCTGCACGAGCAACGCCACCGTTATATTTAAGAGCACGGATTGTTGCAACAACTACGATACATTCAGGTTTAAGTCCTGCATAACGACACTTGATGTCAAGGAATTTTTCAGCACCAAGGTCAGCACCGAAACCTGCTTCTGTAATACAATAATCAGCAAGTTTTAAAGCAAGTTTTGTAGCAGTAACAGAGTTACAACCGTGAGCAATATTTGCGAAAGGTCCACCGTGCATAATTGCAGGTGTATTTTCAAGAGTCTGCACAAGGTTTGGTTTGATAGCATCCTTTAAAAGTGCTGCCATTGAACCAACTGCATTAAGGTCACGAGCATAAACAGGTGTATTGTCAAGAGTATAAGCAACAAGAATGTTACCAAGTCTTGTTTTAAGGTCTTCAATGTCAGTTGCAAGACAGAGAATAGCCATAATTTCACTTGCAACAGTAATCATAAATCCATCTTCACGAGGCACACCATTAACTTTGCCACCAAGACCAACGATTACATTACGAAGTGCACGGTCGTTCATATCAAGACAACGCTTAAAAAGGATTCTTCTCTGGTCAATTCTCAAATCGTTACCCTGTTGCATATGGTTATCAATAATAGCGCAAAGAAGGTTATTTGCAGCAGTAATTGCGTGCATATCACCTGTGAAATGAAGGTTGATGTCTTCCATAGGGATAACCTGTGAATATCCGCCACCTGCTGCACCACCTTTAACACCGAAAACCGGTCCCATTGATGGTTCACGGAGAGCAATACAAGCATTTTTGCCGATTTTGTTCATAGCCTGACCAAGACCAACTGTAATAGTCGTTTTACCCTCACCTGCTGGAGTTGGATTGATAGCAGTTACAAGAATGAGTTTTCCGTTTTCTCTGTCTGCATATTTCTTGTTAAGAGAAAGTGGAAGTTTTGCCTTATACTTGCCGTAGAGTTCAAGGTCATCAGCATCAATGTTGAGTTTTTTTGCAATTTCGGTAATTGGTAAGCAAGGTGTTTGTTGTGCGATTTGAATGTCTGAAAGCATAATATTTTCCTCCTGAATTTATTTCAGTAATTTATTTAACTTATCCATCAATTCCTTTGTGGGAATTGGAATATCTGCAAATGGAAATGGAATTTTCATATCGTCATATTTAGTTTGACAAATTTTCTTAAATGGTAAAAGTTCAACATTATCAATGCAAGTATGAGCCTTTACAATTTCGTTAATTTTTTGGATATTTTCTTTGTTGTCGTTAAAAGTTGGGATAATAACCTGTCTTAATGTTGTGGGGATACTCTGTTGGTTAAGATAAGAAAGAAAATCCATCGGTTTTTCCATTGAGCAACCAACATTTTCTCGGTATTGAATATCACTTGTATACTTGATGTCAAGTAGCACTCTGTCTGTTTCAGTCAGCACTTGTTTTACTTTATCGTTAAGAATACTGCCCGATGTGTCAAGACAAGTGTTAATACCTTTTTCGTGACAGAGTTTAAATATTCCGTAGCAGAATTCGGCTTGTAAAAGTGGCTCACCACCTGAAAGGGTTATGCCACCTTTTTCACCAAAATATTCTTTATAGTGCAAGGCTTTTTCTACGATTTCCTTGGCTGTAAACTGTTTATCACTTTGCATTTCCCAAGTATCGGGATTATGACAGCATTTACAACGAAGATTACATCCTTGAAGAAAAACCACAAAGCGTAAACCCGGACCATCAACGGTGCCAAGACTCTGTATTGAATGAACTTGTCCTAAAACCGAATTCATAATCACATTGCCTCGTGGAATGTACGGCTTATAACTTCTCTCTGCTGTGCTTTTGAAAGCTTATTGAAATTAACTGCGTAACCTGAAACACGAATTGTAAGGTTTGGATATTTTTCAGGGTTTTCATAAGCATCCATAAGAGTTTCACGATTAAGCACATTCACATTGATATGATGTGCTTTCTTTGCGAAATATCCATCAAGAATAGCAACAAGATTTGTTATTCTTTCATCTTCATCCCTGCCAAGTGCTTCCGGAGTGATTGAGAATGTATTTGAAATACCGTCACGGCAATCATCGTAACTGATTTTTGCAACAGAGTTGAGAGATGCCAATGCTCCGTTTTCTTCACGGTTGTGCATTGGGTTAGCACCGGGGGCAAAAGGCTCTGCATTCTTTCTTCCGTCAGGTGTTGCACCTGTGTTTTTACCATACATAACATTTGATGTGATTGTAAGTACAGAAAGAGTGTGAATTGCATTTCTGTATGTAGGTGTCTGACGAAGTGCAGTAATCACTCGATGTGTCATATCCTTTGCAATAAGGTCAACACGGTCGTCATCATTACCAAATTTAGGAAATTCACCAACAGTTTTGAAATCTGTGACAAATCCGTCTTCGTCCTTGACAGGCTTAACATCCGCAAATTTAATTGCACTGAGTGAGTCCGCCACAACTGAAAGACCTGCAATACCAAATGCCATAAATCTTTCAACATCAGTATCGTGAAGAGCCATCTGAATTTTTTCGTAAGCATATTTATCGTGCATATAGTGAATAACATTCATAGTGTTTACATAGAGGTGGCTGAGCCACTCAATATAAATTTGAAAACGCTCCATAAGTTCATCAAAATCGAGTTTTTCCCCGTCCATAACAGACATTTGAGGACCTATGTGCATCTTGCTTGTTGTATCGTAACCGCCGTTAATTGCAATAAGCAAGAGTTTAGCAAGGTTGCAACGAGCACCAAAGAACTGCATCTGTTTACCAATTCTCATAGCAGAAACACAACATGCAATAGCATAGTCGTCACCATAAATTGGTCGCATAACATCATCATTTTCGTACTGAATTGAGTCAGTATCCGCTGAAACCTTTGCACAGAATTTCTTAAAGTTTTCAGGAAGCGCTGTTGACCACAAAATTGTAAGGTTTGGTTCAGGCGATGAGCCGAGAGTGTAAAGAGTGTTGAGCATTCTAAAACTGTTCTTTGTCACAAGAGTTCTTCCGTCTTCGCCCATACCACCAACTGCCTCGGTAATCCACATTGGGTCACCACCAAAAAGTTCGTTGTATTCAGGTGTACGAAGGTGACGAGCTACACGAAGTTTCATTACAAAATCATCCATAAGCTCCTGAGCACTTTTTTCTGTAAGAACACCTCTTGCAATATCGCGTTCAATATAGATATCAAAGAATGTACTTACTCTGCCCAATGACATAGCCGCACCATTCTGCTCTTTGATTGCTGCAAGATATGCAAAATATGTCCACTGAATTGCTTCACGGGCATTTTTTGCAGGACCGCTGATATCGTAACCATACATAGCAGCCATTTCCTTAAGATATCCTAAAAATGTAATCTGCTGATAAAGTTCTTCGGACATACGAATACTCTCTGCTTGTAAATCTCCTGTTCCGCGACTTGCCTTATCCTTTTTCTTTTCCTCAATAAGTCTGTCAACACCGTAAAGGGCAACTCTGCGATAGTCACCGATAATTCGTCCACGACCATAAGCATCGGGAAGACCTGTAATTACATGGCATCTACGGGCTGCACGCATTTCTTCAGTATAGGCACGAAAAACACCATCATTATGAGTAGTTCTAAACTTAAATTCTTCTTCAATCTTATCACTGAGTTTGTAGCCGTAAGCCTCACAAGCCTGACGCACCATTCTCATTCCGCCAAAAGGATTAACACCCCTTCTTAAAGGACGATTTGTCTGTAAACCTACAATCAACTCATTTGCCTTATCAATATAACCCGGCAGATAGCTTGTAAGAGAGGATACAGTAGTTGTATCAATATCAAGAACTCCGCCATACTGACGTTCAAGTTTGAAAAGGTCGTTTAACTTTTTCATAAGGTCATTAGTACGGTCAGTAGCACCTGCTAAAAAGCTTTCGTCACCCGTATATTCTTTATAGTTAAGCTGAATGAAATCGCGGACATTGATTTCATTCTGCCATACACCTTTTTTAAATCCATTCCAGTTAATATGTTCCATAGTTTTCCTCCTGTAAAATTTCAGAAAAACAAAAAGGACAATTCAACTCAATTTGCAGGTTGAATTGCCCAGACGGTCGGCTTAATGCAGTTTACGTTCCCTTGTGGTAATCCACAAAATCCGTCAGTTACGCAAACCAACTATATCTTGTGATTAGATTATACATTCAGCACAACATTTTGTCAAGTAGAATTACTTGAGGTTTGGAGTGCTATTTTCGTCAAAATTGACTAATTTTACCCTTGCGTGACGGCACGGGTCATAAAGAGGCTCGTCACAATACAAACCACATTTTTTATCGAAATGCGAAAACGGTCTTGCGTGGTAAACTATTAGCAAATCGCCATTTTCGTCAACTACAAAACTATTGTGTCCCGGTCCTGCCTGGTCAGTTAAATCCGATGTCTGCAAGGCAGGTTCGGGGGATTTTGTCCAACTGTTTATATCCATCAAATCGGCTTTTCTGTCAGCGTAAACCTTGCCCATACAATACTCTGCACCCGTTCCCGATGCGGAGAAAAAAACATAAACTTTATCTTCTGTTTTAAGCACTGCAGGTCCTTCATTTACAGCAAAACGCACTTTTTCCCAGTCATATTCAGGTTTAGTTAAAAGAATTGGTTTGCTTATTAATTTCCAAGGCTCTTGGGGATTAATCTCCGCCATAAAGAGCGATGAGTCGCCAAGTTTTTCTGCCCAGATAAGATAGTGCTTACCGTTATTTTCAAAGTATGTCATATCAAGTGAAAACTCAGTAAATGAGTGGTCATCTCCCTCACAAGCACTCATTTTACCCATTTCAACCCACTCATCGCTTAACGGATCCTGTCCCTTACACATAAGGACAAAAGGACGGATATTCCATATTGCTTCTTTTTCACCTGCAGCAAAGAAAATATACCATTTTCCAGCGATATAATGAATTTCAGGAGCCCAGATATGCTTTGACATTACACCTTCATTATGTGCTTTCCATATTGTGTATTCCTCTGCATTTGCAAGACCAATTACAGTTTCGCTTTTTCGCAAAATTATTCTGTCATATCCTGCGTCAACATTCAAATACGCGGGATATGATGCAGTAAAATAATAATATCCGTCAGGGCCTTTTGTAACATAAGGGTCTGCACGCTCGGGTATAAAAGGATTGGGATAGTTCATATTTTTCTCCTTGTTATTTGCAGATTACAGTTAAAATACTGTTTGGTTTTACGGTGATTGTGTCTTTAAATTCACCATTGTAAATCTCATTAAGATAATCCTCATCAACGGACTGAATAATCTGCATTTCAGCAAAGTTTCCGTCAAATTCAAGTTCTCTTTCTTCACCCTCATTTACAACAACTGTTATAGTTTCACCACTCGGTGTTAAGAATGAAAATGCGTTGAAATCATTATCTTCATCAGGGAAGAAACTGTTATCAAGGCAGACGGACTTTACGGGAATATATTTTGCAAAATGTGCAAATCCCCAGTAACGACGAGCTACATACCATTGGGAAAAATCATTTGTTGCAGTTATTGTTGCATCTGAATAATCATTTCCATCCTCTTTAATTGAAAATTGATTAACGGCAACCCAGGATGTCCAGCTTTCTGCACCTGCATATGCCAAATCCTGACCGATAATTCGAGCAGTTATCAATGCACCTTTGAAATCTTTAGTATGGCTCTTGTTGGGCAATTCGCACCATTCGCTCATATCGAAACGGAACTGTGGATATTTTTCAACAATTTCCTTTTTAAATTCAAGACGAATTTTGGGATTATTGTCATCGTGATATGAATGGTAAGCAAAAATATCCATAACTTCCATAATGGTTTCGTCCTGTACAATTGCCTTTATGTATTCAGGGGTAAGTCCCATCATTTCGCCAGTTTCAGGACCATAGAGTTTAACATCCATTCCCCTTTTTATTATTTCTTCTGCGAAAATATGGTAAACTGCCACCATTTCTTCAGTTTCGTAATGACAACCTTCCTGCCAAACATAACTGCCACCCCATTTCCATTGAGGCTCGTTTATAGGACTTACATATTTAACGGAAAAACCCATATCGATAAGTGCTTGTGTACAGGTCAAAAAATAATCTGCAAATTTTCTGTAATTTGACATTGGCAAATTACAAGTATGGTTAATCAAACTACCTGAGGCTTGTCCAGTTGAGGTGTGTGAGTAATGAGGTGAATTTGCAAAGACGATAAGTGTGTCAACGTTACCTTTTTCAATGCATCGTTTCATCATCTTTATTGCTGTCTTATCCGCAGTAAAGTCATATTCCCCCGTTGCATTTTCTCGGTCATATTTATAAAAGCTTTCAGTAACGCGCCAAGGGTTAGTCACACGGCAATTTTTGGGGTCCGTTCCACCACCAATATTGTAACGGTAGATGTTAAGCCCAAGACCACTATCGCCATATAAAAGTTCTGCAATTTCCTCTGCAGCCTTTTCATCAGCACAGTACTGACTCCACCAACAGGCAGATGTGCCCCAGCCTTTAAGTGTCTGTAATTTTTTTACTTCTCTTAAATCTATTTTCATAATAATCCCCACTTTATGAAAGGTTTGTTTAATTATACCATATCAAGGATAACTATGTAAATAAAAATTAAGTGTATCGGTTTAACGAATTACTCATCCCGACAAACTCTGATTTTTTATACAAAATCAAATTCCGTTCACACACCTTGATTTGATTATTGCATAGTAAAGTGTTTTATGATATTATAATAAAGATTAAAAGTATTTCGTGAAAAGAGGATGTTTTATGGCATACGATTACAATAAAAGTACAGCACTCATTATCGGTATGACCGATACTGACGAAAAGGTTACTGCTGCAAGTGGCAGAATTTCAACTCAGGAGGGCACTGCACTTTCCATCTGGGATAAATCTCAGGACAGAGATAAAAATGCAAATCTTATTGGTAAGGTTACAGCCTCAGGTCACACAAGTACAGTTGAACATACATATTTCCAGATTGCCTTTCAGAATGTTACTGCAGTTGTTGAGCAGTTCATTATTGAATTCCGTCTTGCTTCATATACAGTTAAGTCAAGACGATATGTAAATTTCAGCGATGCAGGTTTCTATGTACCTGAATTCAACAATGCAGAAATCGAAAACTCATATAAAGAGCATATGAGCAAGATGTTTGCTCTCTATGACGAACTTTGCGAGAATGGTGTTCTTCGTGAAGATGCTCGTTTTGTATTGCCATACTGCCTTTACAGTAATTTCTTCTGTAGTGTTAATGGCAGAGAATTTCTCAATATGCTCTCTGCTATGATTTGTGGCAGAGGTGCAAAGTATCCCGAAATCAAGAAATTAGGTCTTGAACTTTACGAACAGGCAAAGGAAAAAGCACCGGGAATTATGTCAAGCTTCAATCCTGACAAAGTGATAAATGATGTTCCTGACCTTTCTTTTATTGAAGTTGAGCCTGTACATACTGAAACTCCTGTTGAACTATTGGCATATACACCTGCTGCTGCAAAATGCGTTGCAAGAAATGCCCTTATTTCTGACAAAAACTATTCAACCGAGCAAATTGAAAAGATACTCTCCAACGACGAAATGACAAGTAAAATCGTTGAAGCAGTTGTTAAATGTAAACGACCAAGAGCATTGGAATGTGCAAACTACACTTTCCGTTTTAACAATGTATCACTTTCCTGTATCACTCATTTTGCTCGTCACAGAATTCAGTCAATCCAGATTCCTGAACTTACAAAAACAGACAGATTAAGTTTCATTATTCCTCCTGTTTTAAAGGATAAGCCAGAACTTTTAGAAAAGTATAAAAATGCTTTCAAGGAAACTGCAAGTGAATATGCAAGACTTAAAAATCTTGGTGTAGCCGAAGAATTATTGGTATATTATCAGCTTAGCGGTAATACACTTGATATAGTAACAACTATGAACGCAAGACAACTTCTTTTATTCCTTCGTCTTCGCTCCTGCACTCGTGCACAGTGGGAAATTCAGGAATATGCAGTAGATGCCCTTAAACAACTTCGTAAAGTTGAGCCTACAATCTTTAAATTCTATGGTCCAAGCTGTTTTGTAGGTGCTTGTCCTGAGGGCAGAATGACTTGTGGCAGGGCTACAGAAATCAAGGAGAAATTTTCTAACCTTTAATATTCAGATATGAAAAATATAAGAGAAACAAACAACAAAAAATCCTTTTTGTTTCCTATAATCGCACTTTTCACCCTCACCTTCAGCATAGTATTTGCAATGATTATGGTTGGTGGGGATGAAACGATTTATAAACTCCAACAATTAAACTTTGTTCCCGACGAAAAAACCATCTGTATCGACCCGGGGCACGGTGGCGGAAGTTCAGGTGCAGTTCTTGGAAACAGATACGAAAAAAACGACACCTTAAAGTTGTCGCTTTTGGTACGGGATATATTGACTGACAGAGGATACAATGTTGTTATGACTCGAGATAGCGATAGCGACGTATCCCTTAAAGAGCGATGTAAAATTGCAAACAAGGCGAGAGCGTCGCTTTTTGTTTCAATACACAGGAATTCAAGTTCATCGTCATCTGCAACCGGTATGGAAATGTGGGTGCACTCCTCAAAACCTACGGACGACACCCTTTTAGCTCAGAATATACTTGATTGCCTTGAAACTATCGGCATATCACAAAACAGAGGAATACATACGGGTTACCGTGATGGTGCTGATAAGAATTACTATATAAACAGAAACACAAAAATGCCGTCAGTCCTTGCAGAAATCGGCTTTATCTCCAATACAAACGACAATAAAGATTATGACGAAAAAATGGAAAAATACGCAAATGCAATAGCCGACGGAATTGAAATGACACTTAAAGAAATGAATGGTGAGTGAAAATAATGGCGGGATTATCCCGCCGTTAAGTTTTTTGTGACCAAAAGAAATTTTTTCCGTCTTTATAAGTGAAAGGACTTTCAAATTGAAAACGGGGGTGGAAATATGGATGATGTAAAAATTGTAGAATTGTTTTTTGAAAGAAATGAAGCTGCAATAAGTGAAACAAAGGCTAAATATGGAAATTATTGTTATTCTATTGCATATAACATTCTGAAGAACAATGAGGATGCAGAAGAATGTGAGAATGACACATATTTAGAAGCGTGGAAAAACATTCCACCACAGAAGCCAAAAATCCTTTCTGCCTACCTTGGAACCATAACAAGGCAAAAGTCAATTGACAAATGGCGAAAGAAAACGGCAGATAAGCGTGGCGGAGGAGAATTTCAGCTTTCCCTTGATGAACTTGAAAATTATATTTCCCACGATAAAGCCATAAGTGATGCAATTATTGCAGAGGAATTATCAAAGAAAATATCTGAATTTTTAAGAACACTATCTAAAGATGAATGTAATGTTTTTCTGCGAAGATACTGGTATTTTGACTCAATTGCCCAAATATCTGAAAGATATGGTTATGGACAAAGCAAAGTGAAAATGATGCTGAAACGAACAAGAGAAAAACTGTTTTCTTATCTTGAAAAGGAGGGAATGTTAGTATGAAGTCAGATAAATTATTAGATGCCATTGGTTTAATAGATGCTGATTTGGTAGCACAAGCAGATGAAAAAGTAAAAAAAAGTAACATTCGATATTTTAAATGGTTAGTACCCGTTGCAGCAGTTTTACTTATTGTGGTTGCAATTATTCCGTTTCTTAAACAGGACAAGCCGTTAGTAAACAATCCTTTGATAGAACAACTGACACCCCCATCCACAGAGCAATACAATCTTAATAGTGATAAGCCATCAACGGAGAATAACAATTCAAACAGTGAAGAACCATCAACAGAAAAGCCTACTTCTTCAATGCTCATTCCTTCCATTGACGATAATCCGTTAACTCCAAAGGTATACAGTTTGCGATTGGCAAAATATCCTCAGATGGTTCAATATCCGTCAGACTGGAATAGTATGCCTTCCTGGGAGGACAGCAGGAGAGAACGCAAAGCATATTACGGTGCAGGAAAAAACCTTGATGTTTTCTTTAAAAAGACTTATAGCGAATTTCTTTCAGGTGCAGGAAAGGACAACAGACTTTATTCACCCTTGAATGTCTATATGGCACTGGCAATGACTGCTGAAATAACCGATGGGGAAAGCCGTCAACAAATTCTAAACCTATTGGGTGCTGACAGCATCAGTTCTTTGCGTAAACAGGCAAATTCCGTATGGAATGCAAATTACTGCGATGATGGTGCAGTTACAAGCATTCTTGCAAGCTCAATTTGGCTTAATAAGAGTGTTAAGTTTAATGAGAAAACTCTTGATTTTTTGACCTCCAACTATTATGCATCTTCATATCAGGGACAAATGGGTTCGGACGAAATGAATAAAGCATTACGCGACTGGTTAAATCAGCAAACAGGCGGAATGTTGAGCGACCAAATTGAAAATCTGGAATTAGATGCCCAAACTGTTATGGCATTAGCAACAACGATTTTTTATCAGGCAAGATGGGATGCAGAATTTGAAGAAAGATACACAAGTAAAAGTGTTTTCCATTCCCCCAGAGGTGATGTAACCTGCGATTTTATGAATCACAAAGAGTATAGTGATTCTTATTATTGGGGAAATAATTTTTCTGCTGTGGGCAGAACCCTTGCAAACAGTGGACGAATGTTCTTTATTCTTCCCGATGAAAATGTAAATGTTGACGATTTGCTGTCCGATAGTGAAGCATTGTCATTTATGGCATCAAACGGAAGATGGTCAAACAATAAGAGAATAAGAATAAATCTTTCCGTTCCAAAATTTGATGTTTCTTCAAATATGGACCTTAAAAACGGATTGATAAACCTTGGAGTTACAAATTGCTTTGACAGCAGAAAATCAGATTTCAGTCCTCTTTGTGATAACGCTGGTCTAAGTTTTTCAAAGGTTGAACACGGTGTGAGAGTTTCAATAGATGAAGAAGGTGTTGTTGCATCAGCATACACTGTAGTACCTCTTGCAGGTTCTGCAAAACCCTCGGAAGAAATAATAGATTTTATTGTTGACAGACCATTTATTTTCGTTGTAACAAGCGAAGATGGACTACCTCTGTTTACAGGTGTGGTAAACAGACCATAAGACTATAATAGTGGGCGGGATTATCCCCGCCTGCGTTACAATTCTAAATGTAAGGGAAAATCTTAAAATCAATAATATGAAAGATTTTTTAAAAAACTCTTGACAAATTTAATTTGTTGATATATAATTGCTCTTGCTCGTTGGGGAATAGTGTAACGGTAGCACGACAGACTCTGACTCTGTTTGTTGGGGTTCGAATCCCTATTCCCCAGCCATAAAAAGCAGTTACTCCTTTTGTAGTGGCTGCTTTTTTTTGTGATATATTAGAGATTCGAACCCGCGAGGGTCTGAGCGTTAAGAAAACAATTCAGCGAATTGTTTTTAGCGAAGAGTGGTGAAGGCGAAAGCCAAGCCGTTAGTATGCAAGGCGTAGCCGAAGCAGACGTTCGAATCCCTATTCCCCAGCCAAAACTAAAATCCTGTCGACTTTTGTCGACGGGATTTTTGTTTTGTATTATTCATTTTTCATTATTCAATATTCATCATTCATTCGTCAGGATTTTCAATGAATAATGAATGATGAAGTCGCTTAGCTGATTAACAATGAATAATTGATTCTGCATTAGATTTCTGCTATAATATAAAAGACGGTGCTTTAAATGAAAAAAATTAGTTTATATTCGCCAAACTCCAATTTAACAAGCAAAAAGAGAGGTTGTGACAACCTCTCTTTTTTTGGAGCTGGAAACGTGACTCGAACACGCGACCTGCTCATTACGAATGAGCTGCTCTACCAACTGAGCTATTCCAGCATACTGTATTCTGCAAATGATATTATATGCCAATAAATAAACTTTTTCAAGTATTTTAATGCAAAACCACAGAAAGTATGTTACAATATGAAAAGAAATCCGAAAGGAATGGTAAAATGAAAAAAGTTGCATTGGTTACAGGTGGAGCAAAGGGCATTGGTTCTGCTATTGTAAAAAGACTTGTAAATGACGGTTACACGGTTGCTTTTACATATAATAATTCTAAAGAAAAAGCATTTGAACTCTGTGCTGATATAGGCGCAAATTGTACAGCGTACAAACTTGATATTACTGACAGTAATGCCGTAAAAAGTGTTGTTGAAAATATTGAAAAGAATTTTGGCGAAATTGCAATTCTCATTAACAATGCCGGAATTGCTGAACAGACATTGTTTACCGATATTACTGATGAAATGTGGCACAGAATGATTGAAGCAAATCTTTCCGGTGCATTCTATTGTTGCCGTGCGGTACTTAAATATATGATTAACAGAAAATCAGGAAAAATTATAAACATATCATCCATCTGGGGTGAAACGGGAGGCTCTTGTGAGGTGCATTATTCAGCATCAAAAGCGGGATTGATTGGTATGACAAAAGCCCTTGCAAAAGAAGTTGGGCTTTCAGGGATTACAGTCAACTGTGTATCTCCGGGCGTAATATTAACAGATATGACAAGTCATTTTGACGAGGAAACAATGAATGCTCTTAAAGGCGAAACACCTCTTAACAAAATCGGCACACCCGAGGATGTTGCTGGTGCAGTATCCTTTCTTTGTTCAAAGGATGCGGACTTTATAACCGGACAAAACATTTCCGTAAATGGCGGAATGAATATATAAAGAAAAGGGACGATGCTCGCATCGTCCCTTACTATTACACAAAATTGAATTATTTTTTTGCAAGACAATGTGTCAAAGGCGAAGCTGTATCAGGTATACTACGAGCCGATAGACACGCAGTATTGCGGAAAAAGAATCAATTTTAAATAATCTCTCCGCCACCGAGGACAGTATCACCATCAAAAATAACTAACGACTGACCTTTGGTAATTGCTCGTTGTGGCTCGTCGAATTTCACATGCAAAATTCCGTCTTCTGTCTGCCAAGCAGTTGCAGGTTGTTCTTTATGACGATAACGAACACGAGCAAGTACACGGATTGGCTCTGTAAGTGTTTTCTCGCTGATTATGTTCACATTTTTGGCACTTACCTCGTCTGTGAACAAGTCCTCATTATCCCCTAAAACAACATTGTTTGTCTGGGGGTCAATATTAAGCACATAAAGTGGTTTTTTATAAGCAATTCCGAGTCCTTTACGCTGACCTATTGTGTAATTCACAATACCCTTATGTTCACCAAAAGAAAAGCCATCCTTGTGCATAAAAAATCCTTTTGCATACTCTTTTCCGTTATATCCTTTGATAAAACTTACATAATCACCGTCAGGGACAAAGCAAATATCCTGACTATCTTTTTTACGAGCAGTTATAAGGTCATTTTCTTCGGCGATTTCACGAATTTGAGTCTTTGTGTATTCACCCAATGGAAATTTGATGTGTTTGAGTTGTTCTTGTGTGAGCATATAGAGAAAATAACTTTGGTCCTTGCTTTCGTCAACTGCTTTTTTGAGCTTATACTCACCATTTTCAAAAACCACACGAGCATAATGACCTGTCACAACAAAATCGGCATCCAACTCCTGCATTTTGTCCATCATAGCGCCAAATTTTAATGTACGATTACACTCAACACAAGGGTTTGGTGTTTTGCCATTCTCGTAAAACTCAATAAACTTATCAATAACCTGTTTTTTAAATTCTTCTTTAAATGGGTAAACATAAAAAGGCATACCAAGTTTGTCGGCAACTGCTTTTGCATCACTGCAATCCCCCTCGGAATAGAGTTGCATTGTAGCACCGACACAGGTATAGCCTTCATTTTTCATAAGTAAAGCAGCGACGGAGCTATCAACTCCGCCACTCATAGCAATTACTGCTTTCATTTTATTCACCCAAGTTCAAGCATTTTATCAATACATTTTTTGGCTTTTACGATTGTTTCATTGTCGAGAGTAATTTCTTCGCCACCCTTACCCTGAATCGTGTTATAAAGGTCCACAAGAGTTGTTGCCTTCATATCAGGACAAATGAGTTTTGGTGAAAGTGCAAAGAAATTCTTGTCAGGACACTCATACTGCAAAGATTCTGCAATACTGATTTCTGTTCCGATAATGAAATTCTTGTGGTCACTTTCTTTCGCAAATTTCATAATACCTGTTGTTGAGCCAACATAATCTGCTTCTGCCACAACCTCAGGTTTACATTCAGGATGAACAAGTAAAAGTGAATCGGGATAATACTCTCTTGCTTTTTTAACATCTTCTTTGGTTATCTGACCGTGAATTGGGCAACCACCATTTACAAATTTAAATGTCTTTTCGGGAAGTTGCTTTGCAACGAAATCTCCTAAATTACAGTCAGGAATAAAGAGAATTTTATCGTTAGGGAGTTTGCTGACAACACTGACCGCTGATGCAGATGTTACACACACATCACAAACAGTTTTAAGTGCTGCTGTTGTGTTAATATATGCCACAACGGTATAATCGGGATATTCTTTTTTGATTTCTTCGATATACTCCACACTCATCTGCTCTGCCATTGGGCAGCCTGCAACAGGACTTGTGATATAAACTGTTTTTTCAGGTGAGAGAATTTTTACGGTTTCTGCCATAAAACGAACGCCACACATAATTACAGTTTTTGCATCAGTTTTTGATGCCTCTACACTTAACTGAAAACTATCCCCTGTGAAGTCGGCAACCTCAATAATCTCACGAGCAACATAACTGTGAGCGAGAATACAAATATCTTTTTCTTTTTTTAGTTGCAGGATTTTTTCCTGCATTTCTTTTACTGTCATTTTAAACGCTCCTTTTAACGCGTCGGTAAATGATAGAACGGGCAGGCACGAAGACCTGCCCCTACATTTTAATGGTGATGTTCTTCGAATTCGAAGTCTGCGGGATTGTATTCGATACCGTTCTTGTCGTAGTAGTCTTTTACTGCTGCTTTGATTGCCTGTTCTGCAAGAACTGAACAGTGAATTTTAACTGCAGGAAGTCCGTCAAGAGCTTCTACAACTGCCTTATTTGTGAGCTTGAGTGCCTCACTTAAAGGCTGACCTTTAATCATATCAGTTGCGATTGAACTTGTTGCGATTGCAGATGCACAACCGTAAGTATTGAATTTAACATCTGTGATAATGCCGTCATTGATTTTGAGATACATTTTCATAATATCCCCACATTTAGCATTACCAACTTCACCGATTCCGTCAGCATCTTCTAATTTACCAACATTATGCGGATTCACAAAATGTTCCATTACTTTTTCTGAATATTCCATTAGTTGTTACCTTCTTTCTGTATTTTTTCCCACAATGGTGACATATCACGAAGTCTGTTAATGATTGGTGGCAACTGCTCGATGATATATTCCATTTCTTCAGGTGTATTATCTTCACAAAGGCTCAAACGAAGTGAACCGTGTGCAATTTCGTGTGGCAAGCCGATTGAGAGAAGAACATGGCTTGGGTCAAGTGAGCCCGACGTACAAGCAGAACCTGATGATGCACTAATTCCCATTAAATCAAGGTATAAAAGAAGTGATTCACCCTCAACACCTTCAAAACAAGCACTCACATTACCTGGTAATCTATGCTCACGGTCACCGTTTATTCGGCTACGCTCAATTTTAAGAATTCCCTCAATGAGTTGTTCTCTCATGGCTACAAGTTTCTTTGTATTTTCTTCCATATTGTCACAAGCATCTTTAAGGGCTGCTGCCATACCTACGATTGATGGCACATTCTCTGTACCTGCACGACGATTTTTCTCCTGCGCGCCACCCTCAATAAGGTTAGGAAGTCTTATACCCTTTTTGCAGTAAAGACCACCAACGCCCTTTGGTCCATGGAATTTGTGACCTGAAAAGGACATCATATCAATGTTGTCTGCTTTTACATCAACAGGGATATGACCTACTGCCTGAACAGCATCTGTGTGGAAAAGAACACCTTTTTCACGGCAAACTGCACCGATTTCACGGATTGGTTGAACTGTACCAATTTCGTTGTTTGCAAACATAATTGTTACAAGGGCAGTATCATCTTTAATTGCATTCTTTACATCTTCAACACGCACAAGGCCATTTTCATATACATCAAGCAAGGTAATCTCAAAGCCCTCTTTTTCGAGAACATTAAGAGTATGAAGGACTGCGTGGTGTTCAAACTTTGAACTGATGATATGTTTCTTGCCTTTTTTTGCCATTAAATGTGCTGCGCCTTTGATTGCCCAGTTATCGCTCTCGCTACCGCCCGATGAAAAATATACATCGTTAGGGTCTGCGTTGATACATTCAGCAATCAAATTACGAGCATCCCTTACTGCATGGAAAGCATCTTGTCCCACTGAGTGCAAACTTGATGGGTTTCCATATATCTCCTCAAAGCACGGCATCATTGCATTAAGAGCCGTTTTTGATATTTTTGTTGTTGCAGCATTATCTGCATAAACTTTCATATATACATCTCTTTTCATAAGAAAATTACAATTCATAGTGAATTACTGTGAATTCATTTATATGATACTACATACTGTAATATTTTGTCAATTATAACAATGTACAAATAGCACTATTCTGCAAAGAATTTTTCAGCAATTCTTACAGTTGTCATTGCATCTTTTGCGTAAAAGTCAGCACCTATCATTTCTGCATATTCCTCTGTTAAAACTGCACCACCAACCATAACTGAAATATTTTTATCTTTTTCACGAAGCAGTTTGATTGTTTTTTCCATTGACGGCACGGTTGTTGTCATAAGTGCAGAAAGTCCCACGAATCTTACATTCTCACGAATGGCAGTTTCCACAATAATTTCAGGCTTAACATCCTTGCCGAGGTCGATAACATCAAAGCCATAGTTTTCAAGAAGTACTTTCACAATATTTTTACCAATATCGTGAATGTCACCTTCAACGGTTGCCATAATTATCTTACCCTTTTTTTCGTTTTGTAAGCCGTTTTTCTCCATCTCTTTTTTTAGAACATCAAAGCTCACGCCTGCTGTTTCGGCACTCATTAAAAGTCCGGGCAGGAAGATTTTGTTATTTTCAAAACCCTCGCCTACCACATTAAGCGCAGGGATTAAAATATTGTCAATAATTTCAAGTGGCGATTTGGTAAGAAGTTCTTTTTCAGTTTCCTGCTTTGCTTTTTCTTTAAGACCTTTTATAACCGCAGTTTTCAAATCGACAACATCTGTTTTGATTTCTGCTTTAACATCCGTTGCATTTGCGATATAGTCCTCAAAGTTTTCGTCAATCCCATTCAGGGCATTAAAGGAGTAGTATGTGTTCATCATCATTTCACTTTTGGGGTTTACGATGCCTGAACTAAGTCCTTTTTGTAAGGCAAGTGAAAAGAAGGTTGAGTTAATGAGTTCTCTGTTAGGAAGTCCGAAAGACACATTTGAAACACCTAAAATTGTTTTGACGCCCAAGTCATTTGTAAGTTTTTCAACACATTGGAGAGTGATTTTTGCACTTTCTTTATTTGTGCTGACACTCATACAAAGGGGGTCAAAAACAAGGTCTTTCTTTTCTATTCCAAACTCTTTTGCCCTATTTATAATTTTTTCTGCGATGGCAATTCTACCCTCTACTGTTTCGGGGATTCCGTTTTCGTCAAGGGTTAAGCAGACCACAACACCACCATATTTTTTCACAAGTGGGAAAACAGAATTCATTGATTCTTCTTTACCATTTACGGAGTTGACCATAGCCTTACCATTATAGATACGAAGTGCCTTTTCCATGACACGAGGGTCGGATGTGTCAATCTGCAAAGGGGTATTTAAAATACTTTGTAACCCCTGAACAGCATTTGTCATCATTTCACATTCGTCGATTTCGGGAAGTCCAACATTCACATCAAGAATATCCGCACCCAAATCAACCTGACCTACACCCTCACGGAAAATATAGTCCATATCATTGTTGCGAAGTGCTTCTTTAAGGAGCTTTTTACCCGTTGGATTTATTCTTTCACCAACGATAATTGGCTTACTCTCAAAGAAAACTGACTTTGAATAAGAAGAAACTGCTGTGTAATTCTTCTTTGCTATTTGCTCAATTTCTCTGCCTTTGCAAAGGTCAATCATAGCCTTTATATGCATTGGATTTGTGCCACAGCAACCACCCAGAGCACAAGCACCATTTTTTAGAATTTTAAATTGCTTTTCTGCAAATTCTTCCGGTGTTACATTGTAAACTGTTTCACCATTTACGGACACGGGTAGTCCTGCATTGGGCTGAATAAAAATCGGTGTGCTTGAATACTCTGTCATTTCTTTTAACAAAACAAGCATCTGGTCAGGGCCTAATCCACAGTTAAGTCCGATTCCGTCAACACCCAATCCTTCAAGTGTTACAATAGCAGTTTTTACATCTGCACCGGTTAAAAGTGTACCTTTTTTATCAAAAATCATTGAAACGAATATGGGTAAATTTGAGTTTTCTTTTGCAGCCAAAACTGCAGCTTTAATCTCGTACAAATCGCCCATTGTTTCAATAAGCACAAGGTCGGCACCTGCTTTTTCACCCGCTACAACTTGCTCTTTGAAAAGGTTGTAAGCATCTTCAAAGGGTAAATCACCATAAGGTGCTAAAAGCTTACCCAAAGGTCCAACATCAAGTGCTATATATGCCTTTTTGCCACTTTCACAAATGGCATCTTTAACGATATTTACTGCATTTGTGATGATTTCTTCCACATTCTGAAATTTAAGTGAATTTGCACCGAATGTGTTAGTTGTGATAATATCGCAACCTGCATCCAAGTATGATTTATGAACTTTTTTCACAATTTCAGGTGAATGGATGTTAAGAAGTTCGGGCAACTCACCTTTTTTGAGTCCGTTCTTTTGCAACTCTGTGCCCATTCCACCGTCAAAGAAAAGTAATTCTTTACCGAATCTGTTTAACAACATCCGCAATTCCCCTTTTCTTTCTGTTTGTCAACGAGATACTGCAAGGTTATGGAGTCAACAACCTCATTAACTGCATTGAGGACACATTGCCAGATTTCAAGGGTTACGCAGTCCATACAGTTCTCGCAAGTGTTTTCGTCAGTTGCAAGACAAGCAACGGGAGCAAGGCTACCCTCTGTTACACGGAGTATTTCACCTACTGTATATTCAATTGGCTCTCGAGTAAGTCGATAACCGCCCTGAGCACCACGGATACTTTCAACAAAATTTTCTTTTGCAAGCATTTTAATAATCTGTTCAAGGTATTTTTCGCTTATATTCTGTCTTTGCGAAACAGTTTTTATTGAGATATATCCATCTTCCTTATGAATTGCAAGGTCTGTCATAAGACGAAGTGCATATCTGCCTTTTGTTGAGATTTTCATTGTATCTACACCCTTTTGGAGTATTATTTCATTTACTGAAATAATATACTACAAATTTAGTAGGAATTCAAGAGTTAATTCATATAAATTTAGTGGGAATTAAAATTTCCTATTACATACTTTTTGTTTAGACAATTTGCATATACATTCGCCTGAACTTACGGCAAATCTCACAAAAAAGATTTTTATGGGGTTTGTCCCTTTATTTTATATGCTTTTTATTGTATAATAAAGCGATATGTTTTGGAAAGGGATGATTTAATGACAAAGGCTGAAATTATAGGCAAGGTCAAAGAGGCCCCTGCCTATGTCAAGGAACATTGGAACAAGCCTAATGAGGGTGAATATGTTTCACTTAAAGAATTCGTTGCCTATACTGCAACACAGGCTGGTTCTTACATTTTCTTAACTGCATCGGGAATGTTATCTTTCTCGGCATCATATTTCTGCGGTTCAATTATGGGGCTCAGTAATATACAGTTCCAACTTGTTAACCTTATAAGTACTATCGTAGGTTATGTTCTCATGTTTATGAACCCTATCGGTGTTCTTATCTATGAAAACCACGGTGAACTTTCTCCAAAAATGAGAAAATTCGCACATATTTGTTATTTAGGTGAAATGGTTGTCGGTCTTGGATGCTACTTTATACCTATAGATGCCTTTGATTTTATGTTGGGTACTCCCCAGATTGTTGGCAATATTCTATTCTTAAGCGGTATCACAAATTACATAACATGGGGAATCCGTAAAAAGTTCTGTGCAAAATACGGACGACTTAAGCCCTTTATTCTTCTTTGTGGTATTCCTGCTGCAATTGTGATGTCAATTATTCCGTTTTTACCAATTCAGCACCTTCCAAGTGTTTATAAGCTTGTTATTCTTCATGGTGCATTTACAATTATGAACTTCTTCTATAATTCTTATGTTGGTGTCAACGGACTTGTCACCTTTATGACTCCTAACTCACAGGAAAGACAAAGACTTCACTCAATTGTTCCTATTATTACAGGTCTTTTCCCATCAATTATCGGTCTTTTCTTCCCGATGCTTATTCAGTCAACGGGCGGATACTTAAACATAAACACCTACAAAATTTTTGTTCCTATTTTCGGATTTATCGGTGTTTTTGTTTCTCTCGCGGCAGTTCATTGTCACGAACGTGTTATTGAAGCATCAGGTGACAAGCGTAAAAAAGTCACATTCTTTAACGGTGCTAAAAACGTTCTTAAAAACAAGTATTTCTGGATTACAAACATCTCCACTATTTTAGGTCAATGGTCAGCAATGGTTGGTAGCCTTCTTCAATTCTGGTTCATTTACTCTCTCCGAATGGAAGCCCTTTATGGTGTTGCTGCAAACGTTGTTGTTGTAGGTATGACATTTGGTAATATCCTTTGTCCTATTCTTACTAAGAAATTCCAGAAAAGAAATATCCTTATCACTTTCCGTGGTATTGCACTTCTTACGGTTTTCCTCATGTTGTTTGCCGTAAGAATCGAAAACGTTTATGTGTTTATCGGTGCTATGTTCCTTCGTAACACATTCCAACCTGTTGTTGACGGTATCAACGTTGGTCTTGGTGCAGACATTCAGGACTATCACCAATGGAAATACGGCGAACGTGCCGACTCTATGGCAGGTGTGTTCAGCTGGTTCTTGAACCCAATCAACGTTGTTCTTGGATTTATTATTCCCGGTCTTTTAGCAAAAGCAGGATTCACATCTGACTGGGACGTTCTTTTCGACCAGGCAATTCTTAACAGCGTATTTAACATCTACACTTGGGCTACAATTATCAGTACTGTCCTTATGGTGGTTCCTTTCTTCTTCTATGACCTTACAAGAGAAAAGCACGATATGTGTGTTGCAGAACTTCAAGAAAGACTTCGTTCTATTGAAAATGAAGAAACTGAAAGCGAGGTAGTTTAATATGAAGAAAAGATTTGTTAGAATTGTTGCACTTCTTATTTGCATCTGCTTATTGTTTTCAGGTTGTGGTGCTGTGTCCACCTTTTTAGGTATTGAGGGTGACGAAATTGAATACACCATCGAAAATGGTGAGGCAACTGTTACGGGTGTACCTAACAAAATATCTATTACAAAAATAGTTATCCCCGATGAATACGAAGGTGTTCCTGTTACAAAAATCGCTGATTTCTCTGCTACAAACCTTGAATATGTTACTGAAATCACAATCGGTAAAAATGTTAAGGAAATCGGCGTATGGGCACTTGAAAATAATCAGCATATAACCGCTTTTGAGGTGGATGAAAATAACGAATATTTCTGTGATATTGACGGTGTGCTTTATACAAAGGATATGAAAACTCTTCTCTTCTACCCTCTTGCTAAAGATTTGACCGATGCACAGGATGAAAATGGAAACAAATTCAAGGTTTCACAGTATTCAATTCCTGAGGGTGTTGAAACAATCCGTACAAAGGCATTCTATAAATGCTTCAGCCTTACAAAGATTGAAATACCATCGACTGTTAAACGAATTGAGGAAAAGGCATTTTTCCGCTGTGAAAGAATGGAAGATTTAGTTCTTCCCGAAGCACTTGAATTTATCGGCAAAGATGCTTTCTCATATTGTTACGGACTTAAAACTCTTAACCTTTCGCAGAATGTTAAGCAGATTGATGAATACGCTTTCTATAACTGCAAGAATCTTCTGGAAATAAATATTAACAACCAAGAAAGCAATTTAACACTCGGAAAAAAATGGTTCCCTACAAATCAGGGCAAGAACATTGACGAGTTAAAAATCAATTGGAAAAAGTAGTAAACAGCAAGAAAAAAGGAACGGTTTTTTACCGTTCCTTAGTTTTTATTTAATTGTTGGGTTATCAGGAATAGGCTGTACTCCAAATTCTTTTTTGAGTGCGTTATATTCCTTTAGCGTAATTGTAACAACGGAACCATGACGAGGTTTTAAGTGGTCCATAGCAGTAATGTCACGGTTAACTCGCTTAAAGTTCTCAAAATCATCTGTCTGCTGTGTATAAAAATGACCTGTGCCGTATTCGTCCATAATCATAACCCATTTATCTGTGCCGTTGATGTTGTACATTGTACTGCCTTCAACACCGAAATAACCAAGAGAAACAATTACAGGGTCTTCTGTATCGTAAGGTCCTGTGAGATTTTTTGACTTAACATAAGCGATTTTCTGTGTTTCGTCATATTTGAAATAGAGATAGTAGTAATCGTTTTTTTCGTTGTAAACGATATCGGCATCAATACATTGAATTCCCTCTTCCCAACGGCCATAAAGTGGTTTTGGTTCGGTTTCAAAGGTCTTGAAATCCTTTGTATATGCGTAGTAGTGACCTGCAATATCGTTTTCAGCAGTTGAGTGTGCCCAGTAAACCATATACATCTCTACTTCCGGGTCCCAAATTGCCTGTGGTGCCCACGCACGGGTTGTATTGGCGAATTCACCACCAAGGTCACGGATATCAATAACAGTTTCGTCAGTCCAGTTAATAAGGTCCTCTGATTTCCAAGTTACAAGTGCGTGGTTTGATGTCCAACCAAGGTTTGCGTCCATATCTGTTGCAATAATGTAGTAACAACCGTCCTGACCATTAAGAATATAAGGGTCACGGCAACAACCTGTACCAAGTTCTTGCTCAATAATTGGCTTGTTATCGTTAAGTGCTTGGAAACGGTAACCATCGGAGCTGATTGCCATATTTATTCTTTGTTCTTCAACAGAGTTTCCTGTGAAATATACAAAGAGGTAAGCATCCTTTCTTGATAATGCGGGATAAGCATAATCATTGAAAAGAAAATTGAAAAGATTAAATGCTATCATAACAAAAGCAGTTATGTAACGGATGATGGGTGTCAACATAAAGTTTTCTCCTTTGCATTTGTTTTGGTTATTATAACACAAAACAAAAGTCAATGTAAAGCAAAAAGTCTTTTTAGATATTGTAGGGGTCGGCAGGTCTCACCTGCCGGCTCGGTCGGTGTTTCTGCTTCGCAGAGGTGTCCACCGGATACCCGCACCCTCGGCGACCCGAAGCATGTGCGTTAATGAATTAATAACGGGCTGTCGAGGACGCCAGCCCCTACAAATTTTGAAGCAGAAAATATAATAAGGTTAATCATCACAAAAAGCCTCAAATATAATCCGAGTTGTAAATCGTACTCCTTTAATAAAAGCATAACTTTCTGATATTCTGTTTGTTTCAGATATTGCATTGTCATATTCTTCAAGAAGCTCTTTTTGTTCGTTGTTTAATTTTGCTCTCAAATTATCCTCTGCTTCACGGTATCTTCTTATGATTTCTCTCTCTTTTTCATTTCGTTGCATTGGTACTTCAATAAGATAATATTGCCATAATTCTTCTAATTCTTTTCGCATATTAACCTCTCTATGTAGCTGGTATGCAATAATTATAGCGAGAAAAAGCATTAGAATTAGGGATATATTGACCTAAAAACTCGGTATTTCTACCGAGTTTTTTCGTTTATTCCGTTTTATATTTCTCTGCTTGCAAATTGAACATATAGGCGTAAGTGCCACCCAGTTCCATTAACTCTGCGTGACTACCGCTTTCAATTATTCTACCGTTTTCCATAACATAAATTCTGTCGGCATTAACGGTGGTTGAAAGTCTGTGAGAAATGAATATAACCGTTTTCTTGTCCGCTGCTTCAATCATAGCCTGATTAAGATTGTATTCAGCCACAGGGTCAAGGTTTGCACTTGGCTCGTCAAGGATAACATAAGGACAGTCCTTATAAAATGCTCGGGCTATTGCAGTTTTCTGCGCCTCACCACCTGAGAACATAACACCCTCGTCGTCAAATTCTCGCAAAAGTTCGGAATTTATACCATTTTTAAGTTCCTTGTTAAATCCGCTATGTTTAAGTGCATCCCAAACTCTTTCTTCGTCCGGGTTAGTATCAAGTGCAACATTTTCACCAAGACTGCAAGAGAATATTTGGAAATCCTGAAAAACTGCTGCAAATCTGTCACGATGTGAGTCTGCAGTTGCATTTTTGATATTTTCACCATCAATTAAGATTTCACCCTCTGTTGCATCATAAAGTCTTAACAATAGGTTGGTTAGGGTTGTTTTTCCTGCACCATTATAACCAACAAGAGCAATTTTCTCGTAAGGCTTAATGGTAAGGTTAATATCTTCAAGAGTTGGCTTGTCATTATTAGGATATGTGAATGAAAGATTTTTTATAGTAATTTCTTTAGGTTCAGTCTTCTTGACCTCTTTACCACCGTTTTTGATTTTAAAGTCCGCACCTAAAAATTCACGGTACTTATCAATCATTTTTGCTTGTTCCGAGAAACGAGCCAATGCCCATATTGTAAGGAATTGGAACGACATTGCAACTGCGTGAGCACCGTTGAATGTAGCGACGAAATCTCCTGCAGAAAGGTCACCTTTTATAAGCACACAATAGCCAAGATAAAGTGGAAGAATGAACATAAAGCCAAGGCCCTGAACACCAACCTTTTGTGTACAGTTAAGTGCCGAAATCTTGTTCCAATACTTCTTTTGGTTATTGATAACATCGTCTGCGGCATCGTTGTATCTTTCAATAAGCAAAGGTGAAATATTGTTCATTCGCACTTCCTTTGCGTAGTCCTGTAAGTAGAAAATTCGCTGGAAATAGTCTGCCCGTCTGTGATATTTTGCATTGTCAATTCGTCTTTCCATCATAAGAGTACCAACTTTTTTACTGATTGGCAAAAAGACACAGATAACTGTAAGAATAATCACAAGACACCAAGGGTCTATGGTCAATAAAACCGAGGAAACCGTAACAAGTGAGATAATATGTCCCACATACATTCTCACAAGACCTAAAAGGTTTTGTATATTACCCGATGAGGACTCAATAGTGAGAATAAAGTTGTTATAAAATTCAGGATTATCGTAGGATTCAAGGTCAAGACTTCTTGCCTTGTCATAAAGTTTTTTGTTAAGTCCGAAATACAGTTTTTCCCTTTCAGTGTTCCAATAAAACTCACGGAAAAGCCACGAAATAACCGTTGAAAGGACTAAAACCAAACCGATTACACCAACTGCATAGAAAATGCGTTCAAGGTTTGTGCCCTCTGTCACCACATCAATAATGTACTTAACACCGATAACACGGATTAGGTTATTGGGAAGAATCATTAAAAGTCCCCACATGAATTCCCCTAATACCAGAAAAGGTGAAACGCTGAAAAGCAGTTTTATAAAGAAGAAAATGTTGGATGGCATTGAATGGAGTGTCTTTTCTTTTTCCTTTTTCTTAAACATTCTCTGCCACCTCACTTTCACCCTTATAACTTGATGCCTGTAAGGTAAACATTTTGTTATATTCGCCATCTTGAGCCATCAATTCCTGATGACTGCCCATTTCAAGAATTGTACCGTTTCCAAGAACGATAATTCTGTCAGAAAGCACTGCACTCGAAAGTCTGTGCGAAATATAAATAACAGTTTTGTCCTTTGTAACTTCTATCAAATTTTCATACATTTTGTATTCTGCAATAGGGTCAAGTGCGGAACTTGGCTCATCAAGAATTGCGATTTCAAAATCCCTTGCAAAAAGACGAGCTGCAGAAACCTTTTGATTTTCGCCACCTGAAAGACCTGCACCGTCAATTTCAAATTCTCTTGTAAGCACAGTGTCAGCACCCTTGGGAAGGCTTGCAACTTTTTCCCAGACTCCACTACGACGAAGTGCCTTTTCTGCAATTTTCTTTTCCTCGTCATCACACTCGTGACACATAATATTTTCGTTAACAGAAACAGCAAAGTTTTTGTAGTCCTGAAAAACCGTGGCAAAAGCATTACGAAGTGAATTGACATTATACTCTTTCAGGTTTATCCCGTTATAAAGAATTTCACCCTCGTCAGGGTCATAAAATCTCAAAAGCAATTTGACAAGTGTTGATTTGCCTGCACCGTTAACACCTACAACTGCTATGGTTTCACCCTTTGTAATCTTAAATGAAACATTTTTAAGAATTGTTTTATTAGTGTCGGGATAACCAAAAGTAACATTTTTAAATTCAAGGCTTTGAAATTCCTCTGCATCCTTTCCACCATCCGTGATTTTTGGCTCATAGTCAAAGAAATCTCTTAAATTCTGGAAGAAAAGTGCCATCTGACTCATTTCATCAAAGGCTTCTGCAATACTGAGAGTAGAGTCGCGAACAGAGTTGATTGATGAAAGCACAACGGAAAAATTAGAAATCGAAAGTGCCTTTGTGAAAATGAACTGATATCCCGCAAAGGCATATGTGCCGATAATTGGAATAAAATCACTTAAAAGTGAACTTAACATACTGTATATGAAAAGTTTTACACCATAGTTTTTGAGAATAACCACATTGGCATCAATTGCCGCCTTAAATCTACCGATAAGTACGGCAAAGATGTTGGATGTTCTCATATCCTTTGAATATTCCTTTAAGAACATTGTTCTTTGAATATATGCCTTGATACGATTGTTTGTTGTCATCTGGAGGTCACGCTTATAAACTGCCTTGCTCTTATATATTTCAACGACAAAAACAAGAGTGACGGGCAAAAGGAATAGCAGATACATGGGGTTAATAACTGTAACTGTTGTTATAACGCAGATAAGGGCGATAACGCCACCTGCAACGGCAGCAACATCCCAACAAATCAGGTCATAGTAGCTTGATGAAAGCACCAGAGTTGCTCGTTGATATTTGTCATAAAATTCAGGATTTTCATAGCAACTTACATCAAGTTGGGTTGCTTTTTCAAATATCTTGTTATTGACCTCTTTAAGTACGACCTTTGCAGAAATAAGTCTTGTTCTTTCAGCAAAAGCTGAAATCACATTAACTGCAAAATATGTTCCGAGGAAAAGCAGAAGATATATAAAATATGTTTTGAAATCTGCGTTGCCGTCAATAATACTCAACAACACTTTCAAAAACAGAATATTCTGAACATACATAGATAATACCTTGTTAGATATCTCTGTAACAAAATAGCCTATTAAGAGCTTTTTGTCAGCTTCCCACACGAGTTTAAGAGCAAAGATAACATTTTTAAAAATGGGAACCTTAACAGGCTCGTGAAGTTTAATCCACCTCATAATAAAACCTCTCTTTCATTTAGTAGTGAAACAAAAAATACCGCAGAAAAATCATCTGCGGTAGTAAAATGCAATATCCAATTGAAAAATCAATCGCAAGAAAGGAAAAGCACCTTAAAGGACGCAGAAATATTAAAATCACGGTTTTCATTCCAAAGTCTGTTTGTCATCATTGATTTCTGCCTCCTTCCTTGAAATAATAGTTTTTTGTGAGTAACTTTGTTTAGGATATCATAGGAGTATTTTAATGTCAAGAAAAATTATGGAAAAATAAGGCTTTTGGGCAAAAAAAATTGTCCCATCGGGACACAATAAACACAAAACAAAAAAATGATTATAAAAATGAAATAACCCTCGGAGCCGATGTTTCTTTACACACCTTTCACTGACTCGGAGGGTTATTTCTGTTCACTCTTGATATCTAACATCTTTTTATCTACCTCTCATTCTACAGATTTTTTGTCTTCTGTTTTTTGATTTCAACTCCGTCACACTCTTTACAGTCATCAATCATTCTCGAAAAGCGAGACCCTTCATGTACCAGAACCTATTTTACAATTTTCAGAAGACTCATCGGTCGGTTCTTTTTAAAAATAAACTTTAGTTTGCAAACATTTATCTATGTCAAAAATTAATTTACGCTTCCTTTCAAAGAACTCGTATATCGTTACGTCTGTGCTGTTTGCCACACTATTTTATTCTCTTAAAACTAAGTTTTACTTTTTTAAGAACCTTGGTTTTTTACCTGTACATTGGTATCACCATTTCCTTTCTGTGACTATAATATAACACAGAAAAAAGCATATTGCAATATGTAATTTTGTACAAAGTTAATATAAAATTATTATTTATTTCGCAGATTTTGTCTATTATGCTAATCAAAATTTAAAAAAGCTATTGACTTTTGTTTTAAATTTTGATATTCTTAATATGTTGGGTGTTTAAAAAGCACCCATATTTTTTGTCGAAAAACAGTATGGCGGGGTCAATACCCCGCCATTGTTATTTATAAATACAAATTGTTTTATTTAATTCTTTTCTTTTTCTTGTTGTAGGTAATAAAATATGCAATAGTCTGTGCAACAAAGGTGACTGCCCAGGAAATTGTATATGAATGATATAACCATTCAAGAGTATGGAATTGGGGAATCTGGAATATTGTGTAAATCCACAAAATTCTGAAACCACAGACACCGATGACGGAAATAATCATAGGTGCAACGGAAACTCCCATACCGCGGAGTGCACCGCCTGAAACATCCATTAGTCCTAAAAGACAGTATGGCAGGAACAAGCAACTCATTCTCACCATTCCCCAACGAATTGCTTCTGCAGAGTCTGTGATATAAATTGATAAAAGTTTTGGACCAAGAAGATACATACACACAGAAAGCACCACGCCGATTACTGTCACACAACCAAGGCACAGCAGAAAGACTTTCTTGGCACGACGGTATTTATTTGCACCTATATTTTGTCCCGTAAAGTTCAATGCAGTTTGGTGGAATGCATTAAGAACAATGTACATAAACCCTTCAATGTTAAGTGCTGCTGCATTTCCCGACATAACTGCCGAGCCGAATGAGTTGATTGAAGACTGGATAATAACATTTGATGCAGAGAAAAGTGAACCCTGAATTCCCGCGGGTAAACCTATTTTTAAAATCTGCAAGAACTCGTCCTTATAGAATTTCAACTGTGAAAAATGCAATTGACAGGCATCACTTCTCTTAACAAGAGCAAGGACAACAAGAATTGCAGAAACACCTTGGGAAATGGTTGTTGCCAATGCAACACCTGCAACATTAAGGTCAACAACTGTAACAAAAACCACATTCAGACCAACATTTATAACTCCGGCGATAGTCAAGAAAATCAACGGGGATTTTGTGTCACCTGTTGCACGAAGAATGGATGCGCAGAAATTATAAATCATCATGAAGATAATACCTGCAAAATATATTTTCATATAAATAGCAGAAAGTGGTAGCACATCTTCGGGAGTGCCCATCCATCGCAAAAAAGTTTCAGATAATGAAATTCCCACAAAAGTAAGTACAACTCCGCCCACAAGAGCAGTTGGAATTGCCGTATGTACTGCACGGTGGACTTTTACCGTATCATTAGCACCAAGAGCCTGCGCAACAGTAACACCTGTACCGACTGAAAGTCCTACAAAAAGATTTACAATAAGATTTGTAATAGCACCCGTAGCACCAACAGCGGCAACGGATATGCTTCCGCAAAACTGACCTACAATAATTAAGTCAGCCGCATTAAAAAGGAGTTGCAAAACTCCCGTAAGAATTATAGGAATTGTATAAACGATTACATTTTTAAATAATGAACCGTTAACCATATCAATGTTTCGTCTGCTCATAACTTCACCTGGTTTTTCAAAGAAAACCCGACCACGCAATTGCGGTCGGGATTTTTTTGGTCGAGATGACAGGATTCGAACCTGCGGCTTCCACGTCCCGAACGTGGCGCTCTACCAAACTGAGCCACATCTCGTTATTATCATATAGTTTATTCTTGTTGTAATAATATTACATCATTTCGCGCCACTACGCGGCTTACGGTTAAAACATAGTCGTTCTGCTCGTTGCCACTTCGCATTACTCCTTGTTTTGCCCCTTTTCGCACTCCCTTCCTCTGCCACTGGCAGCGGTCGTGCTCAAAACTACCAAACTGAGCCACATCTCGATAAATTCATCAACAATGTTGAACATTATAATACGATTTAAACAATAAATCAAGTGTTTTTATATTTTGAATGGTTGTAATCGCCTTAAAAATTCAAATTTGTTGAACAAATCATATATGGGATGCCATCCTTAGCATCCCTCAATCAAATCTTCATAAATCTCACGGACTGCGTCGCAGAACATTAAACTCTTCATTCTAAATTCTACACTCATTCAACGACTTTTCCGTCTTTAATGTAAATTCGTTGTACTCGTGGAGTAATAAGACAACAGAATTCATAATTAAAACGATACTCTGGGTTTGAAACATCTTCAACTGTAATTGTTTCGTTTCCGTCAGTACCAATTAAAGTAACCTCATCACCTATTTTAATATTAGGCATATGGGAGGCATCAATCATAAACTGGTCCATACAAATTCTGCCGATAATCCTACAACGGACACCATTTACCAAAACTTCGCCCTTATCTGAAAGATAACGGGGATAACCATCAGCATAGCCTACCGGAACAGTTGCAATTTTCATATCCTTATCAGTGACAAAAGTGGAGCCGTAACTCACGGTAAAGCCTTTTTTTACATCCTTAACAAAGGAAATACTACTTTTGAACTCAAGAGCAGGATAAAGCTCTGTTTCCTTGCTCACTTCATTGGACGGATAAAGTCCGTAAGCCATAATTCCGCAACGAACCATCTCACCTGAATATCCGTCCAAATCAAGTACGGAAGCGCTGTTGTACATATGTCGCATAGGAATTGTGTATCCCTCGTCTGTAAGTTTATCTGTAAAATCAAGGAACTTCTTTTTCTGATTTTCAGTAAATGTCTTATCCCTCATATCTGCACAGGCAAAATGTGTAAAAATGCCTGTAATATTAAGCCCTTCAAGGTCAAAAAGGGATTTAACTTCGCTATAACCGTTTTCATCTGCCTGAAAACCAATTCTACCCATACCTGTGTCAATTTTAATGTGAACATCCGCTTTCTTGCCGATGCTCAAGGCAGCATTTGAAAGCCTTTGCGCTGTGTCAGAGTCTGCAACGGTACAGGTAATATTGTTTTCAATAGCGGTTATATAATCCTGAATAAAAATCTGACCTAAAATGAGAATAGGTGATTTAATTCCGTTTTGACGCAACTCGATTGCTTCATCAATAGCGGCAACACCAAAAAAGCCGACACCCGCTTCTTCCATGGCCTTTGAAACCTCAATGGCACCGTGGCCATAGGCATTTGCTTTGACAATACCCATAACAGTAACACCGTCACCGAATTTTTCACGGACAGTGTTTATATTTTTCTTTATATTGTCAAGATTTATTTTTGCATAGACTCTTTTAGGTAACATAATTTATCCTCATATTATACAGATGATTTATTATATTGATATATAAATTTTTTTATGCTATAATTCTCTTGTCAATATTATAATAGAAAAATAATACAAAAACAAGTGAAAAACGAATTATATATATCAGGAAATTTGTTTTATGAAGAAAAAACGTATTAACTTATCAACAACACAGATTATAATGCTCAGCTTTCTTGCGGTAATACTTCTCGGTAGTGTGCTTCTTGCTTTACCTGTCAGTACCAAGGACGGGGTGAGTGTGTCCTATTCTGATGCATTATTCACAGCCACCACCGCAACCTGTGTAACGGGACTTGTAACCCTGCCGACTGCTACAACGTGGAGTACATTCGGTCATATAGTAATACTGTGTCTTATCCAATTAGGCGGTTTAGGTGTGGTTACGGTTATTTCAGGGTTTATGATTGCGCTGAACAAAAAAATAGGTATTACAGACCGCTTATTGCTTCAGGATGCATTTAATCTTAATACGCTTTCAGGACTTGTGAAATTCGTAAAAAAAGTAATAGCAGGAACATTTCTTGTGGAGGGTGTCGGTGCATTACTGTATATGACCGTTTTCATACCTGAGTTTGGTGCAAGGGGTATATGGATTTCAGTTTTCAACTCGATTTCCGCTTTTTGTAATGCAGGAATTGATATAATAGCCGAAAACAGTCTTTGTAATTATGCCGTTAACCCAATGATAAATTTCACGACCTGTACGCTGATTATTCTCGGCGGTATCGGTTATGTGGTGTGGTGGGATTTTATTCGAGTATCCTCACTTATGAAAAAACAGGGATTCAGGTGTTTCAAAAGACTTACTCTGCATAGTAAAATTGCAATATGGATGTCCATAATCCTCGTATTTTCAGGTGCTTTGGCATTTTTGATTCTTGAATATAACAACCCTCTTACAATCGGGGAGGAAAACTTTTTTAATAAACTGCAGATTTCAGTTTTTCAATCAGTTACCACAAGAACAGCCGGTTTTGCCACAGTTCCTCAGGAAAATCTGACAAATGCTTCTGCATTGGTTTCGTTGGTGCTTATGTTTATAGGCGGTTCTCCTGTCGGTACTGCAGGTGGCGTAAAAACAGTAACAATAGCGGTGCTCTTGATTACTGCATCTTCAATGATAAAGAATAAAAATGAAATTACGGTTTTTAACCGTGCAATACATCAGAAGGCAGTAAAGAAGGCGATTGCGATATTCAGCCTGTCATTTACGATTATGATGGTGTCGTCAGTCCTCCTTGCGATGGTTACGGATGCACCCCTTGTGGACATATTGTATGAAACGGTAAGTGCAACTGCAACCGTAGGATTAACTCGTAATCTTACCGCATCCTTGAATATATGGGGTAAGATTATTATAATTGCAACTATGTATCTGGGACGAGTAGGACCGATATCACTGGCACTTGTACTTAATACGAAAAAAGAAAAATGGAATACGGTAAAGACACCGTATGAGGAAATCAGTGTGGGTTAATTTTACCCCGGAAAGGGAATAGTATGAAAATAAATAATTCTTATGCCGTACTCGGCTTGGGCAGATACGGATATGCTGTGGCAAAGGAACTTGTTGAAAGCGGAGCAGAGGTTCTTGTTGTGGACTCTGATGAGGAACTTATCAATGATGTTGTAAGTGAATTCCCGCTTTGCAAATGTGCGGATATAACAGATGCAGATGCAGTTGAGCAGTTGGGTATATCTAATATAGATACTGTAATTATTGCGGTTGCAAGCCACCTTGAAACAAGTGTGATGGCAACTACCCTTTGTAAGGACTTGGGGGTAAAAACCGTAATCACAAAATGTTCCAACGAAATGCAATGCAGAATTTTAAGCAAGGTCGGTGCTGATAAGGTTGTTTTACCTGAATATGAATCAGGTGTAAGGTTGGCAAAGAACCTGTTAAGTTCGGGCTTTGTGGATATTCTTGAACTTACAAGTAATGCCTCACTTGTTGAAATCAATGTAAAAACTGATTGGGTGGGAAAGAATCTTATTGAACTGAATCTTCGAAAAAAATATTCAATAAATGTTGTGGCAATTCAGCAGGGGAATGAAGTTTCAACGGAAATCGACCCGAATAAGCCACTCGAAGCATCAATGAAGCTTATAGTTATAGCAAATCGCAATATGCTTGAAAAGTTAAAATAAAAAACAGGGCAACACCATCCGATGAGGCGTTGCCCATTATTTATATAGTTTGTTTCTATGTTGTCTTTTTCCAAGTTGACGGAATAAAAAGTATCAGCATAGGAAAAATCTCAAGTCTGCCAATCAACATATCAAGTGAAAGAACAATTTTTGTCAATGATGATAAGGCACTGAAATTTTCCACAGGTCCAACCTGTGCAAAACCGGGACCTACGTTGTTAATACAGGTTATGACTGAGGTAAGGGTTGATGAAAAATCAAGATTATTAAGCGAAACTAAAATCATTGACGTGGCAATAACAAGCATATAAACAACAAAATATATGCAAGTTGCCGAAACCGTTCCTTTTTCAAGAACCGCACCGTCAAGACGGAGTGCTTGTACCTTTCTTGGGTTGATGGCGCGTCGCAATTCTCTTATACTTGATTTGAAAAGAATGATGATTCGTCCTACCTTAAGTCCACCACCTGTTGAACCGGCACACGAACCGATAAACATAAGCATTATAATCACAATTTGTGAAAGCACAGGCCATTGATTAAAGTCAGCGGTTACAAAGCCGGTTGTGGATATAATTGAGGCTACCTGAAAGCCTGCTTGCCTTAAAGCATGACTGAATGAGCCTGCAAGGGGGAGAATGTTCATTGTAATAACAAATATTGACACGGCAACAATTCCCAGATAAGTCCACAGTTCTTCACTTTTGAAGGCACGTTTGAATTGCTTAATTATAACAAGATAGAACAGATTAAAGTTTATTCCGAAAAGAAGCATAAAGAATGTGCAGATTACTTCAATCGATACACTGTTGTAGGCTGCGATACTTGCATTTTTTACTGAAAAACCGCCTGTACCTGCAGTTGCAAACGCAGTGGTAACACTGTCAAATAAAGGCATTTTACAACAAAGCAAAGCGATAATCTCAGCGACAGTGAAAACGGTGTAGATAATATATAAGATACGAGCAGTTGCGGTCGCCTTAGAAACCAATTTTCCGACACTTGGCCCCGGCACTTCCGCACGCATTATGTGCATAGATTGCATATCCTTCTGGGGAAGAAACGCAAGAACAAACATCAGTATTCCCATACCACCAATCCAATGGGTAAAAGCACGCCAGAAAAGTAAGCTTTTTGACATGGCTTCAATGTTTGTAAGAATTGTTGCACCTGTGGTTGTAAATCCGGAAACCGTTTCAAAAAACGCATCAACTATTGATGGGATTTGTTGTGAAAAGACAAATGGAAGTGAGCCAAAAAAAGAAAGCAAAATCCAGGAAAGGGATACAATTACAAAACCTTCACGAGCATAAATGGTTCTTTTTTCGGGTTTTGGCAGATTCATAACAGCACCTGTACCCAACAAAAGACCTATAACTATTAAGTAAACAGGAAAGAGTTTTTCTTTATAGTATAAAGAAACGAATAACGGTAAGCAGAGAAATGCAGCTTCTGCCCATAAAAGTCTGCCTACGGTTTTTAACACCATTTTATAATTCATTTATTTTCGCCTTACTCAAAAATTTCGTTAATACTACTGATATGATTTGCCTTGGTTACAACTACAACTCGGTCGTCCCTTTCAATGCAATCGTTACCACCGGGAAAAATAACCTTGTGGTTTCTTATGATGCAAGCAATTAGAGTATCGTTCTTTAAACGAAGGTTACGAAGCGGAATTTTAAGTTCAGAAAAATCTGCAGTGATTTTAAACTCAAGTGCTTCAACCTGACCGCCAACAAGTTTGTAAAGTGTCTGGACACTTGACTCTTCACCTGAATTTTCAAGGGCACGTGCAAAGGCAATAATTCTGTTTGCTGCAATTGCTTTTGATGAAAAAGCACTATCCATACCAATACTTTCAAGCACATCATAAGAAACACGATTAACCTTTGCAACAGTTTTACTTACACCAAGAGAAGATGCATACATAGCTGAGATAATGTTTTCTTCATCAATTGTAGTGAGAGCAACGAAAGCATCTTGATTTTCAATACCTTGTTCAAGCAATACTGCGCGGTCAGTACCATCGCCGTGAATAATATCCGCATCAGGAAGCAGAACACAGAGCTTTTCACATCTATCGGCATCATTTTCAATGATTTTCACATTATAACCGCCTGTTTCACAAAGCTGACGAGCAAGATAATAGCCTAATTTTCCGCCACCCGTAATCATAATATCCTTTGTGCGATGCTTGTAAATCTTCAACTGCTTCATAAAGCTTACAAGCACACCGCGGGGAGCGGTAATGTGAATTCTGTCACCTGACTGAAGGATAAAATCACCACGGGGAATGATAACCTGGTTTTTGCGTTGCACAGCACAGATAAGAACTTTTGTGCTGAATTTTTTGAAAATATCCATAATCTGCATATTGCATAAGGGATTATCATTTTCAAGCTTAATTTCTGCAAGGTCAACAAGTCCACGATAAAATGTTTCAATATTGATAGCATTTGGAAAACGCAAAACCTTTGCAATTTCATTGGCAGCGTCAAATTCGGGATTTACAATCAAATTAAGTCCCAATTCATCCTTAAAGAAAGGTATTTGTTTAAGGTAATCAGGATTTCGCACTCTTGCCACAGTATGTTGAGTGCCGACCTTTTTTGCCATAAGGCAACATAAAATATTCAGTTCGTCAGATGATGTTGCCGCGATAAAAAGTTGCGAATCACCAACACCAGCTTCAATCTGCACTTCATAACTTGCACCATTTCCGCAGACACCCATAACATCGTATGAGTTTACTATCTGTTCAATAACTTTCTGATTGCGGTCAATAACAACAATGTTATGGTCTTCCATTGAAAGGTGTTCAACAAGTGTTGCACCAACTTTTCCGTCGCCAACGATTACAATGTTCATAATATTTCTCCAATTCTGTATAGGTCAACTTTTTCTACGACCTATTACAGCAAAATATATTAAATGAAAATACACCAAATAGTATATTACCACAAAAAATAATAATTTACAATACAGAATTGGCTGCACTTTATTTTTTTGGTAATCCATTTTGGGAAGGTAAATCTGAATTTACCGTTGATATTATCATTTTACTTTCATAATTCACCGGATGCCCACACCCCACAACTCTGCATTCACAAAGTGTATTCAATTATAAAAAATGCCAACACATTTTCTGCGTTGGCATTTTTACTATCATGAATTATTTATTTCAATTTGGGAATTTCAAAATCGAAGAAGCCCTTTGCACCGAATACAAGATACACCACATCATTAAGTCCTTTAAGACTTGTGTTGAGAACCTTTTCTGCATCACTTGGTTCAGTTTCAGGTTCATAAACACCAATTTCAACAAGCATATCGTGAACTTTGTCAATTATTTCGTTGTCCTTTTCAAAATCATTGACTGTTCTCTTTGTCATTTCGTCCGCCTCGTCAAGAATTGCATTCTGCTCTGCTGTAAGAACATAGCCTGTTTCCTCACAATATCTCTCGAGGTCTTCTTTATACCATTTAAGTGGTTTTAAATTTCTTGCACCATTGAACTGTGGATAATAATACTCACCGTTAGGGTCATCACAGCTGTCAACTGTTGTTACATAACCTGTTGCAAGGTTAAGAGCAAGAGAAAGTGCGGTGTTATTGTGCTCAAGCTCGTGCTTCTGCTCATAGAAAAACCATGTTGAGTCCTTATAGAGGCAAGTTGAGATATCAAGAGAGCCGTCCGGAGAGAGTTCTCTTCCCGCTGTATCTTCAAATTTTGTGCCAAAAGGAACAAAGGATGTTCCCGGAGCAGTTGAATCAATATTAATAATTTCATCAGAATTTGTAGCAGGAGCACTCTTCATAAATCCAAAAAGGCTGTAATCAGCAGTACAAGCGCCGAAAGTAAGACCATAACCAGCAATAAATGAGAATGTTACGCCCTCAGCCTGAAGATTTGCAATATTTTGGTGAAGCCTTGATTTAGCCATATAAAAATCATCAACTTCTTTTCTCACAACATCGGATGTTATGAAGTTTGTTGCCATAACTTCTTCATATCTTGCGAGAGGAGCTAAATTGCTGAGTGATGGAGTTGTTCCGAAAAGTTCTGTTCCAAGGGCTCTTAATGCCATATCAATAAAATCACGAAGAACCTGTTTTGGAGCCATACGAAGAGCAATATTTATAAGATAGCCCCAAGGCTCACCTACAAGGTCACTGATAAGACCATTATAGAAAAGGTCCGCAGACATATCGCAATAACTCTGAGTAAGCATATCGGCAATAACCTCTGTGCCATCCCATGCGCCGACAATACCAACAACTCTCTTAATGTGATTTTCAGCTTTTGTAGGATATGCATCAATATAAGCTGTTGTAATGGTTGCACCCATACTCATAGGAACAAGAACAACATCTTTTGCACCCACCTTGTTATTTGCAATGATGGTTTCAATGAAATCATGAAGTCCGCCAACATTCTTTGATGTGTAAGAGAATGCATTATAATTGAAAACATAGAGATAGTCTTCATAATTCTCGCCAAATTTTTCTTTTGCTATATCCTCACAAGGGATAGAAGAATAAAAACGCTCTCTTGCTTCGCTACGCATTTCACCATCTTCACCCTCTGCCCAAGGATACTCTGAAACAGGCATTGTGTATCTTGGAGTTACAACTCTTGGATGAGGATTACCCTCTTCATCAACAAGGTTGAATTTAAAGAGATTTCGAACAATCGTCTTAACATCTTCCTCGTTTATTATGCAATTTCTCATAAAAGCAGAAACAAGAAGGTCACCAACAACATTTGCTATGGCAGTGATGGTTGATTCGTCTGAAAATGCTTCATCAAAAGAATTGAAAAGATTCCATCTTGCACTGTGCTTACCTTCAGCAATAAGATGAGCATAGTTTTCAAAGTCCTGAAGAGTACCATTTTCAAAAGCACCTTCTTGTGTATAACTTTCATCGAAAAGATAGGAATAACTCTGTCCGATACCGGTTACGAAAACTACAAGACTGTTTTCGCCGTCTGCAAAAGCACTTTCAATATCAGAAGTTGTAGTGATTTCAGGAGTTTCTTCACTTGCAGATGCAGGAATCAATGCCATAGGCACAACCATAGCAACAACAAGGAGAATGGCTATAAATTTTTTCATGTTTTGAACCCCTTTCGGATGCATTATAAATATATAGTATCACTTATTAAATTCCTTTTCAATCACAATTTGAAAATTCTCCCTTTTCCCCAAATTCCACCACTTGTTTTTTATGTTTTAAACAATAAACACTTCACGGATTAATAGCGAAGCCTTGAGTGGACACCACAAAAATCTTCACAGGTTCGAGTCATTTCATATTCGCCTTAGCAGTTTTACAAGATGCAATCAACATTACCCTAATTGTTGTGCATTTATTATCTAAATTCTTAAAGGTTATCTCATCAATATAATTTGTTCTATATAAGAGTTCAATCCAATAACCGGTTTCACTTGCTTCTTTTAGTGCAATTTCAAGTTTTGAAACAAAATCCTTCTTGCCTTGAGCATAATTAGCTTCTCTAATATTCGCACCGATAGATGTACCACTTCTACCTATCTGATTAGAAATGATAGATTCGTGGTTGGATTTCAAATATTTAACAAGATTTATAATGTCCACGGAAAAATCCATCGAAAGCTCTGCAAGTTTATTTTCTTCTTTCACAAAATCAACTCCTTTTTTTATCAATTTTATCACGATAATCATCAGATTTCAATGTTGCATCGCTTCGCCGATATGATGTTATGCTTCGCATAATGATGTTGTTCATTTCACTCACAATGATGTGATGCTTGCTGTAAAATGTGGCAAAACCACTCCTCATTAGCAGAGCGACATCATTGACACAACCAACATCATTTGCTGAAGGCAAACATCATTGAAAAAGCACTTGCGATTTGCAAGTGCTTTTTCTTGGTGGACCACATAGGACTCGAACCTATGACCGTCCGGTTATGAGCCGGATGCTCTAACCAACTGAGCTAGTGGTCCGTATTCAGTTGCTCGAATATTATATATTTTTTGCAAATGAATGTCAAGTCTTTACCACAAAAAACATATACACAAAGACAGATTATTTAATTTTATTCCTTATTGCAATTTTTACAAAAAAGTGATATACTTTTTATACAAAATATAAAGGAGTAAATACCTATGAATAAAAAACTTATTGCAATCATCGTTGCTGTTGTGGTAATTATTGTTGCTGTTGCAGGTGTTGTAATTGTTGTTTCTAACGATAAAAAAACAGACACACCTGATAACGGACAGAATAAAGTTGAAAACACTGTTCAAGATAATAACGATAATAAAGATGATTCACCAAAACCTGAAGACGACAAAACTGTTGCTGTGCCTGGCAATTCAGACAAGGGCGACAAAAATGATACTCAAGAAAACAAGCCAAGCGGTGGCATAAGCATTGGTCCTAATGAAAATCCTACCAATGGCAACGAAAATAACCAAGGTAACAGCCAAAACGGCAACCAAAACAATAACGGTGGCAGTTCACAAGATGAACCAACTACCGATGTGCCAAGATGCAAACATTGTAACAAAATCCTTGTTGCAACAAGCGACCCAAGAGTAAACGACCTCGATAACTGTTGTGATGGTGATTGTATCGGTTGGTTAGGTTAAAAAGCAAAGAGTGGATTTTATGTCCACTCTTTTTTTATGTCTTCTATTAAATAAAAATAGCCTTGATATCGTCCGTTAAGGTCTTTTTCCATAGTTTGATTAACTGCATAGACCTTTCCAGATTTATAAAGAACTGCGACTTTCATATTCTTGTCTACATTTTCAATGAAAAATTTTTTAACCTGCTTATAAATTTGGTTTCGTATTTTAAAGATTTCGGGAATCTGCACAGAAGATGAGCAAGAAAGTAAGTCGCAAAGGATTTTTTCCTTTAAAATCTCACTATCACATTTATCCTTAAAGAAATTATAGAGGTTTTCTGCATAGTCGGAAAGCTTCATTTTATTGCCATCAACTGCATTTCCAAAATCATTGAACAAATCAAAAGGTGAAATACCGATTTCGTCGACTAAATAGTCAAGAGTGAATAAAAATCTGCCACTATTATAAAGTCTGTCAAGGGCATCTTCACAGTTTTTAAGCCTCTTGATTTCGTCACTCGATAGCCACGGAGTTGAAGTCACCTCATAAGGTGGCTCATCATTAAAGGTGCAAGGATACTTTTCTCTATTTTCACGCATATCTGCACCGTAAAGAAGTTTTAAAAATCCCATCTGCAACATATGAGCTTTTAAAGAATAACCGATATTAAAACTATTTTTAAAACTTTTCAACTCTTCACCAGTAAGCCCTGCAATAAGGTCAATATGAATGTGCATATTTTTAAAACTTACAAGTCTTTTAATGTTTTCAATAAGCTTTTTTGTGTCTGTTTTTCGGTTTATTGTCTTTAAGGTTTCCTCGTTAAAGGACTGCATACCTATTTCAAGTTGCACTGCACCTTTTGGCATAGTTTCAAGGATTTTGAGAGTATCTTCCCTTAAAATATCCCCTGCAATTTCAAAGTGAAAACACACATTCTCGGGAATTTTGTTACCATAGTTAACTTTAATAAAAGTCAAAATTTCATTGGCTCTTTTAGGGTTTGCATTAAATGTACGGTCAACGAATTTAAGTGTTTGTGTACCACTGTTTGCGAGTTTGATTATGTCATTTTTGACCTGCTCGAGTTCAAAATATCTCAATGGTGAGCATCTGCCCGAAAGACAGAATGCACAGCGATAAGGACATCCTCTGCTTGTTTCGATATATGAAATCCTGCCATTTAAATTCTTGAAAAACTCATCCGTATATGGTGACGGTGGTGTTTCGTCATATACTTTTTCGGGAATTGTAATAATTTCACCATTTTCTCTGTATGCAAGACCACTTACAATGGACAATTCACCATTCATATTCTCAAGAAAATCGGGGAACGACCACTCCCCTTCCCCTGCTAAAACAAAGTCGATGAAGTCATATTTACGGAGCACATCTTCTTGTCGATATGCTACCTCAGGGCCACCAAGCACAATTTTGCAGTCGTGCTTTTTCTTTATATATTGACATATTTCAAGGGTTTTTGTGGTATTCCATATATAAGAAGAAAAGGACACTACATCGGGCTTTTCTGCTATTATTTTATCTGCAAATTCGTAAATATCACCGTTGATTGTACTTTCCATAACGGTTGCGTCCACTTTTTCGGTGCAAAAATTCCTAACACCCGAAAGCAGACACCAAGGAGAAAGGGATGCGTGAACATATTTTGAGTTAAGACAACAGATTATGACTTTCATGTTTTCTCCTTTCGTTAAAAACGGCGGGGTCATTCCCCCGCCCTACCATATCAGATTAGTTGTATCCGATTGCCATACCAAACAACAACAAAAGTGATGTTGCAACAAGGATTGTGAACTGAATTTTAAAGGTCCATTTGAACCATTTCACATAGCTTATTCCTGCCATACCAAGGCTTATTAAAAGCACTGGGTTTGTTGGATACATAACATTTGAGAAACCGTCACCAAAGGCAAAAGCCATAACTGAAAGTTGTGATGAAATTTCAAAAATCTGAGCCAATGGAACGATAAGTGGCATAAGCAAAAACGCTTTTGCAGAACCTGAACTTATAAAGAAATTAAGCACAAGGACAATTAAATATATAAAGAGAATAACTGCACCCTTTGGCAGAGTTTCAGCAATTCCAACTGCTGAATGAAGAAGTGTATCAAGAATTTTACCCTCAATGAGAGTGTATTTAATTGAACTTGCCATTAAAATCATAAGGACTGCAGGAAGAATAGTTGCAATTCCATAGCCAAAATTCTTTGCTAATTCTTTTCCGCCCATACCTGCAATAGTCACTGATACAAGACCTGCCACAAGGAACATAAGCGCCACGATAATCATTGTATAATCCTGCAAGAATGTTAAGAAAACAGAACTAAGCACTACTAAAATGCCAAAGCCCAAGACACCTGCGAATGTCACAAGTGCTTTATCCATTCTCTTATCACCAACAAAATCGTCGTGAATATCAATCATTTCAATGGGCTTTGCGATTTTAAGAGCATGTCGTTTTACAAAGAAAAAGACAATTCCGTAGATAATCAAAAATGCTACAAAGCGAAGCCACATTCCTGAAAACATAGGAAGTCCCGCAAGTTCCTGTGCTACACCAACAGTAAAAGGATTGCAAACACCTGATGCAAAGCCACATCCCGCAGAAAGAATACTCATTCCAAGACCTGTAAGTTCATCCCAACCAAGGGCTACCGAAAGTCCTACAACAATGGGAACTAATGGCACACATTCTTCCAATGAACCGATAAAAGCACCCATTGACATAAAGAAAAGCATAACCAATGCCATTAAAGTATATCGTTGTTTTCCAAATTTGTGGACAATTTTTTTGAGCATATACTCCATAAGTCCACATTTATCAAGGGCAGTAAAAATTCCACCAATTACAAGTAAGAACACTATAACGGCAATAATTGCTCCGCCACCGTCAGCACCTAAAACTAAAAACGGTGACAAAATCCACTTAAAGAATGGAACTCCACCCTCCACATATTTAAAACTGTCAGTAACAATGGTCTCCATTCCGTTTGCATCGGTTACTCGTTGATATTCACCACCGGGAATGAAAAATGTTGCAAAATAAGTAAGACACATCAGTGCAAAAATAATTACAATCGCGCCAATAAAGGATTTAGCACTTATGTCAAGACCCTTTTTCTCGGTTTTTGCCATTAAATTATACCTCTTTAATTACATATTTATAGAAGTCAACTGCAGGAGCGAGAGTGTCAATACTAACATTTTCGTCAATACCGTGAACACTTGCATACTGCTGATTATCAATATTGAATGGAACAAAACGAAGACAGTTATCACAAACTCTTGTGAAATATCTGCTGTCAGAAGCGCCGTTCATAATATATGGAACAGGTTTGTATTCAGGGAAAACAGCATTGACTGCTTTTTCAATGAACTTGAACTGCTCACCGTTGAAATCAGAAATACCTGATTCCATTCCGTCCTCAATAATCTCTGTTTCAATATCATATTTTTTTGCAAGGTTAATAATATTTTCAACACTTGACTTTTTGCCCTGATGGTGTGAGTAACGCATATTACCAACAACCCAAGCTTCTTGTGGGATAACATTTGAGCCGTCAGAACCCTTACTCATAGTAAACGCAAGAGTTGTACGAAGAAGCGCTGCTCCTGATGGTGAAATCATTGGCATAACTTTTTCAAGGACCGGCTTAAATGCCTTTGTATTTCCACAAGCCATTTTCATAACACCACTCATTGTGGGCGCAAAGCGTGTAAGCATTTCCTTAATTGTTGGTGACATTTCCACATCAAAGCATTCTGATTTTTCTGCTTCACACATAAATTTTGCAAGGCGTACAAGTGGAGTGTTTTTGCCGGGTGCAGATGCGTGGCCACCATTTGATTTTGCAATGAATTTAAGGTCCATGTAACCTTTTTCACCAACACCAATCATAGCAAATGTACCGTCAGCACCACCAATTGGGTCATAGAGAATCATACCGCCCTCGTCAAGGACCATATAAAAATCAAGGCCTCTCTCTTTAAGTGCAAGTGACATAGCATTACCGCACTCGCCACCTGTTTCTTCTGTACAGGTTGATACAAAATATGTATCTCTTTTTGGTGTGAAGCCTTCTTTAATGAGTTCTTCAGCAGCCTGGAACATCATAGCGAGTCCACCCTTTGTATCGAGTGTACCTCTGCCCCATACTCTGCCCTCTGCGATTTCACCTGAAAATGGTGGATATTTCCATTCACCACTTGCCTCAACAACATCGTGGTGATTCATAAGCATAACGGGTTTTAAAGATGAGTCTGTGCCCCTCCATTTAAGCAAAAGGCTACCGTCAAAAACCTCACATTCAAGTGTGCTGAAAAGATTTGGGAAAGTCTCACGAAGCACCTTATGAAATTCTAAAAACTTTGTTCTGTCCTTATCAGTTCTTGAAGAAATTGTTTCAACTTTAATGAGTTTTGACAAAATTTGGGCATATTGCATTCCACGATTATCGCTCATTTTTTTACATCTCCTAAATAATAATGGAAAAATTATATCACACTTTGTTGTTAAAATAAAGAGAAAATGTAAATAATACCATTATAAACCATTGATTTTTTTAAAGAAAGTGGTATAATACTTTTCGATTTATTTTTGAAAGGACAATGAAAATGAAAATTGTTAGTAAGTTTACTGCTTTGTTGTTGGCTATGACACTTCTATTTACAATGGCGACACCTGCTTTTGCTGCAAAGCCAACACTTCCTGCAACTCGTGCTGAATATGCACAAGTTCTTTCCGAAGGCGGAAGACCCGCAATCACAACTGCTGAATTTGTTCAGAAAATCAGTGTTGTAAGTGATTTTTTCAGATTGGTTACTAATGACAGATTTCCAAGTAGTGAAAAATTAGAGGTTGAATTTGACGATTATTTAAACAGCCTTAATGTCTATATTGTGGAAAATAGTGGTTTTGATGCACAGGCTATTATCAAGAGCCTTCCTGCTCTCAATAACGGTTCAACATTTATTTGTGAAACATTTGAAATTGACCCTGTTGAATTCAGAAATCAAGCTTATGCACAGCGTGAAAAATTTGATGCTGAGGGCAACGGCACAATGGCACTTATCTGCCATCTTATAGGTGCATATATGAGCATTATCTCAAAATGCGAAGTGTATGCAGAGCCAACTGACGACCCTATTCTTTATCAGCTTTCTGTAAGAGTAATTTATAAGGATGGCTATTCAGAAACGCTTGGAACAGGAATTCTTATTAACAGTGAAACAGGCGAAATCTATGGTGCTGACGGAACAGGTATGCTTGGTATCGGCTTTGATTTCAATGTGTATGATATGACAGTTTATGCTGTTATTGACAGCTGGCAGAGAAACTTCGGTTTTGCTGTAATTTACGACAAGGCTGCTGATATTATTCCTTTCTATACCATTGACACTCGCAGATATCACTTTGACTACGATGGTCTTGAGTGGATGATTCAGGTTTGGAAAGGCAACTATGTATTCATTTCAACAGGTGCTGAAGTTGGTATTTACAACCGTGTTCCCGGCGAAGAACTTGGCACATATTATAACTGTGCTACTGACGACCAGCTTATGGAAATGACTCTTAAAATTACTTGCGGTGATACAGTAATTCTCGACTTAGGACCTCAGAAACACTGGTGGATTAACGGTTTCAAATTGAACGGTAAAATTTATGAACCTGAAGAGTTAACTGCAGAATTCTCAATTCTTATGCCAAATATGGAAATGTTAAATGCTTTCGTACAAGGCATTGAAAATGAAGAAGTTGGCGACTCAACCTACACAGTTCAAGGACTAAAAGTTACAGTCGTTTGGTAAAAAAGATTAAAGCAAAAGCACCCCGCGGGGGTGCTTTTTTAATGCTCAAATATAGTACCAAAATCCTTTTATAGATTGAATCTATTGAGATGAAATCCGTAGGGGGTCGGCGTCTTCTATGACCCACCGTTGGCTTATCTGCACACTTGGTTCGGCTACCGAGGTTGCGGGTGACCCGTCTCTGCGAAGCAGAAGCACCCACCTAACCGACAGTTGAAACCTACCTGCCCCTACAATGCTCTAAATCTATTATACTATATATTTTGCAACGCAGTTTCGACATTTTGCATTCTGTACTCTGCACTTAAAAAGCCTCCCGAAGGAGGCTTTTAATTATGCTCTATTCTTTTTTCTTTTAAGAATGATTGCGCTTGTACCTGCTGTTGCCATAAGAACTATTGCAAAGAGGAGAGTAATATTCTCTGCTGATGTATTCGGAATACCAGTATCTGTAACAGGCTTGCCGTTTGCAGGCTTATCTGTTTCAGGCTCGCTTGGAACACTTGGTTCTTCAGGAGTAACCGGTTCATCAATATCTGGAGTTGTTGGTTCTTCCGGAGTTTCAGGTTTTTCAGGTGTAACCGGAGTTTCAGGAGTTGCCGGCTCATCATCAGGAGTTACAGGAGTATCTGCATCACCAAGGTCCTTTTTAATTGCAAACTGGTCAATTCTTTCTTCCTCGTCACCATTTACTGCGTATGAATCGAAGTAGAGTGTGTCCCCATCAATCTGAATATATGAATATGATGGAATTTCAAGGTAGAGAACAGTTTCACCGATTGGGAAGAGTTTGTTTGTTTCTTCCTCAGGCTTTGCCTTATAGTGTTTAACACCGATTGTACCATTGATTGAATAAATTGTACCATCAGGATTAATCTTTGCTGTGTAGTCAAGACCATTATATGAAATCTCTTCAGTTTCTGTATCCATAACAACATTGTTATTCATAACATCTGTTCTCATAAATACATGGTCGTGGCCCTGGAATACAACATCAATTCCAAGTTCAGGCATAAGAGATTGAAGTTGTGCGCGAATTTGGATTACATCGTCATCATCATAGTGTGAACCGTTTGAATATGGTGCTTTATGAAGTGCTACAAATTTCCAATCTGCATCGGATGCATTCATATCCTCAATAAGCCATTCTATCTGCTCTGCATTAAGTCCATCGTCCTCACCAAGATTATTTGTGTTAAGAACAACGAAATGAGCATTGTTGTAATCAAATGAATAATAAACACCGGTTGTTTTATCCTGTTCAGGTGTGTTAGGAGTAATGAAGTAGTTAGCAAGTGCATCATCGCCCTTTTCTTCGTGATTACCTGCTACACCCATTAAAATAGTATCCATAAGCACATCAGTAGAATTGAACATTCTCTGCCACTGGATAAAGCTTCTGCCATCGTCAACAAAGTCACCAGTGCCTACAATAAAGTCTGCACTGTGGTTCTTGAATGCAAGTTCAACTGCAGGAGCAAATACCTCGTTATACTGCTTTTCAGTTGTTGACTGTGGGTCAGTCATATGGAAGAATGAGAAGCTGTCTGAATTGTCAGCAGTGTCAATAACACCTGTTTCGCTCCACCAACCTCTGTCCGCATCGCCAAGACGATAGCAATATTTTGTATCAGGCTCAAGTCCCGAAATGTTTACATAGTGGCGGTTTACATATTCCTTATGGTAGATGATACCGATAAAGCCTAAGTCGATTGCAGGCCATTCGCGTAATGTTTCAACATCACATTCTGTTGTAATGTCAACATCAACTGTTGTGCCCTTACTGAAATCAGGATTTTGTGAGTAAGGAACAATCTGAACATCAGAATCTGTAATGCTGTATTTTGTATAATAGCTGATGTTAACCTCTGTTGCTGCATCTTCACCAAGAGTTACTGCAATATGAGAAGGAAGCCTTAAATTCTTCTGGCTGAGAGGTACTTCAACAGGACCGTCAACAACAAATTTACCTTCATGGTCAGCCATATAACCAGGATTTTCATCGTGAGTAAAGTCTTTCATAATTCTGTAGAATTCCTGGTCGATAATATCATACTGACTCTCTGTAAGATACTCGTCAAGTAATGAATAAACAACATCTTTAAGAGTATCGCCATCTAAAACACCAAGAGAAAGAACGATAGAAACAATATCTTCAAGGTCAAGTGAAAGAGGTTCTTTGAGACTAACAATACTGTCAATGTAATCAACAGTAGCGTTAACATTATCATCATCTAAACCACTGATACCAAGAGAAATAGGGTCAATGTTAATGTCCTCAAGAATTGTATTAAGGAGAAGATCGTCAAGAATGATTTCGAAAAGTGCATCAACGATGATTTCAGCGTTTTCGCCGTTATCAAAACGCTCAAGAGTGCTCAAAAGGAATTTATCATTTTTAGGGTCTTCGTTGTTGCCACAGTGGTTGGCAAGGATAGTTGAAGCAAGGTCGCCGAGCGTGCCCTTTTCGCCTTCTGCACCAAAACCAAGCGTATCTTTAAATGCAGTTGATGGTACATCAGCAATTTCGATACCTAAAAGTTTATCAAGAATAGGGTCAACCTTATGGAGTGTAACATTTACATCTGAAAGGTAAGCGTCCTCAACCTGATTACAGAGTGAACGGAGTAATGCCTTTACTGCAAGTGCTGAAACACCACCAAGGATTTCGTTTCCGATAAGGTCTGTCATAAGCTCGTTAAAGTCAAGCAAGTTTGTAAGATATTTGTAAAGACCTCCCGCATCCTTAACATCTTTACCGAAGCCGTAAAGAAGCTGATACTGTAAAAGGTTTGTTACAAAATTCTTAATGTTGTCGCCACCAAAGTTATAAGCCCATGTTTGATATTTGAATGGTTTTGCCTGTGCAACACCATCAACATAAACAGGAACAACCTCGTCAACATCGTGTGTATGATATTCACATTCAATTCTGCCTGTTGCATATGTATCCATAGAAACAGTTCTGAACTGGTTAGGATAACTGAGGATTGAAGATGTAATAATCTCGTGGATTTCATCACCACTATCAGTTACAAAAGATGCAGCATCCTGCATATGTGTATGACCTGTTATGATGTAGTGCATACCTGCTTTTGCAAGATTATCAGCAATTTTTTCCCAACCAAAAAGTACAAACTGGTCAAGAATATCAACATGTACTTCAAAGTGAGGGATAAGGTTATTATGAATCATACCGATAACAGTTTTACCGTCTTTAACAGCTTTTTCAGTTTCAGCCACTGCCCATGCAAGAAGCGCATCAGACATTTGACCGCCTGTTTCCTGCTCACTTTCACCTGAAGCAGTATTATCAGCTGAGTACATCATAGCATCAATAGCAATAAGTCGATAATCTTCGTTAATATCAGTTGCATAAGAGAGTGAACCCTCTGAATTTTCTGCTTTTTCCTTATAACGACTGTAATATCCGTCACCTTCTTGTGAATAACCAAAATCTTTGTAGATTTCTTCAAATTCTTCAGGTGTTGTGTCAAGCTCATCACGAAGTTCAGGATGTTTCTTTGATGTAAGAAGTTCCTCACCATCGTAAATCATTGAACGATTATTATTGATATCGTGGTTACCATTGATAACAAATGCAGGGATACCTGTTTCTGCTTCAAACTGTGCAAGTTTACCTGCTAATTCCTTGTGCGCTGCATATTCAGCATTTCTTGTAAGGTCACCGGGAAGCAAAAGGAAATCAATTTCACCATTCTTTGCTTTTAAGGCAAGGTTTGCCAAAGCAGCATCTGTAAGAGCAGGAGCAAATCCTGTTGTTGAGTTGTTGAGAAGCATCATATCAACAAACTCTTGTTTGTCTTCCTCTGTTTCTCCCATTGATGTTTCTGCGAAATAGTGAGTATCGGATAAAATACCAAAATTCACAGTTTCCTTTGTTGATGCAATTGCTGTAAAAGGAATGCCAACAGCTGCAATAACAATGGCAAGAACTACACAGAGAATTCTTTTGAATGTCTTGTTCATTTTTCGTCCTCCTAAATGTTTTTGGGCGATTACAAAATAATCATAAAAATTTTATCACATAAAAAAAGAAAATGCTACACTTTTTGGCAACATTTTCTCTATATTTTATTATTTTTTTATTAATAAATTATATTATATATAATTTAAATAAACAAATTTGAATTATCTGTTTATAATATCCGAAACAATCTGACCATCCTGAATACGGATAACACGCTGTGCTTCACTTGCGATATCATTATCATGGGTAATGAGTATAACTGTTCTTCCCTCTTCGTGAAGCTCGTGAAGAATTTTCATAACCTCAACACCTGAATGTGAGTCAAGATTACCCGTGGGCTCGTCGGCAAGAATAATGGGAGGTCTTGCTGCAACTGCTCGTGCTATAGCAACTCTCTGTTGCTGACCACCCGACATCTGCTTTGGCAAATGGTCAAGGCGGTGGGAGAGTCCAACTCTGTCAAGAGCCTCAATAGCAAGCTTGTTTCTCTCGTCCTTTTTCATACCACGATAAACCAATGGTAACTCAACATTTTCTACGGCTGTAAGGCTTGTAACAAGGTTAAAGCCTTGGAAAATAAAGCCAATTTCCTTGTTGCGGATTTCTGAAAGTTCGTCGTCAGAAAGACCATCAACATCCTTGCCGTTAAGAAGATATTTACCGCTTGTGGGCACATCCAAAAGTCCCAACATATTCATAAGTGTTGATTTACCCGAACCGGATTGACCGATAATAGCAACGAATTCACCGTGCTCAATGGTAAGATTCACACCGTCAATGGCGCGAACCTCATTTTCACCGGGATTATATATTTTATACATATCACGAATCTCAATAAGACTCATTGTATCACCTCAAAATGTCTTTTGAAAAGTATTGCCAATATTTTACTATTTTAATATTTTCAAGTCAATGAATAAATTGTTAAAAGTTGAAAGTGGGAAGTGGAAAACGGAAAACGATGGGTCTGCGACGCAATTTAAAAGTGGGAATTGGAAAACGAAAATCATTTTTGATTGTTTTGTGTAGTTTTGCATATTGAAGTTAATAAAGCAATTATTTCTTTTATGTCAATTTCTATTGAAAGATATTCTTTTTCCGTTAAATAATCAGTGGCAAACAAAAGTCGTAACCAATAATATGTTTCATTTGCTTCCTTTAATGCAATACACATTTTTAAATGAAAATCTGCTTTTGATTGTCCTTGTTCGCCTTCGGAAACATTGGCACCAATGCTTGTTCCACTTTTTAAAAGTTGTTTTGACATAACATACTCTTTTTCCTCTGCGGTCAGGTGCTTATATAAATTCACAATTCTAACTGCAAAGTCAAAACTTTTTTCTCAATAATACTGCTCATAATAAACTTTTACCTTTCGTTTTCCACTTTCCACTTTCAGTTTTACACTTTTATTAAATCCTTAACAACTTCCCCTGCAATTATAAGTCCTGCTGTGCTTGGCACAAAAGAGATACTTGCAGGCGTTCTTTCACCGTCATTTTTAGGAATTTCTGTTGAATAAATCACCTTTAATTTCTTAACACCACGAGCTTTTAATTCGCGTCGCATAACACGACACAGAGGACAGGTATCTGTCTTATAGATATCCGTAATTCTAAATGCTGTCGGGTCTAATTTGTTACCCGTACCCATTGATGCAATCATTGGTATTCCCAAATTTTCCGATTTAACTGCCAAATCGATTTTCGCAGTAACATTATCAATCGCATCTACAATATAATCATATTGCGAAAGGTCAAATTCATCACTGTTTTCGGGCAAATACATCTTAACAACAGCAGTAACTTCACAGCTTGGGTTAACGTCGAGAATTCGCTCTTTCGCAACATCTGCCTTATTTCTGCCAACTGTTGAATGGAGGGCATACAACTGACGATTAATGTTTGTAATGTCAACCGTGTCCTTGTCAACAACCGTCATTCTGCCGATTCCGCAACGAACAAGAGCCTCGGCAACAAAAGAGCCAACACCACCAAGCCCGAAAATGATAATGTTTTTATTTTTTAACTTTTCAAGGTTTTCTTTACCAATCAGTCTTTCAGTACGAGAAAATTTATTCATATTAACACCAACTTATTTAATGTGGTTAATTAATTGTGTGTCATTCTGAGCGTAGCGAAGAATCTCAACTCAAGTGAACAATAATGCCAATGAGATTCTTCGTCATTTCATTCCTCAGAATGACTTGTTGCGTTAAATTATACACTATTGAAAATTTTTCATCAATAGTGTATAATATTTTTTTAGAAATTTATATTTAAACTCCCTCAGTCTGCTTCGCAGACAGCTCCCTCTGAGAAGGAGCGGAAAGGATGATATTATGAAATTAGGTATTGTTGGTTTACCAAATGTAGGTAAAAGTACACTTTTTAATGCAATCACAAACGCAGGTGCACAGTCTGCAAACTATGCTTTCTGCACAATTGAGCCAAATGTTGGTGTTGTTGCTGTGCCGGATTACAGAATCGACAAACTTGCAGAGATGTATAACCCTGCAAAAATCACTCCTGCAACTATTGAATTTGTTGATATCGCAGGTCTTGTAAAGGGCGCATCAAAGGGTGAAGGTCTCGGCAATAAATTCCTTTCTCACATTCGTGAAGTTGATGCGATTATTCATGTTGTCCGTTGCTTTGATAATGACGATATTATCCATGTTGAAGGTAGTATTGACCCACAGCGTGATATTGAAACAATTAACCTTGAATTAATTCTGTCCGACATTGAAATTCTTGACAGAAGAATCACAAAGAGTGAAAAAGACCTTAAAGGTGACAAATCACTCCAAAAGGAGGTTGATTTTCTTAAAAGACTTCGTGGAGAACTCGAAAACGGCGTTAATGCTCGTGCAGTTGAAATGGATGAAGAAGAAAAAGAAATTCTTTCGACTGTTGCACTTCTCTCATCAAAGCCAATTATCTATGCTTGTAATATGAGCGAGGATGACTTTGCAAACAATATTGAAGATAATGTAAGATATAATGCAGTTTGCAAACTTGCAGAAGCAGAAGGTGCAGAAACTCTCCCGATTTGTGCTGAACTTGAAGCACAGATTGCAGAACTCAGTAAAGAAGAAAAAGAAATGTTCCTCTCTGATTTAGGCATTGAGCAGGGAGGTCTTGACCTACTCATTCAGCGTTCATACAACCTTTTGGGACTTATCTCATACTTGACTGCTGGTCAACCTGAAGTAAGAGCTTGGACAATCAAAAAAGGTACAAAAGCACCTCAGGCAGCAGGTAAAATTCACACTGACTTTGAGCGTGGCTTCATCCGTGCAGAAGTTATTCACTTCGATGACCTTATGGCAAACGGCACAATGCAGGCAGCCAAGGAAAAAGGTCTTGTTCGCAGTGAAGGTAAAGAATATGTTATGAAGGATGGAGACATCGTATTATTCCGATTTAATGTATAAATCGGAATAACAAATCGTAATTCGCAATGCGTAATTCGTAATTAAAAACAAACCAACTGACAAAACAATTACGCATTCCGCACTCATAATTCAAAATGCGTTCGTAGCTCAGTTGGATAGAGCGTCAGACTCCGACTCTGAAGGCCGCTGGTTCGATTCCAGTCGAGCGCACCAGAATTCTAAAACTCCAATTTAGTGAGGCAAATCTCTCACACGAAAGGAAATTGTGTTATGAATAAAAAGGTCAAAACATTAATTATTTCTTCCGTCGCAATTGTTTCTGCGTTAGGAATTGCCACAGGTGTTTTTTTTGGAATTTTCCCTATGACGCCCGATGTAAAAATCAATTCTGCAGAGCAAAGAATAAAGAATAATGAGTCCTTAATTGTTGCAAGTTATAACACGGCTGCTCCTTGGGGAAGTTTTATTGAAGGTACATACACAACCCGCCGTGCCCATCTTTTTGCACAACAAATCAATTATTATTTACCTGATGTTCTAGGTGTGCAAGAGCTTAACAGCAACTGGGAAGGTAAAATGAAAGAGCTTTTACCACAATATGCCTACTACGGGGTTAAACGAGGCGGTGACAGTAAGGAAGAAACCTCTGAAATGAGTGGTATTTTCTATCTTAAAGATAAATTTGAACTTGTTGAAAGTGATACATTCTGGATTTCACTTACACCTGAACAAGAATCCAAATATGAAAACGCAGCTTGTAACAGAATCTGTTCCTATGTTGTGCTTAAAAATAAAAATACAGGCAAGATTTTTGCTCATTTCAACACACATCTTGACCATGTAAGCACCGAAGCACAGAATCTGGGTGGAAATCTCATAGCAGAAAAGGCAGAGAAAATGAAGGAAAAATACGGGGAAATCCCAACAATTGTCACAGGGGATTTCAACCAATATCCTGACGGGCTTGCCGTTAAAGCACTTAAAGACAAAGGCTTTGTAAATGCCTATGACATATCTGAAAACGGTAAAAAGAATGCTACTTATCACGGCTGGGGCAAAATACTTGAGGATAAACCTATTGACTATATTTTTGCAGATAAAGGACTTACTGTAAAAAACTACACTGTCCACGACGAAAAATGGGATAATTCCTATGTTTCAGACCACTTTATGGTTACTGCAGAAATTGAAATGTAAAATTTGAAATAGTCAAGTAAATATAAACTTTAACATAAAAACACACCACAGATTAATGATAAAATCTGTGGTGTTAGTTTTTTATTAAAATGTGATGCACGAAAGTTTAAAGTTTTTTTACAATCACATCTGGAAAATTCCGTATGTAAGACCTGACATAATAAAACCTGCAATCAACACACCAAGTGTGATAACCGGTAATGCTCGCTTAAACGGAATATCAAGAAGCGCTGCCATTAAAGCACCTGTCCAACCGCCTGTTCCGGGAAGTGGAACTGCAACGAAAATGAGAAGTCCCCAAGATTTGTAACGCAAAATTTTATCTGCATTTTTTTCAGCTTTTGCCTCAAATCTCTTGATGATTTTTTCAAAGAAACTGAAACGGCGAAGAAACTCAAAAATCTTCTTGATAAAAAGAAGGATGAATGGAATTGGTAGCATATTGCCAAGATAACAAAGTAAAAATGCCGTCATAAACGGAATTTCCATAAGTCTTGCCGCAATCATACCGCCACGGCACTCAAGGACAGGGAAAAGTGAAATAACAAAAGCCACTAATTCCTCAGGAATTTTATTCTGCAAAAGTGCCATCATTTCATTAACTAATGTTTCAGTCATTTTTTGCCTCCATATTTAAAAGATAGTCATTGGCTTTACGAAGCATTTGCTTGTCATTAGGAAATTTAAGAGAACTCATAGCCTTGTCAAATTTAAGCCAAAGATACTCCTCAATTTCCTCACGCTGAATAACCGTTGTTGTGTCATCTGTTGTAGCAAGAAAAATCACAACCTGTTTTTCGATTTTTCCCTGAATGGAATATTCAGAACGGAAACGGAAATCAGGTAAAAAACGAATTCTTATTCCTGCCTCCTCTAAAACCTCACGATAAGCTGTTTCCTTTTCGTTTTCGCCTCGTTCAATATGGCCTTTAGGGAATCCCCAGTTAGCACTGCGCTTATTTTTTATAAGCAAAAATCTTGTTTCGCCATTGATAATGCGATAAACAATCGCACCACAGGAACTTTCATAAAGACAAGAAATTTCGTATGTCCCCTCTTTTTCAGCAAAACTTATTGCATCCTCAATCTGATGAATAATAAAGCGTTTACTCTTTGGTGCGACCACCAAAAATATTCCGCCCATATCTTTTCTCTTGATTACGGCTATAACACGACCTTCAAAAACACGAACTCTGTGTGTTACGCCCATAATGTAAGCACCCTTGACAGGTGAATGTGGGTCTATACCACTTTCCACCATACCGAAATTTATTTCGTAGGAGATATTATTCTCTCTGTCAAAGGAGTGCATAGGTTTGGTAACTCGTACCCTTACATATTTACCTAACATAGCTTTTCTCCCGGATACATTGGCGATTTTTTCACCAACAAAACTAAAACTGTTTATTATTATACATATCTTTTCTCAATCTTGCAAGTACAACATAGGTATTAATTTTATTTTTCTAACAATTTCATCATTATTTTCAAAAAAACATTGTGCTTTTTATAGTTTTGTTGTACAATAACTTATGTATATTATTAATTATTAGGGTGAGAAGGTTTGGCAGAAAATCGTTTTAAAAACAGTGACGAATTTGAAGAAATTTTCAGTAATTCGCCCAAGAAAGATGAGTTTGAGGATATTTACAGTTCATCACAAGAATCTGTTGGAGAGGATTTAACAACTGCAGAAGATGATGACAGTGTTTACTTTCCTGAAAACACATATAATCAAGACAAGGCGAAGAGTCAAAATATTGAAAATCAGGTAACATATAATCCATCTTTTACAAATCGTGTCCGTCAGGAAATAAGCTATGACGATGTTAATGAAATCTATAGTGACACAAGTAAAGAAGAAACAAAGCCAAAGAAAAAGCGTCATGTTTTAAGAAATACTTTAATTGTTTTTCTTTGTCTTACACTTGTTATTGGTGCTTGCGCAGGTTTATTTGCATATAAGACTCTCAATGACCTGCTTTCATCCTTTGATACGGAGGAACAATTAAGTGAAAACAGTCACATTGACTCTTCTGCTCTTTACAAGGACAATGCACAGATTAACATTCTCCTTGTTGGTGCTGACGCAAGAGAGGGAGAAACAGAATCCCGCTCTGACACAATGATGCTTGTGACTCTTGACCACAAAAATCAGCAGATTAAGCTCACTTCTTTTCTTCGTGACTCCTATGTTGAAATTGCAGGTGCAAACAGAAAATCGAAATTGAACTCTGCATTTTTCCGTGGTGGAATTCAAACTCTCACGGACACACTTGAACTCAATTTCAAAGTTAATATAGACTATTACGCTATGGTTGACTTTGAGATTTTTACCACAATTGTTGATGAAATCGGTGGTATTGAGGTTGAAGTAACACAGAAAGAAAGCAGATATTCAAAATGGGCTAAAAATGACGGTAAACTCATTCCCCTTGAAGCAGGTGAAAATGTTCATCTCAATGGTGAACAGGCTTTATGGTACAGCCGAATGAGAAGCCTTGACTCTGACTTTATGAGAACACAAAGACAAAGAAAAGTAATTTCTGCAATTGTAGCAAAGTCAAAAACTCTCAGTATGGACAAGCTTTACAGCCTTGCAAAAACAATAATTCCTCTTGTTAAAACAAACCTTGACCCACAGGAAATTCTCAATATGGGAACTGAAGCTCTTGTAAAAAAATTATACACTTACTCTATGGTGCAACAGCAGATTCCTGCAGACGGTACTTGGTATGACGAAAACATTTCCGGTGTTGGTGCTTGTCTTGTAATGGATATGGAGGAAAATGAAGCAATTCTTCACAATTTCCTTTCAGAAAAGCAAACACCTCCTGAAAAAACAACAAATCAGCAATAGCCTGAAAAGGTGGTTTTAAATATGAAAAAGGCAAAAATGTCACTTGTTTCTGAATTTACAGGTGCAAAGATTGATGAAAGAATTTACGGTTCATTTATTGAACATTTAGGTCGTGCAGTTTACGGCGGTATTTTTGAACCCGACCATCCGACTGCTGACGAAGACGGCTTCCGTAAAGATGTTATCGAAAAGGTTAAAAAACTCAATGTGCCAATTGTCCGTTATCCAGGTGGCAACTTTGTTTCAGGCTACAACTGGGAAGACGGTGTTGGTCCGGTGGAAAACAGACCAAAGAAATTGGAACTTGCTTGGGGTGTTACTGAACCCAATCTTTTTGGCACAAACGAGTTTGCAAAGTGGTGTAAAAAAGCAAACACTTCCCCAATGATGGCGGTAAACTTAGGTCTTCGCGGTCCTGAAGAAGCAAGAAATCTTGTTGAATATTGCAACCACAAATCAGGTAGCTATTGGAGTGACCTTCGTCGTTCTCACGGTTATGAAGACCCTCACAACATTAAACTCTGGTGTCTTGGTAATGAGATGGATGGCGACTGGCAAATCGGTCACAAAACGGCAGTTGAATACGGCAGAACTGCTGCTGAGGCTGCAAAGGTTATGAAATGGACTGACAATTCCATTGAAACCGTCCTTTGTGGTAGTGCTTCTCGTGATATGGCTACTTTCGGTGAATGGGAAGCGACTACTCTTGACCTCGCCTATGACAAAGTTGACTATCTCTCACTTCACATTTATTTTGATAATCGTTCAAATGATACTCCATCCTTCCTTGCAAAGAATATGAAGATGGATGAATTCATCAAATCAGTTATCTGTATATGCGACTACATAAAAGCAAAGAAACGCTCAAAGCATACAGTTAACCTTTCCTTTGATGAGTGGAATGTATGGTATCATTCAAACGGTGCTCATGTTGAAAAATGGAGTACTGCACCTCATCAGCTTGAGGATATTTACAATTTTGAAGATGCCCTCTTAGTTGCTCTTATGCTTATGACTCTCCTCAAAAATGCAGACAGAGTTAAAATTGGTTGTCTTGCACAACTTGTAAATGTTATTGCCCCAATTATGACTGAAAACGGTGGCGCTTGTTGGGAACAGACAATTTTCTATCCGTTTATGCACCTTTCAAATTACGGTCGTGGCTATACTCTTGAGTCCCGTGTTATCTCCCCTAAACACGACACAAAAGAATTTACAGATGTGCCAGATATTGAATCAATCGCAACTATCAGCGAAGATAAAGAGAGCCTTACAATCTTTGCAGTTAACAGAAATATGGAAGAAGACATTCTCTTTGATGTTTCTCTCCTTGACTTTGAAGGCTTTGAGGTTTTGGAACATATCGAGATGAGTGGCTACGGAATTAAAGAGGAAAACAGTGCAATCGCAACACCCGTTAAGCCTTTCAATGCAGAAAAGCCACAATTTGATGGTAAAAATCTTACCGTTAATCTTAAATCTCTTTCCTGGAATGTAATTAGACTTGCAAAAAGGAAATAAATGTAGTAAACTATTATGTATTGATATAAAGAAAGAGTGATTCTATGGCTTCAAAATGTCCTTCTTGCGGACACACCTTAAAAATTTGGGAATTCAAAGCTGAATGTCCAAAATGTGGTGCTAACATTCCTAATCACCAATGGGAAAAACGCTTGTCAGACGATGCTGATTTTGCAGAACATGCTTTTGCGAAATTCCATTATAATCTTCAGAATTTTAAATCTGCGGTTGTGGGTTCAAAACTCCGTATTGCAAGATTGGTGCTTACTTTTGCTCCACTTGTAGCACTTCTCCTTCCGCTTTATAACTACACACTTAATCTTCCTTTCCGTAACAGTAATGAATCGGTTTCGTTCTTAACTTTCATTCTTGACTACCTTCTTAAAACGGATATCGGCAGTGTAGTCGCTCTTATGGGTGGCGAAGTTTTAGGTAAGGCTGCAACAATGGTTGTAATCGCTTGTGTGCTTTTACTCCTTGCAGTTGTTTTCGGTGTTCTTAACTTCTTCGTGCTTCTTTTTGCAGGAATTAAGTTAAAATATAAGTTCAACATAATCCTTAATGTTCTTGCTACACTTTGCTGGGGAGTTGCAACAGTATTCTTTATGCAGTTCACATCAGCTTGTACTGCACTTGGTGGCGGAATCATTACAGAATGTAGTTTAGGTTTCGGTTTCATTGTTGGTTGTGCACTCTTTATAGTAAATGTTGCTATGAATGTAATGGTTGGTAAAACACTTAAAAAGCAAATGGCAGAGCAACCTACACTTGAAGAGTTTATTGAAAATGAAATTGCTGAAATCAGAGCAGGAAATATGAAATAAAAAATCATAACAAAAATTGTCCCTCTCGTATAATCTACGGGAGGGATTTTTTATGTGGATTAAAACCTTTACAATACGAAAACTTACAGGTGTACTTTCCATAATATTAGCAATTTCGATTATTATAGGTGTTATAATGGGGAATTATGTTTCCGCATCAGTTGCCTCTAAAAAATTACCTATTTATTCAGTGGAAACGGATGAAAAAAAGGTAGCAATCACTTTTGATGCCGCGTGGACAAATCAGGATACGCAACAACTCATTGAAATTCTTAAAAAACATAATGCAAAGGCAACATTCTTCATAGTTGGTGAATGGGCAGATAAGTTTCCTGAGAGTGTAAAGGCATTTCACGAAGCAGGGCACACAATAGCCAACCATTCGGACACTCATAAGGCATTTTCCAAATGTTCAAGGGATGAAATCAAAGAGGAAATCGTGAATTGCAACAAAAAGCTCGAAACTATAACAGGCGAAAAAGTAAACCTTATCCGTGCACCATCCGGTGATTACACAAACCAGAGCATTGAGATTGCAAAAAATCTTGGAATGTACACTATTCAATGGGATTGCGACAGCCTTGATTACACCAAGATTTCAGTTGATGAAATCGTTAATCGTGTTGTAAATGGCTCGAAAAATGGTTCTATAATCCTTTTCCATAACGGAGTAGAGAACACAGCACCTGCACTTGACCAAGTCCTTAAAGAACTTTCAAAACAAGGTTATTCCTTTGTTTCTGTTGACGATTTAATTTATAAAGACAATTACTCCATTGACCACACAGGAAGGCAGTTTAAGAGTATGTAAAAATTCATCGGCATTTTTACTGTATTTGGGGCTATATTTTCTACATATCCATATGCAAATTTTTCTTGAAATCTATGGACTTTTATAATACAATATATTTTATAAAAGAACATAGGGGGATACTTTATGCCAACAACAAACATTACAAAAATCAAAACTAATCAAAAGAATCTTGTTCTTCGTGTTGCAAAAGGTCACTTTGCAACAAGCAGTGCACACAGTAATTACTATATTGATGTTGCCGCACAGAAATCCCGTCTTTCTGAAGCAAAGGCAGTTGCAGAGGAACTTTGCAAAAATCATAAATACAGCAACCAGATAATTGACACTATTTTATGTCTTGACGGAACAGAGGTTATTGCAACTTGTGTTGCAGAGGAACTCACAAAGAGCGACTATGTTAACATCAATGCTCATCAGACAATTTATGTTGTTACACCTGAGGTTGTTAATGGTTCACAAATTATCTTCAGAGATAATATTGTTAATATGATTAAAGACAAACACGTGCTGATTACAGCCGTTTCAGTAGCCTCCGGTAATACTGCAAAGGCAGCAGTTGAGGCAATTAAATATTACGGTGGCGAGGTTGTTGGTGTTGCATCAATCTTCGCAACAAGCAAGGAATGTGCTGGACTTGAGGTTAACTCAGTTTTCAATCCAAAAGATTTACCTGACTATTTCAGCGTACCTGCTCACGAATGTCCACTTTGTAAAGAGGGCAAAAAGTTGGATGCACTTATCAACTGCCACGGATTCTCAAAACTTTAAAAACAAATTTGGAGAGGTGCTTTTAAGCATCTCTCCTATATTTTTACATAAAAACAGCGGTGAGTTTTTAGCTCACCGCTTAATTTTTAATTATACATTTTCTTCTGGTTCTGCCGGAACTTCTGCAGGAAGTTTTTCAATTGTCTCTGTTTCCTTATAGTCACAGCCATCGTTCTGACAGGTCTTTTCTTTAAGTCCTTCAGCTTCAGTTGTTGGTTCATCAACTACTTTCCAATCGCCCATATCATGACCTGTTGCAGGAACCTCTGTTTTCACTGTATGTGAACAATTCTTGCAAGTTGCTGTCTTTTCGCCCTTTTCTGTACATGTTGGCTCTGTTGTAACAACTGCTTCACCCATATCGTGACCCTTTGCAGGGATTTCTGTTTTCACTGTATGTGAACAATTCTTACAAGTTGCTGTCTGTTCGCCTTTTTCTGTACATGTTGGCTCTGTTGTAACAACTGCTTCACCCATATCGTGAATACCTGTTGCAGGAATTACTGTTTCAACAAAGTGGTCACAATGCTTACATGTAGCTTTCTTAAGACCTGTTGCAACGCAAGTTGGTTCTTTAGTTACAACTGCTTCATTCATATCGTGAATACCTGTTGCAGGGATTGTATCTACATAATAGTAATCACAGTGCTTACATGTAGCCTTATTTAAACCTGATGTTACACAAGTTGGTTCTTTAGTAACAACCGGGTCACCTAAATCGTGCTTACCTGTTGCAGGGATAGGGTCAACCTTTTCGTAACCACAAATCTTACAAACCTTTTTCTGTGAGCCTTCAGCTACACAAGTTGGTTCTTTAGTAACTATTGGTTCGCCATAATCACATTCGTGTTCTTCACCATAGTTAAGATAACCTGCATCTTTCCATACAACTGTGAACATTGTACGGCCGTCGTCAAGTTTTTCTCTGATGTAGAAGTTGTGTCCCTGTGTTTCTATAGGTAACCATGCTTTATATGCTTTAAAGCCGTTTGGTCTGCCTGTTTTGTCAGTAACATTTTTAAGACCTTGTTCAATACCATCAGCCATATCGTCATCCCAAGCTATAAGACTTGCCTTAACAACATTCTTAGTTGGGTCACAGATACCAAATTTAAAGCCTGTAAGCCACCAATGTCTCTGCTCATATCTTGTGAAGAGCACATTACCCTTATTGTAATCTGATACTGACTTATAGTATTCGAAATACATTTCAAGAAGATGCTCATCAGCCGCACACTCATAGAATGGAACATCTGCAACTGCCGGGTCTTTTGTGTAAACACCTAACTCTGCACCTTCAAGAACACCATATTGACCCTTCCACCACTGGAGTCTCCAAAGGAGGTCCTGGTATTCAAAGTCAATTTTGAGTGTCATATAGTTCATAGATGCGTATGTTGCTGCATTGTCGTAAATATCTGTAAAGCCAAAATATCTCTGCCATGGATATAAATGAGTGTAGAAAATGTTCTGCTCAGCATCATATTCATAACCAAATACATGGAGAACACCTTTAAGCTCATCAGGAGTTGGTAATTCAGGACCACTTGGAGCAGTCTGAACAGGCTCTAAAGCAAGGCTACCTGCTGCTGTCTGAAGAACTTTACGAGCATCAATAGCAGTAACTTTACCGTTTTTGTCCATATCAATTCGATTGAACACATCTGCCTCAACTGTTTTACTACCACTTGCTACCTGTAAAACAGTACGAGCATCGATAGCAGTAACTTTTCCATCGCCATTAGCGTCGCCCATATACATAGTAGCGGCTGAAGCTGTAACAGCAGTAAATGGAATAGCAGTTACAACTACCATCAATGCTAAAACTAATGAAAGAAATTTTTTCATTAAAATTCGCCTCTTTCTAAAATTTTACAATTATACACTGTATTATCTCATATATTAAGTGTGTTGTCAAGAAACTAAAGCACTTAAAATTGTTGATTATTTTTCGTTTTCTTCTCTCTTCATACAGGAAAACTTCTCGCCCCAACTGTTTGCCCAGCTCTCGCAATAGAGCTTGTAGTATGAAACATTATTCTTTTCCCTGTATTTCGCAAAACAATTGCACCAGATTGCTGATGGAAGTGCAACAACAATATAATAGAGTGGACCTAAAAGCAAGCACTGCCAAGTGTGACCGTATTCGTGAATTCTTGTATTATAAGTCCAGATTTTATTAGGATGGTCTGCTCTCATAAAAATAAAAAGTCCCATTGAAAGTCCGCCCTGTTTCCAGGGAAGATAAACGATATTTGCATAACCAAATTTACTATGAGGTCTTTTTAATACTTTTGTGCATATAAGGTATGCAATTCCACCTACAAGATTTACGGGCAGACACCAAGTCCATTGAACAAGATAGAAGAAAGCATCAAAAAATTTGCTTCTTCTAACTGTTGGTGCAGTTTTTGTTATATCGATTTTACTCATAGTATCCCCCTATTCCGCGTTTGCCATAAGTTGTTTTTTCATTTGCTCGGCTTCTATCAAAATAATATATTCACCGTTTTCATTTTTATCAAGTGTATGACCTTGTGTTTCATCATTATCTTTTCCAAGCCAGGTATTTTCTAATTTCTGACCCGAAAGGATTTCACAACATTTTTTCTCCTCAGGAGTAAGAGTTACGCTACCGTATTTGCGTTTTGTAGCAATTGCGGCACGAATCATTGTGTGGTCGTCCTTTGTCATTTTGAATCTTCTTAAAAGAATGTATGAAATCAAAGCACAAACCATTGGAATAAGTGCTACGCAAAGACGGATACCGAAAATTGCCGAGTCAGATTGCTCAACAAATTCAGTTGCCTCGCTCTTTGTGTCAAGACCGAAACCACCAAGGATAAGTGTAACAATAAATGTATTTATACCACCTGTAACCTGCTTAACCATTGTGTTGCAGGTTGAAACAACGCCCTCTCGTCTGCGTCCTGTAATAAGCTCATCAACATCAGTCAAATCAGGAAAAACATTGTTACATACAAAGCCGATTCCACTCATACCAAACGGATAAAAAGCAACGCCCAACATCATAAGAAGCATCATATAGGTTGCCTTTGGTGTGCCGGGTTGGCTCGCCTGTACAACAAGTCCGATTGCTAGACCGATAATCATAAATGGTGTTACGATTGTACCGCATTTTTTCTTACCGTGCTTCATTGTAAGCATATAGTTAAGTGGGAAAGCTGCAGTTTCAAAAACACCTGCAAGGGCATTGAAAATAGGATAGAATTTATACTGATTTGCAAGGAAGGTTACATAGTAAATATATGTTGTGGAGTAAAAGCTTCTTGCAGTTTCCCAGAAAAAGCTGATTCCGAAATATTGTCTGAATGATTTGTTTTTAAATACTAAGATATACTCGTTGATTGCTGCCTTTAAATCAAGAGGCTCATTTTTCATATCCAATGAGCTTGGCTCCTTAACAAGCTTAAAGGTGCTGTAAATTGCCACAGAATACATTATTGCAAGGATAATGCCTGTAACGAGGAATGGTGTTTTCGCATCTCTGTTAAGTCCGTCTGAAAAGCCGAAAAGCGAAAGCATAATAAGAAGAATGATATATGACGGAATCATACCACAGGAGTTAAAGATATAACTTACTGATGTGTACTGTGTTCTCTTGTTATACTCAGGTGCAAGTTCTGGGAGCATAGCAGTATGTGGCACAGTAATAATTGTATATGCCGTTTTATAAAGCACATAGGCAAATACAAAATATGCAACTGTCATATACGGATGCTTTTCACCGTCAAGACCAAAGGAGTTCCAAAGCATTATATATGACACAAACACAAATGGAATACCCCATTTTAAATATGCACGATGGCGACCATATTTTGAACGGGTACGGTCAGTAATAATTCCCATAATGGGGTCATTAATTCCGTCCCACACAACGGCAACCATTGTTATAAAACCTGCAAATTCAATATCAAGCCCTACAACTCGTGTCAGGAAAATGCTGAAATACATACTTATTATGTATCCTGCACCACCAAGGAAAATATTGGTGTAACAATAGTTAATCATAGGCACAACCGTTTCCTTGAATGTACCTTCAATTCCTATTGCCTTTTTAAGCTTTTCTCCCATACTACCACCTAAAATATCTAAATTAAAAATCTGCATTACCATATTCAGTTAATGCAGATTCTTTTAGTATTAGTCATCGTCACCTACAAAAATTTCAATTGCATTTTCGCAGGTTTTTACCTCAACAAAGTCGTGGAACCCACCATTTTCACCGTCAAGCACCCAGTTAACTTTGTCATCAAAATAGAATTTAAATTTCTTGCCTCGTTTTACTATAAGATATTTATTATCAAGGACTTCCCTTGTAACAAACATAGCATTAAGAATTGAAGCAAGCTGTGCAGGATTTTTAGGCATACGAATCATAGCAAGTTCGTGATAACCGTCATCAAACTCAACTCCTGCCTTTTTAAGTACAGGAAATCCTGCAACGGAATATGAGTTGGAAACACCGCCATAGAAGAATTTGCCCTCTATTACTTCACCGTCATCACACTCAACCTTTGCCTTGAAGCCTTTAATTGAAAAAGCCTCCTTGGCTGATTCCCAATAGTATGCTCCCCTGCCGATTTTATTTTTAAGTGATTGTTTTGCTTTATAAGAAACATCGCAAAGATTACCAAAACAAGAAACATAGATAAACTGTTCTTTACCATTGAAATCACCAATATCAATGGCTCTTGTTTTACCCTCAAGCACGGCTTCAATAGCATCTTCAGGGTCTGTTGGAATGTGTAAGGAATTGGCGAAGTCATTGGTTGTGCCGAATGGAATATAACCAATTTTAACATCCAGTTTTAATTCCATAATACCACAAATAGTTTCTTTTAATGTTCCGTCACCACCACAACAGATGATTACCTCGTTACCCTCACCGTATTTTTTTGTAACGTAATATGCATTCTTATCAATCTCTGTGTATTTAACACTTACGCTATAATCTGCTTCTTCAAGTTTTTTAGTTATCTCGGGAAGAAAATCAACAGATTTACGCTTACCCGCAATAGGATTGATAATCAGCAAAAGGTTTTTTGACATATCAGAACTCCAATTTCTTGTTAATATATTCAACCAACTGGTCGATAGGCATTCTTACCTGTTCCATTGTGTCTCTGTCACGAACTGTTACGCAGTTATCTGCCTCTGTTGTGTCATCACCAACTGTCTGGAAATCAACTGTGATACAGAATGGAGTACCGATTTCGTCCTGACGACGATATCTCTTACCAATTGAACCTGCATCATCATACTCAACATTGAAATACTTTGAAAGCATCTCATAGATTTCATCTGCTTTGTCACCGAGTTTCTTTGAAAGAGGAAGGACAGCTGCCTTAACAGGTGCAATTGCAGGATGGAAATGCATAACAACACGAGTATCGTTCTTTTCTGCATCCACAACTTCTTCGTCATAAGCCTCAGTTAAAAGTGCCAAGAAAAGACGCTCAACGCCCAAAGATGGCTCAATAACATAAGGAATATATTTTTCATTTGTTGTCTGGTCAAAATATTCAAGTGCCTTACCACTTGTATTGCTGTGCTGAGTTAAGTCATAATCAGTTCTGTCAGCAATACCCCAGAGTTCGCCCCAACCAAATGGGAAAAGGTATTCAAAGTCAGTTGTTGCCTTTGAATAGAAGCAGAGTTCTTCTGGGTCGTGGTCACGAAGACGAAGATTTTCAGGCTTGATGTTAAGAGAATAGAGCCAGTCACGGCAGAATGCTCTCCAATATTCAAACCATTCAAGGTCAGTGCCGGGTTTGCAGAAGAATTCAAGTTCCATTTGTTCAAACTCACGAACACGGAAAATGAATTTGCCCGGAGTAATCTCATTACGAAAAGATTTACCAATCTGGGCAACACCAAATGGCACTTTTCTTCTTGTTGTTCTCTGTACATTCTGGAAGTTTACGAAAATACCCTGTGCTGTTTCAGGACGAAGGTAAATCTCTGATGTTGAGTCCTCTGTAACACCCTGAAATGTTTTAAACATAAGGTTGAATTGACGGATATCAGTAAAATTGTGAGCACCACAGTCAGGACATGGAATAGCATGTTCTTTAATATAATTTGCCATTTCCTCATTTGACCAACCTGCTACATTTGTGCCGTCAAAATTCTCGATAAGATTATCTGCACGATGGCGAGTTTTACACTGACAGCAGTCCATAAGTGGGTCAGAGAAGCCACCAAGATGACCTGATGCTACCCAGGTCTGTGGATTCATAAGAATTGCACTGTCAAGACCTACATTGTATTTGTTTTCCTGGATGAATTTTTTTCTCCAAGCCTTTTTGATATTTTCTTTAAGTTCAACACCTAATGGGCCGTAGTCCCAAGTGTTTGCAAGACCGCCGTAGATTTCACTACCTGCGTAAACAAAACCTCTGCCCTTACTGAGAGCAACAAGTTTTTCAAGTGTTTTTTCTGTGTTAATCATAACTGATTTCAATCCTTTGTATATATATTATTGGTTATTTATCACTTAATTAGTCAATTTTTCCTGCTTTAACCTCTTCAAAGTTATCAAGGATTTCTTTTTCAGGTGCTTTTGTAAGAAGTGATACAACAACAATTGCGATTGATGCAAGAATGAATGCAGGAAGAAGTTCATAAATCGCAAAAACACCACCGAGTTTTGCAATTACATATTTCCATACAAAAATCATAACGCCACCTACAACCATACCTGCAAGTGCACCCCATTTGTTTGTGCGTTTCCAGAAAAGTGCGAAAAGCACAACCGGGCCGAACGCTGCACCAAAACCTGCCCAAGCGAATGAAACGATTTCGAATACTGAACCCTCATCCTTTGCCCAGATAACACCGACGATTGCAATGACAACAACCGTTAAACGAGCTACTAACATTGATGCTTTCTGTGAGAGATTTTTGTGGAAAAATTCCTTAACAATATTCTGTGAAACTGCAGATGCTGCTGCAAGAAGCTGTGAGTCTGATGTTGACATTGTTGCAGCAAGGATACCTGCAAGAATAACGCCTGCTAAAATTGCAAAAACAGCACCATTGCCACTGATAAGTTTTGCTATTTCGATAATAATTCTCTGTGAGTTTGCATTGTCAAGTGCAATTACGCCATTCTTAACAACTGCTGAGCCAACAACACCGATTAAGATTGCAACCGCCATTGAGATGAATACCCAAACTGTAGCAATTCTACGAGATGTCTTTAACTTATCCTTATCATTGATAGCCATAAATCTTAAAAGAATATGTGGCATACCAAAATATCCGAGACCCCATGCAAGAGTTGATGCAACTGTCAATGCATTATATGGTGTACTTGCATTTGCTTCCGGGTCGTAAGTATTGAAGAATTCAAGGAAACCGGGCATTGAATTTGCATTCACAACAACATTATCCCAGCCACCTGCATAGTTGATACCAAAGCCGACAACTACAATGAGGGCAATTGTCATAACAATTGACTGAATAAGGTCAGTTGTTGATGCAGCGAGGAAACCACCGAGAGTTGTATAAGCAACAATAACAACAGCACTTACAACCATTGCTGTAAAATAGTCAACACCGAAAAGGCTTGAAAAAAGTGTTCCGCATGCATTAAAGCCTGATGCTGTGTAAGGAACAAAGAATACAAGAATAACAAGTCCCGCAATTAAGGAAAGATGGTTTTTCTTGTCACCGAATCTCTTTGAGAAAAATTCAGGAATTGTAACTGCGTCAAGTTTTTGTGAATACATTCTGATTTTCTTAGCAACGATAAACCAGTTTACCCATGTACCGATACCAAGACCAATTGCCGTCCAGCTTGCCTCTGCAAGTCCGTAAACCAAGGCAACACCGGGAAGTCCCATAAGCAACCAGCTACTCATATCCGATGCTTCTGCACTCATTGCTGTAACGAGTGGTCCTAATTTTCTACCACCAAGATAAAAGTCGTCTGTGCTTTTATTTTTCTTTGAATAAACTGCACCAATTACAACCATCGCCAAAAGATAAACTGCAATTGTTACAATCATTATAATAGCTGTCGAAGTCATAATCTTCATCCTCCTATACAACTTCGTTATGGAATATTACTCCATTTTATAAATATGCCATTGTATTATAATAAAAAAATAGTGGTTTGTAAAGCATTTCTGCCCTACAAACCACCAATTTTTTACAAATTTTTGCTTATTCGCCTTTCCAATCGTGAATTACTGATGGATTTGCAAAAATCTCATCAAGCTTGTTCATAAATGGAAGCACATCACAATAGTCAAGAGCTTTATGGTCAAATGCAATTGTAAGAGGAAGAATTTGACGGATTTCAATTGAATCGTTTCCGTTTTCATCTGTCACAACTGTTGGTTGCTTTCTGATTGCATTAACTGCAATAGCAGTAACCTGAGGTGGAATAATCTCAAGAAGGAAGCACATACCTGTCTGGTTACGGTGAATTGACCCAAGGTTAGAAATTGTAACTGTACCCTGCTCAATATCCTTCTTTGTAAGTCTGTCTGATTCAGGAATTGAATAATAGTCTTTTTTTGCCTGACCTTTAAGAGTCTTAACCTTGTGCTTACCTGTTTTTGAACCGATAAGTCTATAAATAGCCTGCATAAACTTACCTTTTTTAAGGCCCTTGATTGTGTTATCCATAGAAACTTCAAACATAGCTTCGTCCATATTTGTATTCTGCATACGACGCATTGTGTCGTTGATAATCTCAGTCATCTTGAGAAGGCTCTTACTTTCCATATGACGAAGATTAACAGTCATCATTCTGCCGTCAGGAAGAAGTGCAGGCATTGAAACATTAACGCGATTGTGATAATAAAGTTTACCGCGAACAAGTTTACGCTCAAATTTAAGATGGCAGTTCATCTTAGGTGCAACCATAAGACCTTCGCAGATAATCTTCATAACAACTGTGTTGATTGAAATTTTCTTTGATTTGTCAGTACATCCTTCGTTGAGTTTTTTATATTCTTTCAAAAACTCTGTAACATCTGCTTCATAGCTTATAACTGCGTGAGGGATTGTTTCCCAGCTTTCTGCAGTCATATTTGAAACAATTTTTCTTGCAATACCAAATCGTTCTTTTTTGTAAACAGCCATTTTTTAAATCTCCTTAAAATGCTTTTTCATTAAATCTTCTTTCAAATTCTTCACAAAGTTCATCCCTGAAATTAGGGTGAGCAATAGAAATGAGTGCTCTTGCTCTTTCTCTCATGGTTTTGCCCTTGAGTTGAGCAATACCAAATTCAGTAACAATGTAATTAACATCGTTTCTTGTGGTTGTAACCGCTGAATAGTCAGTGATTTTTGGTACAATCTTTGAGATTGTGTCGCCTTTTGCAGTGGAAGGCATAGCAATAATTGAACGACCGCCCTTACTCATTGTAGCGCCTCTTACAAAGTCAACCTGACCGCCAACTCCTGAAAACTGATTAAGACCAATTGTGTCAGAAACAACCTGCCCCAATAAGTCAACCTGCAAGCAGGAGTTAACAGATACCATATTATCGTGTTGTGCAATAACAACGGGATTATTAACATAATCCATAGGCATCATTTCAACATCGGGATTACCGCTGATATAGTCAAAAAGCTTTGTTGTACCAAAAGCAAAGCCTAAAATTGTTTTGCCCTTGTTTATATTCTTCTTTGAGTTATTGATAACGCCACTTGTAATAAGGTCAACAACACCGTCACCAACCATTTCAGAGTGAAGTCCCAAATCCTTTTTATTCTTCAATTCCTCACAGATAGCATTTGGAATTCCACCGATTCCGAGCTGAATACAGTCACCATCGTTGATAAGTGATGCACAGTTTTTACCAATCTGAATTTCAACCTCTGTAAGTGGTGGTGCAGGTACTTGTGGGAGCTGCTCATCATATTCTACAAAGAAATCAAATTCAGAAATATGCTTTCTTGCAGCACCATATGTATAAGGGACAAATTTATTAACCTGCGCAATCTTAACCTCACAATGAGCAAGTGTTGTTTCAATATAGTCGCAGTTTGCACCTAAAGAAACATAACCATCTTCATCAGGTGGAGTAACTGACATAACTGTTACTCTTGGTTTAAGGTAATCCCTTAAAAGTGACGGAATCTCAGAAAGATAGCAGGATGTATAATCAGCTACACCGCTTGCAATTGCTTTTCGGTTTGTTCCCGATGCAAAAAGTGAGTTGTATCTGAAATGTCCTTTCACTTCCTCATCAACCCAAGGTGTTTCACCTAAAAGAAGCATATTGATTACTTCAACATTATGAAAACTCTTGTAGTTCTCTCTCATAGCACGGACAATCGCTCTTGGCTCACTACATCCGAAAGCCATAACAACCTTGTCACCGTCTTTTATATTTTTAATTGCCTCTTCAGCACTCACTAATTTTTCGGTATATTCCTTTTTCCAGTCCATAATTTCCCCCTATCTTGTTTTTATTAAACATTTATCTATCCATATGTTTAATATTTATACAATTATATCTCAGATAACTGTTTTTGTCAATAAACACAGAAGACTTAACAAATATTTAACAAATTCTACCAATAAAAATACAGTTTTCGGTCAGTATGTAAAAAAACTCTGTACTTTTTTATAAATTATTACAATAGAAAAAATCTACTATATATTGTATAATTAATGTATTACACAAAGGGAGTGTTGTAAAATATGAATTATATCTCCAAAAAAGAGAAAATCAACTTTATGTCGGGTCTTGCAGGACAGAATATTGTCTACTGCTTTATCGGTGCATCTTTCTTTCAGTACTTTTTAACTGATATTGCATTGTTCCCCCCTGCTTATGTAACTGTACTTCTCATTATTATGAAAGTATGGGACGGTGTTAACGACCCCATTATTGGCTCAATAGTTGACCGTCATCGCTTTAAAAATGGCGAAAAACTCCGTCCATTACTTAAATACACACCCGTACCCGTAGGCGTGTTTACAGTCCTTATTTTCTTTGTGTTTTCAACAGAAGAAAGTTTACTTTGGCTCCGTCTTGGCTATTTTGTAATTATGTATCTCTGCTGGGATATTACATATACAATGCAGGATGTTGCTATTTGGGGTATGACTGCTGTTGTTACACCAAATTCAAATGAGCGTGATAAATTTGTTCAGTTAGCAAGAACAATCGGTTCAATTTTCTATGGTGTTTTCAGCGCTGTTATCCCTATGATTATGGAAATCGTTGCAAGAGAATCTGGAAATTCACTTGCACTTATGACAGTTTTATTTGCAGCAATTTTTGGTCTTGGCGGCGCTTTAATCAGTGCAAAATGCTACAAGGCACAGGAAAGAATCCGTCTTGTTGAACCTGACAAACAACAGACTTCTATTCTTGAATGTTTTAAACTCCTTTTCCAGAACAAAATGCTTATGCTCGTGACACTTTCAAACCTTTTTGGCGCGCTCGCATTCGGTGGCAACCTTATGACATATTTCTTCAAATATAAGGTACCTGAAATTTCAATTGCAGGTTTTGTACTCGGGCCACTTACTCTTACAACTGTTTTTGGTGCACTCACAACTGCTCCAAGTTTTCTTGGTATGCTGTTTGCGGACAAATTAAAAACCAAATTCAAGGGTTACAGAAATCTTCTTATTTTTATTCAAGTCTGTACATTGGTTTCAAGAGTCCTTGCATGGATTATCGGATTTGAAGGCAAAAACATCATTTTAACAATGATAATCCTTGCCATTTCTTCATTCCCCGCAGGTGCCGGAAGTATTGCACAAACATCTCTTTTCTGCGACAGCGTTGACTATATGGAATGGAAAACCGGCAAACGCACAGAGGGTGTTACATTTGCTATGCAGACATTCTTCACAAAGATTTCAAGTGGCATTACAGGTGCTCTCGGAACACTTGCACTTTCTGCCCTCGGCTATGTTGCCGTTGAAGATGTTCCGGGTGCTGTTTATCTGGGTACACAAACTGAAGCATTTGAAACTTGGATTTGGCCAATAGTAATGCTCACTCCTGCATTGGCTGCACTTCTCTATATGATTCCACTTTTCTTTATCAAGTACACACCTGAACAAAAAGCTCAGGTTGAAAGAGAATTAGCAGAACGCAGAGCAAAGACAGAAAACGCCGCAATTGCTGAATAAAAAGGAGTATAGAAATGAAAAGGATACTCAGTATATTATGTGTTGTGGCAGTTTTGTTATCAACACTTTCAGTGGTGGCATTTGCCGCTGACACAAGCTATAAACCCTATGAGGAAAGTAAATATTTCACTTATGGCGAATATGACATTCATTACAGAGTTATTCCGGCACAGGGCAAATTCAAGGGCAGAATTATGATGCTTCACGGATTTATGTGTTCAACCTTTGCCTGGCGTAATATGGCAACAGAAATGTCTAGAAAGGGATATGAGTGTGTCCTTGCTGACCTTCCTAACTTTGGTTACAGCACAAGGGAAACCCCTGAAATGGAAATTATTGACCGTGAAATCTTAATTACAAAACTTATGGAAAGTATTGCTCCAATGGATGAGTGGATTTTAGCGGGTCATTCAATGGGTGGTGGCGTTGCAGTAAATATCGCAATTGAAAACCCCGTTAAAGCGCTTCTCCTCTATTGCCCTGCTCCCCAGAGTGAGTTCCCTGAAGAAATGAAAGGACTTGTTCAATCCGATATTATGAAGGGCACAATGAATGCTTTCTTCACCTATGGCACGGAGATTGACCCACTTGTTAAGATGGTAATCTTTATGGCTACACTTGATTGCAGATTTTCAAAGGACTACGAACTTGACGGTGTTACAGATGCAGTTCAGTATGACGGTTTCGGTGCAGGAATGTGCGAAATGATGTACAATGTAAAACCAACTGATTTGGCAAACACGGACAGAATAACCTGCCCTGTGCTTTTAGTTCAAGCAAGTGGTGACCTTATTCTCAATGCTCAGATGAAAGAGCAAATGAATAGTGCTTTTCCAAATGCTACAACATATAATGTATTGGGTGGCGGACACCAGTGTATTGAAAACAGAGCAACAGAAATCGCATTCGTAACCAATGCCTTTCTTCGTAAAAGTTTATAAATAAAGTTATATAATGATGGTAGACACAAAAAGTGCCTGCCATCATTTTTATGTTAAAACAAAGGGGAGTATAATTGCAACACAGTTCCGACACTTTACATTCTTCATTCAGTTCTACACAGTCCAATTTGTCAAACTCATTTCATACACTTTTTTTAATGTGCAATTGAAAATGTATTACTTTTATGCTAAACTAATATATTAATACATAATTTTTATATGAGGTAATCCTATGAACTTTACTGAAATAGCACAAAACAGATACTCTTGCCGTAGTTATGACGCTGAAAAGGTAGTTGAAAATGAAAAAATCAAGGCTATTCTTGAAAGCGCTATTCTTTCACCATCTGCTTGTAACAGTCAGCCTTATCATTTTACGGTTTGTAAGGGTGAAAAAGCAAAAGAGGTTGCAAAAGCCACTCAAGGTATGGGAATGAATAAATTTGCAAGTGATGCGCCGGTTATGATTGTTGTATCAGAGGCAAATTATAACAAAACTGCTGCTATTGGTGCAAAAATAAAGGATAACGACTACCGTTCAATCGACATTGGTATTGCAACTGCATATTTGACCGCCGAAGCAACTGTGCAGGGACTTGGAACTTGTATTTTAGGTTGGTTCGACGATAAAAAAATCAGAAAAATATGCGGAATTGAAACCCCCGTGCGTCTTGTTGTTTGTCTTGGTTATGCAAAAGAAGATGCTGCTGTGCCGACTAAAAAGAGAAAAACATACGACCAACTTGTAAGTGAGGTATAATATGACTCAATGTGAAAACTGTGCAAATTTTTATTACGACGACGAATTGCAAGAATATTGCTGCGATATTAACCTTGATGAGGACGAAATGATGAGATTTCTCTCCTCCCCAAACTATCGTTGTCCGTATTTCAGACTTGATGATGAATACGGTGTTGTCAAAAAACAGAACTAAATTTTGTGCATTATTAATCTTGAATTGTTAAAAAATTAACAGTATAATTAAGAGTATCAAAATGATATTTGGGTGGGGGTTTGAATATGTATCATTATATTTATGCTGGTGCTGTTATTGTAGGAGTTTTGGTAACAATTTCATTCCTTATTCTGCGTGTTCTTCGCGGTGGCGTAGCTGCAATGTTTTTAAAGGCTGGTGCTTCAGTTTGTTTTATCGGCAGTGCATTTTCAGCCTTTGCCTATAACCACGAAAGCTTCGAATACGGTATTCTCGTTATTATGGGACTTATTTTCGGGCTTTTAGGCGATGTGTGGCTTGATATGAAATATGTTTACAAGCAACATAATCACATTTATACATATGCAGGTATTATCTGCTTTATCGTCAACCATATTTTCTATATCCCTGCAGTTGCCTATAAATACGGTGAAGGCGAATTTGAATGGTGGTATGGTATAATAAATATTGTAGCATCAGTTGTATTTGCAACTGTAACATTGGCTCTTGAAAAGCCTATGAAAGTAAAATACGGCAGATATAAGAAAATCCTCTTCCTTTACGGTATGCTTCTTTCCTGCACTATGTTCACAGCGATTAACGGCATTTTCTTCAAGGGATTCTCAAAGGATTTGCTTATGCTTTCAATAGCATCCGTCCTTTTCACTCTTTCAGATTTGGTGCTTTCAAACATTTATTTCAAAGAAGGCGGAAATACAAAAACAAATGTTGTAATAAATCATCTTCTTTACTATGCAGCACAATTCACTTTTGCAAGTACATTGTTACTTAAATAGTCACAGTGTAAAAAAATAAATATTAAATTTGGTTATACTGATAGTTGTATTTTCCTGCAACTATTGGTATAATTTTTTATGTGAAAATTTTAAGGGGAAGGAGTACTTTGCAGATGCTCAATTTTTTATATATAGCATTACTTCTGGCATTTGTTTTTTGTGTTATTGCATTCCTCGTAGTAAGGGTTAAACAAGGTGGCGTAAAAGCATTGTTTTTAAAAACAATATCCGCCGTGCTTTTTATACTTTCTTCTTTTACTGCTCTTTCAATAAAACCTGAGAACTATTATTATGGTGTATTTATCGTAATTGGTCTTATTTTTGGTATGCTTGGAGATATATGGCTCGATTTGAAATTTGTGCATAGGGATTTTGATGAGACTTATACTTTCGCGGGAATGATTAGTTTTTTAATCGGGCATATTTTCTATGTTGTCGGAATTCTCGCTGCATACCCTGAATATGTAGCTTGGCAGATTTCCTTTGCAATTTTCAATGCGATTATAATATCCTTGGTTGTTCATTTCTCATCAAGAAAAATGGGATTTGATTACGGCAAATTTGGTTCAATAACACTAGTATATTCCATTGTAACTATGATGACAGTTACATTCAGTCTTAATGCTATGAATATGTTTGGTGTTTTACCAATGCTCAACGGAGTGGACACATCATCAGTACTGCCAAGGTTTGTAATAATGTTTATAGGAACATTGATGTTTGCACTTTCTGATTTAGTGCTTTCCTTTGTTTTCTTTAAAAAAGGTGGAAATACAAGTCGTAATGTAGTTTTAAACCATTCGGTATATTTTACATCGCAATTTGTTTTAGCATTATCAATTCTTATGTGATAAGGAGAAATTTATATGGAACAGAAAAAGTATGTTAAGAAAAATGAAATGACTGCTTTTTGCGTTGCAGGTTTAGGTCAGGGTATGATTTATGCTTTGATGTCAAGCTATATCAGTGACTATTATCTCAATGTTTTGCAGTTGACACCGATGTTTGTGCTTTTGCTTATGCTTTTAGCACGAGTTTGGGATGCTATCAATGACCCACTCATGGGTATGATTGTTGACAGAAGCAACCTTAAATCAGGTAAAATGTTGCCATTTATTCGCTTTGCATTGATTCCAATCGCTGTTGTAACATTACTTATGTATTTAAGCCCGAACCTTGGCAAAACAGAAATGATGATTTATTCAGCAATCGTATATGTTGCTTGGGGTATGATTTATACTGTTGGCGACGTTGCATTCTGGGGACTTCCAAATGTTATGACTCCTGATTCGGAAGAAAGAAGTTCTGTTATTTCTGTAAGTAAAATTTATAACTCAATTGGTTCTGCTGTTCCTGAAGTTCTTTTCCTTGTAATTGGTCTTGTTATTATGGCTTGGGCAGGAAAACAAGAGACAGCGCCTGACCCACTTATGCTTCAAAAGAGAAAATATCTCATTATGGCTATCGTGACAGTTGGTATTGGCATAATTCTTTATTCCCGTGCTTGTACTGGTGTTAAGGAACATGTTAAAATGCCTGTTCGTAAACATCAGCCAGGTGAACCATCACAACTTGCTCGTGTATTTAAGTGTAAACCACTTATGCTTGTTCTCTTGATGGGTGTTCTTTCAAGTGGACGTTACATGGTTTCTGCCGCAGCTATCCATGTTGCTCGTTACTCATTTTACATAGGTCCTGACCTTGCAACTCTTGCAACCGAGGCTGAAAGAATTGCGGCTATTGAAGGTAGTATTTCAACAGTTAAAACAGTTTTCCAGATTAGTTCAATTGTAGGTCTTTTCGGTGCAACACTCTTTATGCCAAAACTTATGAAAAAGTTTGACTATAAGAAACTTGTTATCACAACTTGTCTTGCAGGCTTTGTTGCAAGCATCATAACAACTCTTGTTGGTTGGTTTACAATGAATCTTTACGCTTGTATCCCATTCATCATTATTTCTTGTATTCCTCTTGGTGTTATCAATACAATTACCCTTGCAATGATTGGTGACTGTCTTGACTATATGGAGCTTAAAACAGGCTTCCGTGATAATGCTCTCGGTGCAGCTTGCCAAGGTTTCATCAACAAAATCGGTAATGCATTTGCTACATCGGGTATCGTTATTATGTATATGGTAATCGGTCTTGACCCTGCACAGATGCTTTCTTCAACTTCAGTTGTATCGGCACTTGATATGCCTGCTGATATGAGATTTGCAATGTTCTCACTTGTTTCAATCGTTCCCGGTATTAGTATGCTTCTCTGTGCAATTCCAATGTTCTTCTACAGAATTGCAGGTAAAGAAAAGAAAGAAATGGTGGCACAACTTCAGGCAAAACGTGAAGCAGAAGGCTTAGTAGTAGAATAATCAAAATCAAAAGCCTACTTAAATGTAGGCTTTACTTTTGTAGGGGTCGGCGTCCCCGACGACCCGTATAATTTTTAAAGGTGAAATTATGAAAGATTTTAAGTTTTTAGTTTTAACAGACCCACATTTTTTCGATACAGATTTAGGTTGCAGTGGACCTGCTTATGATGATTTTATGCATTACGAGCAAAAGTGTTTTGCTGAAACCGAAAGTATCAATAATGCAGTTTTCAAGTATTTAGGTGAAACTGACCTTGCCGATACAGTTATAATCGTCGGCGACCTAACACAGAATGGGGAAAGAAAAAGTCACGAGAAATTCATAAAACTGCTTTATGATGTAAAAGCAAAGGGTAAAAAGGTTTATCTTATTACAGCTGACCACGACTGGAAAGGCGACCCATTCGCATTCGGTGAAAATGGCAGATATATGCCTGAACCAACACCTAAAGAAGACCTTATTAAACTCTATAATGATTTCGGATTCAGTGACGCAATCGCAGTGGATAGTGAACATCTTTCCTATGTTGCACAGTTAAGCGAAGATGTACGACTTTTAGCAATAAACGCGGATATTAAAACAAAAGGTCAATTCAGTTTAACTGAAAAACAAGTTGAATGGATTAAGGTGCAGACTAAAAAGGCAAGGGAAGAAAACCAGACAATGTTTGCAATTTGCCATTACCCTGTTTTGCCCATTCAGCCTATATTCTCAATTATTAAATCTGCACTTATGTATGATTACAAATCGGTTGCAACTTTACTTGCGGACGAAGGCGTGCATCTTGTTTTCACTGGACATATGCATAACCAGAGTATCAACGAATTCGCAACAGAAAAGGGCAACAAATTCTTTGATGTAACAACAGGCTCAATTATTGCTGACCCATCATACATAAGACTTGTAACTCTTAATAACAACAAGGCGGAAATTGAGAGTATTCCTACACCCGATTTTGACTATGATACAAAGGGTTTGACCTGCAAAGAATATCTTACATCGGTTTTTGATGCCATGATTAGAAACATTTTACTTGACTTGCGTGACGACACAACCCGTGCTATGCGTAAATTCCATATCAAAGAAAGTAAAGGTCTTGTTTTTGCACTTCGTATGGCAGGAAAACTGCTTTGTTCAATAAAACTTGGCACTCTTGCAAGAGTACTCTTTATAAAATGCGACAAGAGTATCCGAAATGTTAAACTTATTGACTATGCAACTGTACTTGTACGAAATGTTTTCCGTGGTAATCAGACTTATAACGAGGGTACACCTGAGGGTGATGTTTTCATCGCATTTTTAAACAGAATTAAACCTATTCTTAAAAAAATTAGTGTGAAAGACCCCTATGGTGAAAAAGTAGATTTAGCAGAATTACTTAAAAACACCGCAGGTAACTATGGTTATGATGATTATAACGAAACAATAGAATGGTAAGATAATACTATAATAAGTTTAATGTCATTCTGAGCAACGCGAAGAATCTCCTTTAAATATGTGATAACGCATAGAGATTCTTCACTTCGTTCAGAATGACTTTCTATTTTAGTATATTTTTCATTTCCCTATTGCATTTTCATCCTTTACTGTGCTACAATAACTCTAATCTTTTTCAGAAAGAAGTAATACTATGGTAACACTTGATAAAATCTATCACGCATCATTTGTTTTAAAGGATATTATCCGTAAAACAGATATGATTTATGCACCAAAAATCCGTAAGGACTGTGAGGTTTATCTTAAAACAGAAAACTTGCAGGTAACAGGTTCTTTCAAAGTTCGTGGTGCTGCTTATAAAATCAGTCAGCTTTCAGCAGAGGAAAAGGAAAAAGGCGTTATTGCTTGTTCAGCCGGTAACCACGCTCAAGGTGTTGCACTTGCTGCAACAAAGAACGGCATTAAGTCACTTATTTGCCTTCCTGACGGTGCTCCAATTTCAAAGGTTGAAGCAACAAAAAGCTATGGCGCAGATATCTGCCTTGTTGAAGGTGTTTATGACGATGCATACAATAAAGCATTACAGTTAAGGGACGAAAAAGGCTACACCTTTGTTCACCCCTTTGATGACGATGATGTTATCGCAGGTCAGGGCACAATCGGACTTGAAATCCTTGACCAGCTTAAAGATGTTGATGCAGTTGTTGTGCCAATCGGCGGTGGCGGACTCATCAGCGGTGTTTCATTTGCAATTAAAGCACTTAACCCCAATGTTAAAATTTACGGTGTTCAAGCAAAAGGTGCACCAAGTATGTACAACTCAATCAAGGATGACAAAATTGAGCGACTCGATAATGTTTCAACTATTGCTGACGGTATCGCAGTAAAAGAGCCGGGTGCAAACACATTCGAGTATGTAAAAAAATATGTTGACGAGGTTGTAACAGTTTCCGACGACGAAATCGCAACAGCAATTCTCACACTTATTGAACAACAAAAGCTTATTACTGAAGGTGCGGGTGCTGTTTCAGTTGCAGCAGTAATGTTTGATAAAATTCCTGTTGAGGGCAAAAAGGTTGTTTGCCTTGTTTCAGGCGGTAATATTGATGTTACAATTCTGTCCCGTGTTATTAAGCGTGGTTTGCTCACAAGTGGTCGTACATATTCCCTCACAATTGAACTTGTTGACAAACCCGGTCAGCTTAAAGGTGTTTCAAATATTATTGCAGATTTGGGTGGTAATGTTATTTCAATCCACCACGAAAGAGCATCAGAAAGTTCTGACATCAATGGTTGTTTCTTAAGAATTTTGCTTGAAACACGAAACTTTGACCATATTAAACTTATCAAAAATGAACTTATCAGCCAAGGTTATAAACTTGTATAAGGAGAAATTATTATGATTAAAACAATCAGTACAGACAAAGCACCTGCAGCAATCGGACCATATTCGCAGGCAAAGATTGTAGGGAATTTCGTTTTCACATCAGGACAAATCGCAATCAACCCTGCAAACGGCGAAATTGAAGCAGTAACAATTGAAGAACAAACAAAACAAGTTTGCGAAAATATCAAAAACCTTCTTGAAGCATCAGGCAGTGACCTCCACAATGTTGTAAAAACAACTTGTTTCCTTAAAAATATGGAAGATTTCGGAGTATTCAACGGAATATATGCAGAATACTTTACATCTAAACCTGCTCGTTCTTGCGTAGCAGCAAAACAACTTCCCAAAGATGTGCTTGTGGAAGTTGAAACAATTGCAGTATTAAAATAAAATTTAAAATAAAAATGATATGGCGGGGTCAAGACTTATGACTCCGCCGTTTTTTCGCCAAAAATCATTTCTTTCATTATAGGCAGACAAAAAAAGGGACGATTCTCATGAACCGCCCCTACTTTTTCTCTTATTTGCGTTCCATCAAAGCAACCATAACTGCTTTTTGTGCGTGAAGTCTGTTTTCTGCCTCGTCAAAGATTTCATCAGCGTGTTCTTCAAACACTTTTTCTGTGATTTCTTCGCCACGGTGTGCAGGAAGACAATGCTGTACCATACATCCCGGATTTGCTGCTTCTAACAACTTATCATTGATTTGGTAAACGCCTTGGAAAATCTGTCTTCTTTCGTAAGCCTCTTGTTCCTGTCCCATTGATGCCCAAACGTCAGTGAAGATTACGTCTGCACCTGCACAAGCCTCAACAGGGTCACGATAAAGACCAAATCCACTATAATTCTTTGCAAAATCAAGGACTTTTTGGTCAGGGTCAAAATTTTCAGGACAAGCAACAGTGACATCCATACCCATTTTAAGACCACCAACGATGAGTGAATTTGCCATATTGTTACCATCACCGATATATGTCATTTTAAGTCCGTCAAGGTGACCTCTGTGTTCACGTACAGTCATAAGGTCAGCAAGAACCTGACATGGGTGGCAGAAATCTGTAAGACCATTGATAATTGGAATAGAACCATATTTTGCGAGATTTTCAACTTCACTCTGTTCGAAAGTTCTAATCATAATACCATCAAGATAGCGGGAAAGAACACGTGCAGTATCCTGAATTGGCTCACCACGACCGATTTGAAGGTCACGGTTTGACAAAAACAATGCCTGACCACCCAACTGATACATACCTGTTTCAAAGGAAACACGAGTACGAGTTGATGATTTCTGGAAAATCATACCAAGTGTCTGTCCTTCAAGACGATGATGTTTGATTCCGTTTTTATTTTCATATTTCAACTGGTCTGCAAGATTAAGAATATTTGTAATCTCCTCAGTTGAAAGTGAGAGCATACTTAAAAGATGTTTCATACTAAATTTTATCTCCTTTTAAATTGATAAATATAAAAGTTTGAAAGAAAATTGTTCACAGTGCGTTTTGAAGTGAGTGGTGCTGTATGTTGATACCGCCCCGAGCGAAAAATGTGCTGTGGGCAATTTTACTCAAACTTTAGTCCTCCAAATACTTTTTGAGAATTTCTATACCTTTATCGATTTCCTCTTTTGAAATAACAAGCGGTGGTAACATTCTAAGTTTTGTTTTAGCGGTGAGAATCAGAAGTCCGTTCTCACTGCATTTTTTTGCGATTTCACCTGCATTTTTGGTTTTAAGTTCAATACCGAGCATAAGTCCAAGACCAGTAATTGACTTAACCTCATCTATTTCTGCAAGTTTTTCTCTTATATACTCCCCTTTTTTTGTAACTTCATTTAAAAAGTCATTTGTAAAGGTGTTGAGAATATATTTTGCACCTGCACAAGCAACGGGATTACCGCCAAAGGTTGTTCCGTGAGTTCCTGCTGTAAGTACATTAGCACATTTCTCTGTACAAAGACAAGCACCCATTGGAAGTCCGTTACCGATTCCCTTTGCACTTGTTACAACATCAGGTGAAATTCCTGCGTGTTCATAAGCGAACAGTTTACCGGTTCTGCCCATACCCGTCTGAACTTCGTCGATAATCAAAAGAATATCTTTCTCCTTGCAGACTTTTTCAACGGTTTTAAGGTATTGAAAGTCCGTTGGAACAACGCCACCCTCACCCTGAACAATTTCAAGGATGATTGCACAAACAGTATCATCTGCCATTTCTAAAAACTGCTCTGTGTTACCTGACTCAGCATACTTAAAGCCTTGAACAAATGGGTCAAAGAATTTGTGATAATGTTCCTGACCTGTCGCAGTAATTGTAGCCATTGTACGTCCGTGGAAAGAGTTCACGAGAGTAATTATATTGTAACGGTTTTCACCGTATTTATCAAAGCTGTATTTACGAGCCAATTTGATTGCACATTCATTAGCCTCCGCACCTGAATTGCAAAGGAAAACCCTATTAAACCCCGTTTTTTCTGTAAGCATTTGAGCATATTCAGCAACAGTAGAGTTATAGTAAAGGTTTGATGTGTGCTGAACTTTCTCTAGTTGCTCTGTAACTGCCTTAATCCAACCTTCATTATTATATCCCAATGAGTTTACACCAATACCGGAACCGAAGTCGATAACCTCGTTGCCCTCGCTATCAACAAATGTTGCACCGTTGCCCTTTTCAATAGAAACAGGAAAATGTGCATAAGTTGGCATTAAAGAATTATCTGCCTTATTTTTAATATTTTCTAACATTATGTATCACCTGAATTAAAGGAACATTGTACCTATACCGGAATCGGTTAACATTTCTATCAAAATTGAATGTGGAATTCTGCCGTCAATAATATGTGTACGTTTAACACCACGGCGGACTGCTTCAACACAACAGTCGATTTTTGGAATCATTCCGCCCTTGATAACACCCTGACTTTTAAGTTGTGGCACTTCGCTGACATTTACACTGTGAATAAGTGTATCTTCATCATCCTTATCTTTTAAAAGGCCACGGACGTCTGTCATAAGTAAAAGTTTTTCTGCACCAAGAGCTGCTGCGATTTTTGCCGCTGCAATATCTGCATTGATGTTATAAACTTCACCATTCTCTCCACCACCAACAGTTGAGATTACGGGAATATAATGTTGGTCAAGAATTCCCTCAACAAGTGTTGTATCTACATCAATAATATCACCAACAAAACCGATATCCTTGTCCTCAACCTTTTTTGCCTTAATCATACCGTCATCAAGTCCGCAAATACCGATTGCGTGACCACCGTGAAGGTGAAGATGATGAACAAGTCTTTTATTAACTTTACCTGCAAGCACCATCTGAACAACATCAACAGTTTCTTCATCAGTATAACGAAGTCCGTCAACAAATTTTGACTCCTTGCCGATTTTAGTAAGCATTTCGTTGATTTCAGGTCCACCACCGTGAACAAGAATAACATTGATGCCAACTGAACGAAGAAGAACAATGTCAGTCATAACTGCATCCTGCAGTTCTTCATTTATCATAGCGTTCCCGCCGTATTTTATAACAACTGTTTTATTGTGATATTGCTGAATATATGGAAGGGCTTGAACAAGCACCTCACTACGGTCAGCGTGTGTAAGTTTTGAAATATCCATAGTTTATGCCTCCAAAGGATTAAGCCTTTGCTCCCTCTGACGAGGGAGCTGTCTGCGAAGCAGACTGAGGGAGAGATTTTTTAACCTCGCTGTCAATATACTCACAAACATTATAAAAATTATTACCAATTTCAAGATTGCAAATCCTAATTACTTGCAAATTGTATTTTTTTAATATTTTGGTGCGTTCTTCATCATACTTTTGTTGTTCTTCAGTATAATGACCCCCACCATCTAGCTCTATAACAATCCGTGCTTTTGCACAATAAAAATCAACTATATAATTATCAATTACTTTTTGTCTTTGGAATCTTATTGGATAATCTCTTAAAAACTGTGTCCAAAGTTTGATTTCCCAAGGGGTCATAGTTTTTCGGAGTTGTTTTGCATGCTTTATCAAATCTTTGTTATAGGTAAGCATTTCTCTCCCTCCGTCAAAACTTCGTTTTGCCACCTCCCTCGTCAGAGGGAGGATGACAACCGTTTTAATTATGTACGATAATCACCATTGATTTTCACATATTCATAAGTAAGGTCACAGCCATATGCTGTTGCACTATATTCACCGTCGTTGAGTTCAACAATGATATAAACTTCGTCTTCAACAAGCACTTGTTTTGCAATTTCTTCGGAGAATTCTATACCTGCACCATCTTTGCAAACTGCGATTTCTCCACCTTTTGACTTGAATGAAACATCGACCTTGTTAACATCAATATCTACACCTGCATAACCAAGAGCACATAAAATTCTGCCCCAGTTAGCATCTGCACCAAACATAGCAGCCTTTACAAGTGAAGAACAAATAACACTTTTTGCGCAAACCTTCGCAATTTCTTTCGATTTTGCACCGCTTACCTGACATTCAACGAGTTTTGTTGCACCCTCACCGTCTTTTGCCATAAGTTTTACTAACTTTTCGCAAATAGCATTAAGTGCAGAAACGAATGTGAAATAATCTTCGTTTTCTGTTTCGATTCTCTCGTTGCCACAAAGACCTGATGCCAAAACAGCAACCGTATCATTTGTTGATGTGTCACCGTCTACTGAAAGCATATTGAAACTGTCCTTAACAACCTCTAAAAGTGCTTTTTTGAGCATTTCACTTGAAATATTAGCATCAGTTGTGATAAATCCGAGCATTGTTGCCATATTTGGGTGAATCATACCGCTACCCTTTGAGATAGCACCTATTTTACACTCTTTTCCGTCAAGTGTAAATGTAACCGCAAACTCTTTTTTTACCGTGTCAGTTGTCATAATTGCTTGAGCAGCAGAGTCAGAGCCATCTTCACTTAATTCTGCCACAAGTTGTACCATACCTTTTTCGATTGGCTCAATATCAATTGGTTGACCGATAACACCGGTTGAAGCAACTACAAAATCCGTTGGTTTAAGATTTGTTGCATCTGCAACAAGCTTGCACATCATTTCTGCCTTTTCAACACCATCAGCATTACAAGTGTTAGCAATACCACTGTTACAGATTACACCATAAGCCTTGCCGTCTGCAATATTATTTCTTGTAACTGTAATTGGTGCACCATAAACTAAGTTTTGTGTGTAAACTGCCGCTGTATCACATTCAGTTTCACAGAGAATGAGTGCTAAATCCTTTTTTGTTTTGTTTTTACGAATTCCACAGTGAATACCACTCGCTTTAAAACCTTTTGGAGCAGTAACACCACCATTTATAAATTGCATATTGTTCACCAAATCTTTCCATACGGATTGTTAGTTATATACTCTGATATTCTCAAATAATCTTCATCATTACGAATAATGTGGTCATTATAACCACGTTGCCATATTTTGAAACCAGCTTTTTTATTTGTCATTCTTTTAAGTGTTGAAATAATTGATGGTATTCTGGCATTCGTAGGGGTCGGCGTCCCCGACGACCCGTCAATTTCAATGATAAAATGAATATGATTAGGCATAATTACATATGGGAAAATATTCACATCATCATAAACAGAGTTTATTTCTTCTATTTGTTTTTCCACAATTTGACCATATCCTGTCAACTCTATATACGGTTCTGTTTGTAGGTTGTCCCTTTTAATTTTACCAAATATTGCCTTCTCTTTTTCATCTGCACAAATTGTTATAAAATAACAACCTTTTGTTGAATAGTCAAAGTTTTTTAATCTTGTTCTTTTTCTTTGTTTTAATTCCATAATATTTTGCTACGGGTCGTCGAGGACGCCGACCCCTACGCATTGTTATAAATTCAATTGATATTCAGGGTCTAATCCCATTTTAACATTCAAGCATTGTACTGCGGCACCGGAAGCACCTTTCCCGAGATTATCATATCTTGCAATAAGCAAAATTCGGTCTTCATTACCGCAAACTGTAATTTCCATACCGTCGTTTTCGCTCATTTTGTTGCCTGCGATAAATCCGTTTTCGTCAATGCTTTCTTTATACTTTACAATATCTGAATTGTATTTTTCTTTGTATTGAGCCTTGATATCCTCTGCTGTTTTGCCATTCTTTAAATCTTTTTTGAAAAGTGGCACTGTCATAACCATACCGCTGAAATAGTCGCAAATATATGGGCTGAAAATAGGCTCGTTATTAAGACCTGAAATGGCTTTCATCTCTTTTAAGTGCTTGTGCTGCTGCGTAAGAGCATATTCTCTTGGAGCATCTAAAAGGTAATCTCTTTCAGCATCTTCATACTGTGCAATTCCGTTTTTACCTGCACCGCTGTAACCTGACATAGCATGACAAGCAATACAAATGTCACTATCCACAATTCCCGCATCAACCAAAGGTTTTACAAGTGCTATAAAACCACTTGCATAGCAACCCGGAACAGCAATTCGCTTTGAGTTTTTGAGTTTATTCTCAAATTCTTCGCAGAGTTCTGGAAAACCATAAGCCCATCCATCATTTGTACGATGTGCAGTTGATGTGTCAATTACGATTGTGTTGTCGTTTTCAATAAGACTAACTGCTTCAATGGCTGCTGCATCAGGTAAACACAAGAAAGCAATATCTGCACTATTGAGTGCCTGTTTACGAGCATTTGTGTCTTTTCTTAAATTTTCGGGAAGAGTGATAAGTTCAATATCTTCTCTTTTTGCAAGACGGTCAAAAATTTTAAGTCCGGTTGTACCCTGACTACCGTCGATGAATATTTTTGTCATAATTATAGTTTTCCTTATAATCAAAGATTTCGGGTCGTCGAGGACGCCGACCCCTACATAAATTTTGTAAATGTTTTTCGTTAGGCAATGTTGCCGAAACGAAGTTGTATCAGGTATACCACGAGTTGAAAGCAACGAAGCATAACGGAAAACAGGACAAAATTATTATTTGTTGAGTTCTTGTACTCTCTTTACTTGACTTAGCACATTCTGTGGTGCAGGTCCACCGAGAGATGTACGGTCGTTTACACATTTATCAAGATTGATTGCATCGTAAACACCTTCGTCGAAAACATCGCAAACTGCTTTGTATTCTTCTAACGGTAATGTTTCAAGCGTAAGACCCTTATTGATGCAAAGTGCTACTAATTCACCAGTTGCTTTATATGCATCACGGAAAGGAAGTCCTTTACCAACAAGATAGTCTGCACAGTCGGTTGCATTGATAAATCCGCCCGCTGCTGCTTTTCTCATATTCTCAGGAAGTGCTGTCATTGTGTCAAGCATTGGAATAAATGCTGTAAGGCACATTTTAACTGTATCAAAAGCATCAAAAATTGCCTCTTTATCTTCTTGCATATCTTTGTTGTATGCAAGTGGCAAGCCTTTCATCATTGTAAGGAGTGTTGTAAGGTCACCGAATACACGACCTGATTTACCACGAATAAGTTCTGTAATATCAGGATTTTTCTTTTGTGGCATAATTGATGAGCCTGTTGAGAAAGCATCGTCAAGTTCAATAAACTTAAATTCCCACGAGCACCAAAGCACGATTTCTTCTGAAAAGCGGGAAAGATGCACCATAATAATTGAGATAACTGATGCTAATTCCATACAGAAATCGCGGTCGGAAACACAGTCAAGTGAATTTTGCATAGCACCATTGAAACCCAGTGCTTTTGCTGTCATTTCACGGTCTGTGTTATATGTTGTTCCTGCCAATGCACAAGCACCCAGAGGTGAATAGTTCATTCTTTCAGTTGCTTGTTGCAATCTCTCTTTATCACGCATTAACATTTCTGCATAAGCCATTAAGTGATGTCCGAATGTGATTGGCTGTGCTCTTTGAAGATGTGTATATCCCGGCATAACTGCACTTGCATACTGTTCTGCTTTTTTGCAAAGCACATCTACAAGTTCTGTAAGTTGGTTGTAAAGTGCATCACATTCGTGGCGAAGATAAAGTCGAATATCCACTGCAACCTGGTCATTACGGCTTCTTGCTGTATGTAACCTTTTACCTGCTAAACCGATACGGGCAGTTAATTCACCCTCAACAAAAGTGTGAATATCCTCTGCGTTAGGGTCAATTTCTAATTCTCCACTCTCAATTTCTGATTTGATAGCTTTAAGACCATCTGTAATCTGAGCAAGGTCCTCTGCGGAGATAATTCCCTGAGCACAAAGCATCGCTGCGTGAGCAAGGCTTCCGTCAATGTCCTCTTTATACATACGACTGTCAAATTTTATTGATGAGTTAAAATCATTAGTTTTCGGGTCGATTTCTTTTGAAAATCTGCCTTTCCAGAGTTGCATAATTATTCTCCTATTTTAGCACAATACGACAAAGAGAAAATCCCCTTTGTCGTTATTGTAAGTTGTTATTTAGTTCTCACCACGTTGTTTATCTAAAAGAGCTTTTACTTTTATAGATAATCCAAAGAGGTTAATAAATCCTGCTGAATCTTTCTGGTTGTATGCACCGCCGTCATCACCGAATGATGCAACATTCTCATCATAGAGTGAATAAGGTGAAGTGATACCTGCGTTGATAATGTTACCCTTGTAGAGTTTAACTTTAACATCACCTGTTACTGTTTTCTGTGTTTCGTCAACGAATGCAGAAAGAGCTTCACGAAGAGGTGTGAACCAAAGTCCGTTATAAACAACCTCGCCGAATTTCTGTGCTACAAGTTTCTTGTAGTGCTGTGTATCACGGTCAAGACAAATCATTTCAAGAAGTTCGTGTGCCTTGTAAAGGATTGCACCACCCGGAGTTTCATAAACACCACGGGATTTCATACCAACAAGACGGTTTTCAACGATGTCAAGAAGACCGATACCGTTTGCACCACCAAGTTCGTTGAGTTTTTCAACGATTGCAAGGCCTTTCATCTGAACACCATCAATAGCAGTTGGAACACCTTTTTCAAAGTGAATTGTAACATAAGTTGGTACATCGGGAGCCATTTCAGGAGAAACACTCATTTCAAGGAAACCTGGTTTGTTGTATGTTGGCTCGTTTGCAGGGTCTTCCAAATCAAGACCTTCGTGAGATAAGTGCCAAACATTCTTATCTTTGGAATAGTTTGTTTCGCGGTTAATTTTAAGAGGAATATTGTGAGCCTCTGCATAAGCGATTTCTTCTTCACGGGATTTGATTTCCCACTCACGCCAAGGAGCAATAATTGCCATTTCAGGAGCAAAAGCCTTTAATGTGAGTTCAAAACGAACCTGGTCATTACCTTTACCTGTACAGCCGTGACAAATAGCGTCTGCACCCTCTTTGATTGCGATTTCAGCAAGTCCCTTTGCAATGCAAGGACGAGCATGTGAAGTACCTAAAAGATACTGCTCGTACTCTGCACCTGCTTTAAGACAAGGCCAGATGTATTCCTCAACATATTCTTCCTTAAGGTCAAGAACATAGAGTTTTGAAGCGCCTGTTGCGATTGCTTTTTCTTCAAGTCCGTCAAGTTCTGTACCCTGACCAACATCACCTGATACCGCGATAACCTCACAGTTGTTATAATTTTCCTTGAGCCAAGGAATGATAATTGATGTATCAAGACCACCTGAATAAGCTAAAACTACCTTTTTGATATCTTTCTTTTCCATTTGTATATTCCTCCGAAAAATTGAGTTATTATTTGTGCAATTTGCAGTATGGGATATATTATACACACTTTTTTTATGAAATCAAGTGTTTTTACATATTTTTTCAGTATTTTTTGTATTTTTATACATTATTTCAATATTTTAATGAATATTTATGCTTGTTTTATGCATTTTTATTACATATTTTGCATATTTTATGCATTTATACATAATATAATGTATAAAATGAAATTAAAAGCAAGTACCACAATATTCATACCCCTGGTTCAAATACTGTTTAAGCTCTGTTCCTATAACTGTCTTTTTATTTTTCTCATTCATATTTTTTGCGCCTGAGCAGGTTGGTTTATGTATCTTTTTTGAGGATGTATTGAGAACAAATTGCGAAGAATTAGCATCGTCATCATTCTTTTCTGTGTATTCCTCGTCAAGAGTGCTTTTCCCTGTGGCATAGTCAATTTTAACTCCCGGTTGAACATTATAGCAATAGACATTAAAGCAAATTCCGTCGCCATCATCCTCAACAGACCACGCTTCCATTTGCACACCGCTTGCCACAAGGTTATCACCCTCAAAAATCGGTGTTACACGATAAAGTACATGGTTTTCAGTTTCTTTTACATAGTCAGCAATCATATTTTCAAAAGGCAACATACCCTCTGTGTTCATATATCGTGTGCCCGTAATTAAGTTGCTTGTATTCGCATTTTCACCTGTCAACTGAAAACCGATTAAATGACAACGGTTGTAAAGATATTTTCCGTCAACAAAATCATATTTTGCAGTCACCCATCCCGAGGGCTTAACCTGCCCTATGCTACCTCTTTCTTCCGTCGGCATAGTTTCAACACCAACGCAGGCAAAAGTTACACCGCAACGGCCTAACTTGTCAAGATTTGAATAACTTTCAAAGGCTTTTGTGGTATAATCTTCCTTTGAAAACAATGGTTGATTATCATAAAGTGCCACATAAGGAACACCTGAATACTCGGGTATATTATCAAGAGTAATTGCATCCTCGCTTAACGGTGCATTTGTATTCTGCTCATTATTTGTTGGCTTTTCCGTAAAATCACTTTCAAACCCACATCCGCCAAAAATCAACAAAGAGATAATAAGTGTTGCACACATCAAAATCCTAAATATATTATTTTTCATATTCTACCTCACATATATTTCTCTTGTAATTTTTTCGTGGGATGAACCCTCAAAATCAACTGTTTCCGTCAAAATCCAATTTTCTAGGTCAATATTGAAACGCACATCTGCGGGATAAACTCTGTTCCATTTATACACAATTATTTCTTCAAAGTTTTCTTCATTCGGAAAAATATTTTCTGCAAAAAAATATCCTTTTTCTATATCTTCAGGCTTTTCGCAAATCTTAACAGAGTTTTCAGGAAATAGTTTTGCTGAATATTCATTTGTGTAAAGTTGTTCTCCTTTACAAAATTCAAGCATATTTTCGATTAACACTTTATCCCGACTTTGACGACGATTATTAAAAAGCATACCATTTTTGTCGTCAAGACAAACTATAAGTTTCATAACATCACCAATTAAAGTTTATCACATAAAACAACTTGTTTCAATAAGTAAACTTTTTATTTAATATTCAGCTTTATTATGTTATAATCATTTATATAAGGGGGCGAGAGTTTGAAAAGATTTGCAAAGGTATATGTTGAAATTTCAAATATTTGTAATCTAAAATGTTCGTTTTGCCCCGGAACTACTCGTCATCCACGGAGAATGAACATTGACGAATTTAAAATGGTGTTGGAAAAGATTAAAGATTATACTGATTATATTTATTTTCATCTTCTTGGTGAGCCACTTTGCCACCCGGACCTTAAAGAATTTTTAAGAATTGCAGAGGGTATGAAATTCAAAGTGATTATCACTACAAATGGTACTCTTTTAAATAAAAATAAAGACATACTTTTAAATTCAGAATCCCATTACAAAACGGTTATTTCTATGCACTCCTTCGAGGCAAATGACAATAAAACCTCTTTTGATAACTATTTAAAAGACTGTTTTGAATATGCAAAAAGTGCCGAAAATAAAAAAATCGTTGTTCTACGCCTTTGGAACAACGGTGGTAAAGATTGTCTTAATGATGAAATTTTAGCAAAACTTGAAAAATACTTCCCGAAACCTTGGAGTATAGAACGCAACGGCACAAGGGTTGGCAACAAGGTCTTTTTGCAATACGGCGACAAATTTGATTGGCCGACACTTGAAAACGATGATATTAATGAAAATGTTTTCTGCTACGGACTTCGTGACCAGATTGGTATTTTGGCTGATGGTACGGTTGTCCCCTGTTGTCTTGACAATAATGGTGAAATTAATCTTGGAAATATTTTTGAAGATGATTTAAAAAATATAATAAACTCCGAAAAAGCACTAAATATTTATAAGGGGTTTTCAAGCAGAACCGCCTGTGAAGAACTTTGTAAAAGATGTAGTTTTGTGAGGAAGTTTTGATTTCTTATAACACTCAGGTGCGGGTGTCCCGCCTACACTTCTTACTTTCCGAAAATCGACCCGAAGATTAGTGAAGAATGAATAGTGAAGAAGTAAAAAGTAAAAACGACGAATCTCTTGTAGAAATTCGTCGTTTTTTCCAGTATGTCTCTTTTTAGAACCACTTAATTAACCTGATGTTAGTCAACTTATAAATTGTATAATTCAACGATTCTATTTACCAAGCACCGGCATTTCTGTCATTCTTAGTCTTGCACAACCGTATGGGCAAAGCTCAATTTTTTGAATGTCTGAAATCGGATTCCTTGATTTCGGTGTTTTTCTTGCAATACTTCTGTACGGGAATTTAAGTCCCCAGTTGATTTGCTGCATTTTTGCTTTTATTGTTACCGGTGGGTTATCTTGTGAAAACGGAATATCGCCTGATGTATGGTAGTTTATTTCAAAATCTTCGTCTGCAAAGCCATAATTCCAAGGCGTTTTTGGTATAAACTGATAATCGCAATACGGAAATTTGCGTTCAACACCTTTTTTCATGTATTCTCTCATATGCTTTTCATATTCAATAGGCACAGAGAAAAGCAGTGAGCCCATTTGCAAAGCATAAAGATTATTTGGTCTTTCTTTCAAAAAAGGTGTTGCAGAAAACTCAATTTCGATTTCGGTTTTACCTTGTGTTATTGCAAATTCAAGGTCTTTAATTTCTGTATTTTCACCATTAACTTTAAGATTTTTTGCAAATGACGGAATACGGATTACAAAGTTAAAATCCTTTTCTGCATCTATATAATAGTGCATTTTATTGTTAAAGGGATAATCTGTTTCAAGTCTGATTGTAACGCCGTTATCTTTCAAAACAGACGGCAACATAACTGAACTTAATACTGTATTGTCCTTATGCATGAATGATGAAAGTGCAAATTTAGGCCAGCCCTGGTTGAAGTTTGCCGTGCAACAGCCAAAATTCGGCTCAAGTCCAAAAGTGTGCGCATAAGGACCGTTTGTACTCCACGGTGCCATAATCATTGTTTTTTGACAGGCAATCTGATTTACCTGCTGAACATACTGATGCGTCCACATATCCTCACTGAGTGTGGCAGGAAGCGCGTTAAACCCGAGCATTTCAAGTCGCTCTGCCCATTTATTATCACCTGTATGAGCAAAAATTTCTTCATAGGAATACATCTGTTCAACTACTGCACAGCATTCTGTACCTTTCGTGGGGTCAAGACCTGAAAGCACCTCGTCACCCGTAAAGCCTTCAAAAGCAGTACCATTGTATCTGTCGAGAATTTCACGAAGTTTTTCAGCATTGTCTGTATACTCTTCGCCCAATAATTCATGGGAAACAGCTTCACTCTTAAGCATCATAGTCATATTAACTATATGTGTGTTCAATTTCCATACATGGCTTGTTTTTTTCCAGTTTTCAGTTGTTCTGTTATAGTCAAAACCTTGCTCCTTAATAATTTTTGCAAGGTCACAAATCCAGTCTTCCTTATATTTTTCGTATAAGAAATTAAGTGAAATAAAAGACTCAAACCATCTGTATTTAGCCCACTGGAATAACTTGATTTCACCACTTTTAAGAAGTTCATAATAGTTTTTGAGCACTCTGTAAATGACATCTGGAATTCTTTCATCCCCAGAGCATTCGTAGTAAACCTTGAGCGTTTTGCATATAAGTTGTATCGCCCAAGTGTCATACTTTGCTCTTTCTTCTTTTTTGCACGGACAAATCCAACCATCTTCTTCCTGTGCTGAAACAATGGCATCAATATATTTTTTTACCGTTGCAATCATTTCTTCATTTTCCAAAAGATAAGCAAGAGGAATAAATCCATCAAGCCAGTAAGGTACTCTTTCCCAGCTTTCACGGTTTCCTCCTATCCAACCGCTATCACGGATATCGGGCCAGATTTTATGTAAATTACCACTCAAACCATTTGCTTGAATTTCGAGCTGACGCTTGAGCCAACCCTGTGGTTTAATCTCTTTTGATGTATAAAAATTCCATTTTTTCATATTTCATACCTCAAGCAATAATTTCATTTTCCGTAGGTTTACTTTCTTTAATATCAAAACCTTTTTTGATAAGGAAATAGAGAGGAGGCAGTGCAAATATACATACTATACCCGCCCAAAGGAACATATTCTTAGCAGGTACTATTACCTCTGCACCAACTTCATTTATAATAGTCTGTGCAGCTTTCTGGCAAGCCATATCACCGATAACAGGGCCTATAACCATAGGAAGAAGCACGGCAAAAATCATTCTTATACCTTGAAAAAGGCCTGCTTTGCCTTCAGGAATAAAGTCCTTGACAGCAGCACCAAAGAGAATGTTGACCATAGCATTACCAACAACCACAGGTAACACGCTTACGAGAATAACATAAATACTTGTACTTGTTGAGAGAAGTAAGAATCCCAATGTCATTGCAACAACACCAACCACAAGGCAGAAACCCTTTTTCTGTGTTGAAAGTTTAAGAAGTTTTACAATACAAATAAGAAGAATGGCGACAACCACCACTGCAGTTATAATAACGGATGGTTTAAGAATATTTTCTATACCACCATTATCAGGAATAACTACATACTGAACATAAGTAAGAAGATACGGATAGAAAACCTGGAACGCAATTATTGCAAAGCAGAATGAGAGAAGAGCAAGATAAAGTCTTGCATTTTCTTTAATAACTGATGGTCTGAAACCATAAAAAAGGTCTGCCCAATAAGATGACGAGCTATCAGATATCTGCGCAGTGCGTGGTGGGTCTTTAATGAGGAAAAGTCCTAATACACCACACAAAGTAACTACAAGACCAAGACCTATAAAGAATATTTTATAAGAAATTGTCCCTGCCTGAGCAAAACTGCCCACACCGGTTACTGCAAATGAAGATATAGTACCTACAACGGATAAAACAGTTTCAACAATTGGTCTTTGTTTAGGTACAGTAACATCAGTTACCCATGCCTGAAAAGCAGCATCGTTACTGGTTGAGCCCATAAAGGTCATAACAATATCCATAAGAATAACAAACCACACCGTAGTGCCGAGAATTTTTGCTTCATCCGTAAGATTAAAAAGATTTGCTACATTTTCTTTTGTAATGAAGCCAAACATAGCAGTAACAATACCCCATAATATGTAACCCACAGAAATAAACATCTTGCGGTTTTTCAATTTATCGCTGAGAGCACCCATTATAAATGTTGTAACCACCGCAGCAATAGCAGAAAGAGCCACCATACGGGCTACCGCCGTTGTTGCTTCCATAGAACCGAGGATAGCAGTCTGTGACACATCGGCATATATTTCATTGGTGATAAAGGTATTGAAATACATATTTTCAGTATTCCAAGCAACACCACCCATAAAACAGAACAGGGTAATTATAAACCAATTCTTTTTACTTAATTTGTCTTTAACCATACCTTGTCATTCCTTTTGAATTAAGATTTTATGTAAGATTTTTATTCAGGTATAAATTAGATTGTTGTGCTAAAATAATTCTGTGTAGTTCTTCTGTTCACAGAATGTAGCCCCTTTTATTTAGATGATTATATCACACATAATCTGAAATTACAATCGAGTGCGGGTGTCTTGCCCACACTTCTTCACTATTACTTCTTACTTTCCAAATCTCCAAGGATTTTTTGAGGTAAAAGTAAAGAGGTAATAGGTAAGAAGTAAGCCCCAAGAGGTTTTAACTTCAGGTCACTTTAAACATTGAAGATATGAACCCTTATTGGCTTTCACAAAGTTATCAAATGCAGTTAAATCTGTTTCTATTCTGAAATCATACATAACAAAATCTCCGTTGCTTTTTTATAGAGATATTTTAACACATACTAAACTCTGTTTCAAAAAAAGAAAGATTTTGTTTACTTTTGTTTCGCGTTGTGCTATAATTACAACTGTAGGTGGTGATAAAATGAAAAAATTTGCAGAAATATACGTTGAGATTTCAAACATCTGCAACTTAAAATGTTCATTCTGTCCGGGTACAACAAGAAAAGCCAAAAGAATGAGCAAAGAAGAATTCAGAACAGTACTTAGCAAAATCAAACCATATACTGATTTCATTTCTTTTCATCTTCTTGGTGAGCCACTTTGCCACCCCGACTTTGATGAATTTTTGAAAATCGCCGAAGAAATGAGATTTATGGTTAAGATTGTAACAAATGGTACTTTGTTAAGCAGACACCAAGACGCTTTGTTAAATTCTAAATCACACTATAGAACCTATATTTCATTACACTCTTTTGAAGCAAATAACAACAATATAGCATTTGATAAATATCTTACCGATTGTTTCGAATACGCAAAAGCTGCTGAAGGCAAGAAGGTTGTTGTTCTTAGACTCTGGAACAATGGTGGCAAAGACAGTTTGAATAACGAAATTTTAGCAAAGCTCGAAAAATATTTTCCAAAACCTTGGTTCGATATTTTCAGCAAGAATAGTTCAAATAATGAAATCTTAGCAAAACTCGGAAAACATATTCCACAATCTTTTGTCGATGAAAGCAATGGTATGAAAATAGGCAACAACATATTCGTTGAATATGGCGATAAATTCGATTGGCCAACACTCGAAAGCGATGACGTTGACGAAAAAGTTTTCTGCCCCGGACTTCGCACCGCCATAGGAGTTTTAGCAGATGGTACAGTTGTTCCTTGTTGCCTTGATAACGATGGCACAATAAATCTTGGAAATATCTTTGAAACTGATTTAGAAAAAATCATAAGCTCAGAAAGAGCACAAAATATCTATAATGGCTTTTCAAACAGAAACGCCTGTGAAGAGCTATGCAAAAGATGTGGCTATGTGAGAAAGTTTTAATATTAAATTTCAAAACCCCATCCGTTTGGATGGGGTTTCTTTTGGAGGTGGCAATCGGATTTGACAACCTTCCGCGGCTACGCCTTGAATGTTGATGGCTCGGCGACCCAATTTCTCTTGAAATTCGGTACCCGCCTCACCACTTCTCGCTAAAAACAGTTCACCGAACTGTTTTCTTAACGCTCGAACCCAAGGGTTCAAATCCTCTGTTTATACATTTCCAAAAGAAAAACCCATCCGTTTGGATGGGTTTTCTTTTGGAGGCGACAATCGGATTTGAACCGATGAATCAGGGTTTTGCAGACCCATGCCTTACCACTTGGCTATGTCGCCATATTAAGTTTTTTGATAAAAATAGGACACAAGAAACTAGGAGAATTCTGTGTCCTGTTTTTTATGGAGCGGATGACGAGGCTCGAACTCGCTACCTCCACCTTGGCAAGGTGGCGCTCTACCAGATGAG
>CALEJF010000029.1 GCA_937898625.1 uncultured Clostridia bacterium | reverse complement strand
CATGCATAGAGTTCGTAAAGAACTTCTTGTCGGAAACATTGGGGATTTCTCCATACTTTTCCTTAAATTTCTTCATTGCAGTAAAGCAAAGATTTTCTGCTGGTGTATAATACACACCAAAGTTCAAACTATATTTCTGCTTGAATTCGGCACATCTATCCTTAAATAACTGTTCAATTTTCTTTGCAAGCTCCATTCCTCTTTCTTCTGTATGGTCACATCCGATAAGAATTTGTAATGTCTCCGCTAAACCAAGCTGACCAATAACAATAGTACCATGCTTTAATGCAGAACGAATACCTTCTTCTGGTACATAACCCTCCATAACTCCATTTTCATACATAAATTTTGCAGAGTCGGGAGATTGAGAGCAAATCCACTCAAAGCGTTCAAGTAACATATCTTTTGCTTCGGAAATTTTGGTATCTAACAAGCCAAAGAAAACACTTAATGCGTCGTCTCCAAAAGCATCAAAATACTCCTTATCTTTTTCGTAGATTTCTTTTGCTTTCATAGCCAGAGTAGGCATAATAATAGTCACAGGACAAATATTGCCTCTACCGTCTTTCATTTGTTCTAAACCATTAATATCCCAACCATTAGCAGTACGGCATCCCATTGTGCTGAAATAAGTTCTAGGGTCATTAATGTCATATCCCGTATTGCCAGACCAATCTACATTTGCATAATTAGGATATAGTCTCTGTGCGGTAGACTTTAAAGCCAACTGGAACAAATCATAGTTGGGGTCTTCTGGCTTTCTGTTGATGCCGTTCATACACTGGAAGATACCACAAGGGAAAATAGGAGTTTTATGCAGTCTACCAATGCCCTTAATTGACACTTCAAGCAAAGCTTTCGTCACCATTCTACCCTCTGGCTCGGTACAAGTGCCATAATTAATAGAAGTAAACGGAAGTTGATTACCGCTTCTGCTTTGAAGTGTATTTAAATTATGATACATTCCTTCTACTGCTTGATATGTCTCTTTGACAGTCATATCCATAGCGTAATTATATACATCTGTGTTTTGAGAATATCTACCACACTCAATTGACCAATCTTCATTAAATTTGTCGAATCCATATGCTGCCATTTCAGCAGGAGAAAGCTTGTATAGATATTTTAATCCATCCTTATAATGTTTCCAAAAACTCTTTCTAACATAAGGAACCATAGTCCAATCAAGATGAGTAGCGGATACACCGCCAAACTGTTGTAGGCTCTGTAACTGGAAGATTACAGCAACCAACTGGAATGCAGTATTTACAGACTGCGCCGCTCTTACATCTGTTTGTCTTGTGTTAAACCCCTCTGCCAATAGCTTGTCAAAAGGAATAGACAAACAGTTGTGCATTCCAACAGCATACGAATTTAAATCGTGAATATAAATCTCATTATTTAAATGATTATTCTTTGCCATTTCAGACATACAGTAATCTAGTGCGTACTGCTTCATAACGGCATCATTGGCTTCGCCCATACGACCACCAAACGACTTCTCATCTACATTTGCATTTTGGTTCTGCACATTGGTAGCCATAAGCTTCTCTGACACAGACTTAATTAGCGTACTGTTTCTTTCACGAACCTTCGTTCTTTCATTTCGATATAAAATATACGCTTTTGCCACATCCTTACGAGAGCTTTGCATCAGCTTATTCTCAATCATATTTTGTATTTCTTCAACTGAAACTTTATCTTTGTTCAATTCAGAAAACTGATTCACAATTCTATTAATGATAACCTCGGCATCATTACTAATCGTTCCATCAACAGCGGTAAAAGCCTTTTCAAGCACAGAACGAATATTCTTTATATTAAAACGCTTTTCTCGTCCATCTCTTTTAATAACTGTATTAATCATTTACTATACTCCTATATATTTATTAGTTTAACATTTTAATTAATTCTTCTTCTGAAATAATAGGAATGTTTAACTCTTTAGCCTTTTTATTTTTGCCACTTGTAGATGCAACATCGTTATTTACAAGATAAGAAGTCTTTGCAGAAACAGAGCCGCTTACCTTGCCACCAGCAGCCTCAATCTTTTCTTTCGCTTCGTCTCTGTTTACAAAATGATTTAGCGAACCAGTAATAACAAATATGAGTCCAGATAAACTATTTGAACTTACAACATTTGTAGGCTTTACAAAATTCATTTTTCTTGCAAGATTACGAACAATAATGCAATTATCTACCGAATAACGAACAATGCTATCATTCATTGTGTCTCCAAAATCATCTAATGCCGTCCAGTCAAAAGGACTGGTCAGACTCTTATAAAACAAATCAAAGTCACCATCGAAAAATTTGGAAATGGTTTTACTCGCACTTCTGCCAATCAACGGAATGCTCAATGAATAAATGAACCTATCAAGTGTCGTATTTCTACTTTCTTCGATAGCATTTAAAATATTTTCAACAGATTTTTCTCCGTATCCATTTGTATGCTTCCATTCCTCAATCCAAGCAGAATAATTTAAATCGTACAAATCTTCAAAGGATTTGACCCAACCCTTATTAATCAGGAATTCTAAAGTTGCTTCACTCATTCCATCTACATTCATTGCATTCTTAGAAACAAAATGAGTCAACTTACCAAGCAATTTACCCTTGCAATTATCATTTGTGCATACAAGAACCGTGGAGTTATTTTCTGTTACAAGACTTGTTTTGCCACCACAAACAGGGCAACTAACAGGGATTAACATATCTTCTATTTCTACCCCTAATGCCGCTCTTTCATCGGCAGAAACATTTCTCTTCACTTGTGGGATTATAGCGTTGGCTTTAAAAACTTCGATTGTGTCTCCAACATGCAAATCCAAATTAGACAGAATAGATATGTTATGAACAGATGCTCGTTCAACTGTAGTTCCATCAATTTCTACTGGCTGAAACACGGCTGTGGGAGTTAAGATGCCAGTTTTACCCATAGTAAACTCAATATCTAACAATTCTGTTTCATACACTTCGTCTTTTGCCTTATAAGCAATGCCGTTTCTAAAATGGTGACTGGTAGCGCCTAAAGACTTACCATATTCAATATCATTAAACTTGAATACAATGCCATCACAAGGCAGACCTTCTTCTTTTGCAAAATCAAAAATATAATAAATATTACCTTCTAGGTTCTTGGGATTTAAGCCAGTAGTAGAGTTGTTAAACCAATGAGGCACAACATCAAAGCCTAATTCTTTAGCTTCGTTTAGATTATCATTGAGGCTATTTGTGCCGCCTTCAATAACATCCCAACCAAGAAGTCTTAGTCGTCTTTTGGCAACAAGAGATGTATCAAGAACGGCAAGAGTACCAGAAGCTAGGTTTCTACTATTCTTATATTCGCCATCCTTATTAACTTCTGCAAAATCATTATCTGTAATAATTGCTTCGCCATCAATAACATAAGTTCCTTCCTTATTAATCTTCAAAGGAACATTCTTAAACTGTTTTACATGTTCGGTAATATCAGAGCCAACATAGCCATTGCCTCTAGTTTCAGCTCTAATAAGAAGCCCATTTTCATAAGTTAATCTGCAAGTAAGACCATCTAACTTAATGCTTGCCACAAGTTCCCTGTTATTAGCAAACTTAATTAGTTCTTCAACAGTATGGCACTTCTCTAAGCTCAACATCGGATAACTGTGCGTTACTTCTTGTAGTTCTGTTAAAACCTTATAGCCAACGGTTTGTGTGGGCGAATTGCTAAACACAATACCAGTTTCCCTTTCAAGCTCTTGCAAATCTCTTAATCTGGCATCAAATTGCTCATCACTCATAATGGGATTTCCAGTATTATAATAGGCATTGTTGGCTTCATTAAGAATGTTAATCATCCCAATCATCATATCTCTTTCAATCGAGTTCATTCTATCCTCCTTATATAACATTAGTAATTATTTAATCTGTGATTTCCACTTCGTACTCAATCATTGCATCATAACACTTTTTAATGATGTTGCCTTTATTGTATTCTTCTTGAGCCATTTTTTTAATATAATTTTCTTTTACATTTTTATATGCTAAAAATGCTTTTTCTGGCGTTGAATAATATCCTATATGTTCGTGTTTATTAGTAAATGGATTTATACATTGAGCCATAAAGCCTAATTTGTGCCAACAAACTCCAATTGGGTGTTCCCCTCTGTCTCTTTCACGCCTTAAGAATAGCCCATTTATTTTATTCGACACTAAACAACATGTTTCAGGAGAATAAACTTTGTTACCCTTAACAAGAATATCTTTGTCTATTGCCCATCTATCTTCGTTATACCACTTATCAAAGTTTTCTTGAGAATGCAACCATTCATAAAAATTTTCAAACAACAACCATTCATTGCAACAAGTAACATTTTCATATGTAGAACGCTTTTCTTTTAATTTGTCGCTATAACACCTTTCTAACATACGATTCCACGCCTTATATTCCTTTGTGTCCTTCGAATTTTCACCGACTGGATATTTGTTCCCTATCATTCCAACACCATACACTGATGGATGATACGGATTTTTTACTAGTCCTTTTGAAAATTTTGCATATTGTGCGTGTATTTTTGCCCTATACTTATCTTGGAATTCAACTATCATATTATTAGCGTCTTCATAATCAATAATCTTCATCAGACAACATTGATTATTTAGTCTTTCTTCGCCAATTCTTTCAAAATGTTTATTCCTATAATCCACCAAATCACCAGTCTTATTTTAAAACATTACTAAATCTTCTCGAATTAAAAAATCTTCGCAAGATGAAAAATTAGTATGTACTTGCATAGTGCAGTTTTCAATCTCCCTCTGGGAGCAGTAATCAAGTGGAGCATCATAGAACTCACAAGTTGCACACTTAATCTTGCACTTCTTATTCTTCTTGAACTTCTTCTTTTCCTTATTTTCGCTCATATCTTCACCTTCCTTGTATAACCTTAGTAGTTAGCAACTTAAAATTTGTTTTTAAGCTCTGAACTGCTGACAATATTATACTCTCTTTATTCTTGTTTGTCAATAGGGTTTAACAAATTTTGCATAAATGTATGTCTAATCAAATTCGCCTTTTTCTTAACCGCTTGATTTACGCTCTGCAAGCTTCCCAAATGATACAGTTTTTCTTTCATACGAGTCAAACCAACATATAGTAGATTTGAATTCAACATAAAGATATGACTTTGCGGAGTACATAAAATTACTGTTTTAAAGCCTCCGCCTTGGCTCTTATGAATACTTATTGCATAACCTAACTTAACCATATTCATATCATTTCTATAATATTTAACATGAATCCCATTAAAATCTACGATTACATATGTATTGCAAATCTCTTTAATAATTCCTGTTTCACCATTGGCAACAAATGCAGTCTGAGAATTGTCGCCATATAGATTAAAGCTATAATCAACTCCAAATGGGTCTACTCCAAATGGGCTTGCTTCAAATGGGTCTACCACATCTGTCGATACAATTGTTACTGTTACCATTTCGGCTTCATAATTATTAACTGTTTGAAGGATTAAATCTCCCTTGTAGTAGGTTGTGTCTCCAACTTTCATATTAACTTCGCTGCCATAGTTAGGATTTGCAACTCTTTGAATCATATTGTTGAGTTCTACAGAGCCACAATCACCAACATTCTTAGCTGTCAATACTTGGATGTCTTCAATGCTACTGCCGTTGTTCAACAGCTTCTTATACAGCGCAACAACATTTTTAGGAATCATCTCGGATGCTAAGTCAACAAACATATAATCTTGATTGTTACCAAAGGTTGTTGCCTTTGACTTCATATCTTTTGTTAGATATTCTTTACAACATCTTGTATCTGTTGCAACCTTCATTAGACCGCCGCTAGAATATCTAAAAATCTTATTTAATGTAACAGTAGGAATAATATTTGCTTCCATAAAATCGTGCAATAGGTTGCCACAAGATACGCTGGGAAGCTGTGCATTATCGCCAATCAAAAGCAACTTTGTATACTTAAAGTCAATTGCGTCTAACAGCTTCTTAAATAACCAAATGTCCACCATAGAAAACTCATCAACAATAACAACATCACAATGAAGCTTTTGCCACTCATTAAATGTCCACTGATTAGGTGGCACATACCCTAAACCTCTATGAATGGTGGATGCTGGTTCGTTTGTGTTTTCGTGCAACACCTTTGCAGCTCGTCCAGTAGGACTCATTAATTTAAAAGACTTATTATTATCTTTTAACATATTAATGATACCCTGTGTCGATGCCGTCTTGCCAGCACCTGCAAAACCATTTAAGATTGCAATGTTATTTTTGCATACTACATCAAGAATTTTCATCTGCTCATCAGACAATTCAAACTCGCCAACTGCTCGATACTTTTGAACATCAAAATCCCAAACATTATTTTCATTCTTTAAATTATACAAAATTGTTTCTGCAATATACTTTTCTGTTTCATAAGTTGAACGAAGGGCTACCTCCATATTGTCTTTGTTATAATAAATGTTGTCATCTTTAATAACATCAACAAAGTGTTCGGCACAAGACGGAACAATTTTTAAACATTGTTGTCTTAAGTCTGCAAGGTTCATCTTTGTATGACCTTCATTTTCATTTTCTTCTAATAGATATAGCATACAGGATAAGCATCGGTCAGGAGAGGTTTTAACATCAAATCCAAAATCAATAATATTTTCTTTCTGTAACTGCAAGATGATGCTGTCTGCCGTTTTAAAACCTATCCTAGAAATCCTAGTTAAAGTAGTATACGGTTGTGCTTTTAACTTTTCTTTCAGCTTATCAATAGAAGAATATTCATCATAAATCTTCTTGATAATGCTCATAGACAAAACATTTTTAAATTCAATAACCAAGTCCATAAGCGCAAAATTGGTTACGATTTTGTCTTTAATTTTCTCAAAAGTTTTAGCTCCAATACCTTTAAGCTTTGACAGGTCAATGTCGTCCAAGTCATTATCTTTAACCTTTTGAATGATATTTGGATAGTGTTCAATCAATACCTTGGCTTGGTTATCAGTTAGAATCTCGGATAGAAAAAGATATGTACCCTCAGCAGTAGTAGGCATATCTCTCCTCAGATTAACTACTTTATAGCTAATCCCATACTTGTTGGTCTGCTCTTCGGCAGTAATTTCGTATTCTACTCCCAAAGTCAAGTCGCTCAACTCTCCCAGAATACTAACATTGCCATATTTGTTTTGTTTGATATCGGGATAATCATTTTTATTAACTACAACAGCATATATCTTATAATCTGGCGTGTTATAAGTACACTTAATGACTACTCCCTTAAATTTGTATTGTTTGTTATCCATTCTTAACTACCTCAAATTCAGTGACCAAAGGCTCAAGCTCTTCTGTTTCAACCCAATCTCCACCAATATTCTTCTTTTTATATACATAGGTAAAACCCTTAATGTCTAATATCGCAAACTCACCAAATGGATTTTCTCTGTACAATTTTGATTGTCTAATTCTAGTTTTAATCTCTTCGCCTGTTTTAATATTTCTCAAAGTAAAGTGTGGCTTTGTGGGGTCTGAGAAAGTCTTAAAATTAAGAACCACATAATAGTAATCTGCAAAATCAGGATTTACATATGTAGTATATTCAAGGAACTCCATCTCAAATTTAATTTGCTCAACTACGCCCATAGATTCGTTTGGTAATCTGCTACATAGCTCTTTGATTAATCCTTGGTTATCTATATCTCTATACTGGCTCTTAGTTTCCTTGCCAGCATACTTTGTCATAAGGAACTCTGTAACACCAAGCTCCTCCATCTTCTTTTTAGCAATAATTTTAGCACTTGCAAACTTATCATAAACTTCAATTACATTTAAAAGATATTTGTTATTGCCGAACTCACTAAAAAAATCTAATCCAGTTAAAATGTTTAACTGTCTTGAGTTGAGCGAAGTCTTCTCTTTAATATCCTTTAACAAATCTGTAAATGTTTCGTATTTATTATGAGATAGTTCAAGTAGTTCGTTTGCAATTTGAACATTGCAATACTTAATACTGCTAATACCTTTATAAATAGCATTGTTCTCTTTGTCTATTGTATAGTCAGCACCAGACTTACCGAATTTAATCGGCTTAAGTTCAATATTATGTTTCTTTGCATATTGCAATATCTCTAAACACTTATCTGAATCGCCCTCGTAAATATTCAAAGCTGTTGTTATAGTTTCTAATTTGTAATAACATCTTAACCAACCAACAACATAACCAAGAAAACTATAAGGGGTGGCATGGTTTAAAGAGAACAGATAAGAACTTGCGTCAATGATGACTTGGATAAAGCTTTCAATTAATTGATTTGATTCTTCCTCATCAACATTGTATTTCTCTTTCATAGTCTTAATAAAACCCTCTTTAATTTTGGGTATAAATTTATCAGTACCAGTTTTTTTTGCAAAGCCTCTTCGCACAATGTCGGCTTCGCCCATTGTATATCCACAAAAACTATGTAGGAACTCAATAATCTGTTCTTGGTAAACCAAGTATCCCAGTGTCGGAGCAAGGAATTTGTTCAATGCTTCGTGTCCATTATCGTGATATTTGCCAGTTGATAGTTCATCACGATAACTTGCACCAGCAGGTCTAATAGCTCCATTTGCCATCGACATCAAATCTATATAAGAAAAGTTTTCATTTTGCTCCTTGATTTTTGCAATAGTTTCGTCACTAAATAGCTGCTTAATATAATCACCAGCATATGACGATTCAAATTGAAAAATCATTGTACAATCGTCTCTGATTTCATCCCAAACCTTTTTATCATCAAATGAAATATTGTCTGGTGTGATTCTTGGAATACCTGCTAAATCACAAGTTTCATTAATCAAACCTACACAATCAAGACCCAACACATCGAGCTTAACAAACTGCAATCCATCAAGTTCTTTCATATTAATTTGAGAAATCATATTTTCATTTGTTTTCGTTGTGCATAAACCAAACCATTCATCTATAGGGAACGGAGATACAACAAGTCCTGCTGGATGATTACCAATAGAAACAATTGTACCCTTTACAATATCCACATACTTAAATAGCTCTGGATATTTCTTAATGTAAAAATCATCAATACAATCATTTTTGTTTTCATCTTGATACACTGCGTCACTTAATGTCTGCGTTTCATCAACGCTCATTCCCAAAGCTCTGCCAACATCTTTAATAGCGCCCTTCATAGCAATTGTATTAAAAGTGATAATGTCGCAACAATACAATCCTTCCTTATTAAATAAGTATTCTCTTACTTTGTATCTATCTTTCTTAGACCAGTCTGTGTCAACATCGGCAAGAGACACACGCTCTTTGTTCATAAAACGCTCGAAATTAAGATTATATTTAATAGAATCTACTTCTGTAATACCAAGCAAGTATGCAATAATGCTTCCACTAACTGAGCCTCTGGAATAACCATAACTTACACCCTGCTTCTTTAATGCCGATTTGTAGTCTTCTTCGAGCAAAAGGAAGTCCATTGCGCCATTATATTTATATGTTTCTAATTCATATTGAATCTTCTTTTTGTATTCATTAAAGTTGTCGTACTTATCGACACCTCTATTTTTAATGCCTTTTACAATCTTCTCTTTTAACGCCTTTTCGGAATCATTGTATAGCTTAGGATATTTCTTTGAATAATCTAACTTAAAAGGCTCAATAGAATCAGCCATTGTGTTCGTATTATCAATTGCTTCTAAGTAGATTTCTTCTGGCAGAGCGTTCTGTTTTTTATATGCTTCAACTAATTCGTCATAAGTCTTAAATGTTAAATCCCAAGACTCTTCATCTGAAAAGAAAACATTTTTAGCTTTCTGTAGAATGCTTCTGCCCTCTATATGCGTATCATTTAAGCAGTGCGTATCAGTTCCTGCAATAAGCGGTATGCCAGTCTTTTGATTAATTGCATATAAAACTTTATTATATGTTGCTTGGTCTACACAATTATGATGTTGTATTTCAAGATAACATCTATGCTTATTCTTAATTAAGAATCTTAGAAACTCTGTCTTAATATCATTATCAGCTTTATTTAACACGCCACCAAGACAAGCAGTTGTTATAATGATGTTATCTGATGTGGCATATAGTTCATCAAAGCCAATTCTAGGGGCATAGTAATAATGGTAGTCGTCTCTGTTAAAAGAGGCTGAAATTAATCTATTTAACTCTTTAACACCATCGTAATTTTTGGCAATCAAAACACAGTGATAATTATCTCTATGCTTATCTTCACCGTTCTTATTCGCCGTTAAATACACCTCGGCAGCGTGAATATATTTCATTTCGGCAGCTTCGATTGCTTCCTTCTTGTGAACCCATTCAAAAATGTTGCCGTGCTCCGCAAAAGCCAAGGCGGTCATGCCAAGAGATTTTGCATATTCTACATATTCTTTATATTTTGTAACGCTGTCAATATTGGTTACGCCATTCGATAGGTCTGAATGTAAATGATATACTGTATAATTCTTGTTCATACCGCCTATTTATTGCACCTTTCTATATAACCTTAATAGTTGTAATATTTAATTGATGTTTTTTACACAACTATTATACCATATTTTTACTTATTGTCAAGATATTAATCAAAAATATTTTTAATCAATTGGATACATAATAATAGGAGCATCGCTACCCATATAAGGAATACTTCTGATAACATTGTATTCAATCCAATCAATTGCTTCGGTATCAGACCATCCCTCATTGTTCATAAGATATTCAACCATCTTATCATAGTCATAAACGATTCTACCATCATGTGTAGTTCCAATAATAGCATCTTCATAATCTGGATTGACAAAATGCGGAGCATATTCACATCCAGTATCTAACAACTTATCTGTTATGCTCATAATATACCTCTTAAAACCTTTATTTTATTTGCTTAAATAAAACCATCTTTAGCAGCACAAACTATTTTATATGTAAAGTCGATATGGTCTTTGTCTACAAAGACAATAGGGAATCTATCGCCCTTCATAATATCAACAATCTCATCTATGCTTCCATACGGTTTTAATTTGCTTAATGCGTGTGCATACTCACAAGTATTATCGCATTCTTCTGTATACTGTTTGCCATATCTATTCAAACATTCAAAACATGGATTATACATTTCTTTTACCTCTTAAAATCTTTGTTTTATTACCATTCATTCTCATTGTTAATCGGATGATTATTTTTATATTCGTCTAATTCCTTTAAAATGCTTCTATAATAATCGCTTGCATTTCTGTTACCGTCTTTTGTCTCTTTGACATCTTGGCAATAAAGACATCTATAATTACTAAACAATTCATCTTTATTCACATCGGTTATCTCTACGACCATATCCTTTGTATACAGCCTTCCACAATCATTACAAACTCTTAAATCATCGAATTTAATACCAAGTTGCTGTTCTATAACCTTGGATAAATCGCCAAGAATAAAACCTCTTTCAATTAGCATATCTGCCAATTCGCCATCAAAAATGTCTGAATCGTACCAAGGAAGAGTTCTCCAATAATCTAGCAGCACTTCTTTATTTGTCAACAAACAAGCCTTACCAAAAGCAGCAAACCAACCACCCGTCGATGTATTCATTGGAATACCCTCTTCAGCAAATGTCTCTAAACTGTAATACTCGTGCATTCTAAATAGCTGATTGCGAAACTCCTTTAAAAAGTCGTCTGTAATTAAATCTTTAATATCTTTTGGAATTGTGTATTCAACGCAAACACCGTCTCCGTCTTTTACTATTGGCATAAACATCTTCCTTTCTATTGATTGAAATCTTTTTTATTATCCAAAATTAACATAAGAACCAAAATGGGTAATAGTACGAAGAGCCGTTCGTGAACTTAGGAATTTTCAACATCTTTCTAATTTCCTCGTCACTATATCCCAATAACGGCATTGTTCTTCTTCCAATGTACCCATCTATCATTAATCCATTATCTCTTTGAATAATTTTCACAATTTCTTGAATTTTTTTAATAGATGTATCATCGTTTACTTCGTAACCCAATGCCACTAACTTAGATACTACGCTCTTTTTGATTTTATCTTTATATAAATTTAAATAACTAGACATAATTTACTCTCTTAAAATCCCTGTTTTATGTTATCTGCATCTGCCCCAAGATACAATGACAAATGCCACTGCCGCCATTCTTAATGTTGTTTGGACAATTAATGCACGATGGATGCTCAAAATTGTCAACCATACTTTCTTTTATGAATTTATCTTCGTAATCTTTAAATGCTTTAATTAAAGCATCTGTTGCTTCGCTAATATCAATAGTGTTACCTGATAAAATGGAAGCTGATGTTGCCAAATTTGCAAGAGAGTTCGACTCCTCTTCGGAATAACCCATCTTTAAGAAATCGTTAAGATATGTATTGTCTGTCATTTCTAAATTGTTCCCACCAAAGGGAACTCTAATAACTTCTTCAGGTTTGCCCTCCCAACTCCAACCGCAACTAGGGCAACTCTTTCTTGGAATTGGCGGATAGGTGCAAATCACTTCATCCATTAAATCATGTCCACACTTAGGACAAGTTTCAATAATAATAGCCATATATCTTTACCTCTTACAAATAGTCTCTCGGAGTCATTGTTGCTCCTATAACATGGCAATTTAAATATGAATTTAGAGCCTTTTGAAGAATGGAATCAACATCGTCTGCTAAGACGCTTTTATATTGCATATCCCCACAATGATGATTATTTGCCAAATCATAATATGTTGTTGGTTCTGGAATATTGCAACCCATTCTTTCAGCCATATCTTTAATATACTCAGCATTAGTCTTGCTGTATGTTGCAATTGGGATGCCAGTAACTTCACTTGCATAAATTAGTTTGGTGGTTTTACCAGTACCTCTGCCTCTTACAATAAGTTTCATATATTTTTACCTCTTAAAACCTTTTTTAATTCTTTACAGCGTTACTTGTAATGGCAATGTTTTCTGCCATATAAACAAATTGTTTGTCTGCTTCAGATTTAACAGCATAATAAACATCTCTCAAATCTTCAAAAGAATATACCTGTGCAAACCACTCTTGAATACAACTCTTCATATCATCTGTTGAAATATTCATATCTTTACCTCTTAAAATGTTAGTTTTAAATCATTTACATTCATCGTACATTTATTTGCATTATTAAATATGTATTCTAATGAATTCATCAGATTTAATGCATGCTCAACCCTCTCTGGAGTTGCATTTAATGGCAAAAAGTCTTTTGTAAATTCCATACAATTAATGGCACATTCAAAAGCCTCCTTGTCTTCTTCTGTAATCGGATGATAGCTCTTAAATCTTTTAATTACATCGTCAATATTCATAATTATGCTCCTTCCATCGGACAATTATCTGGACAGTCTTCGCACATTGGACATTCGCCAGTTTTCTTTACATAATCTCTACCAGCAACTTTCTTTTCTCTGCGTCTTTTACTATTCCATACATAGTCTAAAAAGATATCCCAATTGTTCATTACTTGAGTATAGATATCAATTTTAGCTCCTGTATCTGGACTTACATTAATACGCACATAGTCTGTTCCATATCTGTCTTTATGCGTCCATCTCTCATGATTTAATCTGTCAAGCTCATTCATAGTGATATAAGTAGGAAAAGAGGTGATTATTATTTCATACTCGCACTTGCTACAAAAGCAATAAAACAAATCTCGTCTTAGTTGCTCTGCAAATTCACCCTTATCCTTAAATTTCTTCAAGGACTTTTGAACATCTTCATTGAACTTCCAGTGATTAAAAATATTAAAGGTGGCAATTTTATTTTTATTTACATCGTGATAATATACATTCCATTTAAGATTCATGGTTATCACCCTTTATTGCAATAATAACATCTGCTACCTTTCTACTATCAATATGCCCATTTTGCATAAGAGCCTTTGCTAAATTCAATTCGAAGTAATCAAGAATGTAACCCTCTTCTTCTGTGCATTCATATGTCTTTTCAACTTCTTTAATAATTCTTTCGAACTCATCTAAACAATTTTTAATTTTTTCAAACATAATTTAATCTACCCCTTATTACCCATAAGTTACCCCATAAGTTACCCCATAAGTGGCTCAGAACCGTCTTCCCAATTTGTGCAACGATGTCCATCCCCTTTGTTGCATTCGCAACCATCTCCGCAACAACAACATACACAATGTTCAATGAATCGTTCTTCTTCTGTTAAACCGCTATTGTCAAAATCGAAATAACCACAAGAGTCATAGTGAATACAACTTTCACATCTACCCTCTTCGTTAAGAAGGTATTCTGCCAAGCTTTTATACTTTTTAGGATATCTGAATTCCATATCTGGATAGTTGCAGTTTGGGCAAGTTCCACCCATGTCGTCTTGATATCCGCAAATAGGACACTCAAAATAAGACTTTTCTGTGTTATTTTTATTTACTATCTTTTTTCTAACTTTTACCTTCATAACACTCACTTTAAATTGTTTATTGTCTTAAAATATTCACTTGCAAGTATCTCATATGCCTTTTTATCATAATACTCGCCGTCAATCAGCTTAACTTCTTCTTTGTATGTACCGACAATTCTGCCACCATATTTTTTAATCATTTTGTCATATGATTTTTCTATTGGATTTCCAATAACTACAGTGAAATTTAATTTTCTAAATTTATATCTTTCGAAAATGTCCTTAAGCGCTTGACACAAATCTCTACCAAAGGCAATTTTGTTATCTGAAAAATTAATAATGCTCAAAGAATAAGCACAATGCTCTGCTCTTGAAATGTTATAAGATATATAACCTATTACTTCGCCATTGTGAACAGACACAAATTGATTTTTGTTCCAAGTATTTTCTTCTATTTGTATAGGCTGATAATATGTTTCACAATTCCAATATTTGTACTTATCATTAAACCAAATGTCATATTGTAAACTCTCTAATTGGTTTCTATACTTAATTGCTGGTTCTAACATAACTACCTCTTAAAACTAATCTTTTAATAGCTCTTTTTTATAAGCTATCATTTCTTCATCCTTGATTTCCTTCATCAAGGGATACACAACACCATCTTCGAAAACTTTTACTTTAAATTTCTTCATTCTGAAATTACTGTATTTGTTTAAATTTGCAATAACATATTCTAATCCAAGCACTTCTTGGTCTTCTTCTATTAAACTGTTATTTAATATCCGATTCCATCTCTGCTTTGATTCTTCAAGTGTTTTTCCAACAACAGTAATCACAATATCTTTAAGCACACTATCGCCATAAACTATATCGCCATAAATTACATATATAAATAGCTTGCTTTCATCTTCGGCATTAGCACGATAATAATCTGCCAAACACATATTCTTTACCTCATAAAATTAAACTTTTAATACCCACGCAACTCGTCTTCAATTTTAAACTTGTAATCAATTAGTGCTTTTCTCACTACTTCCTTTTCACCCTCATACATCAATATGGGCATTTCAACATTCCTAATCGCACCAAGTACTGCATCAATAAAATACAATTCCTTCTTTGTCTTTTCATCCATATACTTTTACCCTCATAAAATTCAGCTTTTAAAGTGGCATAATAGTGCAATTCTTCAACATCTCTGACCAATCCTCTTCATTATAAGGTCTAAAATGTTTTGCACTCATACGAATCCATTGACCATCTTTATAAATCAAGAAATGCGGATAACCAGCTTTATCATATGAAATATCATATACCTCGTAATCCTTGCCGTTACTCTTATTAATTAAATTCAAGTTCATATTATTTGTCCCTCAATATCGTTCGTTATATAGTTCGTACTTCAATTCCCGAATTTCATTTTCTTGTATTTCAATAAATTTATCTAACTCATCTGCAAGTTCACGATTATAATACTCTCTAATAACTCTTGAAATATCTTGCAAGTTATCAATCGTTTCCCAGTGCTTTTCTATATACATCATTGTTAATCACCTCAAATATTGTTAAGCCAACTCAAATCAACTTCATTTGTATTATTTTCTATAACTTTACTACTTGAAGCGGACGAATTAGAATCAAGCAAGCCACCAAACATATCGTTCTTATTGGCTTCAAACTTTTCTAAGTAAGCCTTGTAAGGAAGATGCTTAGAAGCACTGTATGCACACAAATTAGCAAAATAATAACTTTGTGCCTTTACATCTTCTTCATCATCCCAGAAACATTGAACAGACTTTGTTTCTTCATAATCGGCTTCTCGCAACATAATGTCTGCTAAAGTTACAGTAACTTTATTAGCCCATTTTTCTAAAATCTCTTCGTTTAATTCTACATCAACATGGCAATCTGTAATTTCATATTTTTCCTTAACCTTGTCTGGAAGACAATCAATACCATTTGTATCTAACATTGCTTTTAGATATTCGTCTGGCTCGTATTTAAACTCTTTAAGCCAAGTTTTCGCATTGCTCTGTAAACTTTCACCAATCTTACATCTTTCAACATTGCGGTACTTGATTGCTCCATTCTTTTGCTCGTACCTAATTGTGCAATACTTTAAGAAGTTAAAACGAGGTTTAATCTTTTCAAGAGGTATGCCCATCTGATTCAAACCAAGAGCATATCCAATTAGCTGACCAGAATTCTCTTCAAGTGTCTTTCCAGTATAAATACTGCTAGTCTTAAAGTCTAACGGATAAACGAATTCATCATCATCCTTATACAATCCGTCGATATATCCAACAAACACCTGACCGCCAACAACAAAAACAATCGGCTTTTCAACTAATAGCTTGTGCTTATATACCGTATGATTCTTAAAGAAATGAATTAGATTTTCATTATACTTTTCGCCAATGCTCTTATTCTTCTCTTCGTCAGAACGATTAAACTTTAAATCTGCAATGGTAATGGCAGTAGTAAAACCATCATTGTAATCGTCAATCATATCTTCGTATTTAATTTTGCCTTCATAAAACTTTTCTAAAGTATCATGACAGATAGTACCCAAGGTCGTATAACAGCTATCACATCTGTCCTCTTTTGACTTCAAAATATACTTAAGCAAGTATTCAAACTTAGAAGTCATATAAGTGTTCATACGACTCCACGACCACAAGCGGTCAACATTATGTTTTGCTTTAATCTTTTCTAATTCTTCATAACTTAATCTCGCCATCTACTCACTCCTTAATTTCCATTGAAAAAATTACCCCATCATAATTCTCTTTTTCGCAGCCAATTTCTATATAGATATCATCTTCTCCTGTATGAGTAAATTCGCCATACAAATAGTCTTCGTCTGCGTATGTCATCGTTCCTAAAAGCATAGGATGATAAGTGTCTGTTTTATAATTCAATGGAACACCTTTAACTTGTTCTGTTGTCAATTTATCTACATTTCTTACTTTAAATTTGCCTTTGCCCATAGGTTTAACCTCATTACTCAATATCAATATCTAATGGAATTCCTCTTCGCCAACTTAATCCGATTTCACCACTTTGTAACTGTCGTAGTCTTTCTTCACAGTCTTCATCCGTTTCATAGCCAAGACCGAAAATCAAATTATCTGGCGCTCTCCACTTATCTACTAAGTCAACAATGAAGTATATAACAGTATGCTGGGCATTAAATGGCTTAGTACAAATAATATATCTATCATCTCTTGCTCTGACTCTGAATGGTCTCTTATGGTTTGGGATATAAACCTTATCGCCAACTTCAACTATCATTATGTTTGCCTCTTAATATGCGTAGAACATTACATCAATCTTGCAATGGAAAGCGTCTTTTAGCATTTGCTTAATCTCTGCTACCATACCTTTACAATATGCAGATGTCTTACCTTCTGCCTCATATGTAGCAACTAGACAGCCATCATTACCCCATCCTAAATTAATATAAACACCATGTTTATCAGCAAAATCAACTATTGGTTTCGCCATTTTTGCTATTGTTTCCTCGTCTGTAATCTTTGTATTAATTCTTACATCTTGTCTGCTATATTCCATATATTTTTACCCCTTTAAAACTGCAATTTTAATTTCTCTTGTTTTTGTCAAGTAAAATTGAAATTTACTTGACAAAATAAAATCGTAATTTTAATTAAAGATTTTCTAATTCTTCTTCTAGTTTTTTAATTTTTTCTTTTTGATGATTAATAATGAAATTCACACATTCTTCATCTAATTCAAATTCAAAACGAGGCATACATTCAATTGGGATATCAAGATTGACTTTTCGCTTGTTTTCAATAGTCCCTCGACCAAACCACTTATCAATTGGAATCCATCGTGTGCGCTTTTGCTCGTATTCTTCAATGTCTTTCTTTCTTCTGTATACCCTACACTCTAACAAACCAAGAGATTCTTTTAGTTCTTTAATTTTATTTGAAATTTCATTTGCTCTATCAAGCGATTCCTTTGTCATAATTATTCACCTCTTAAAATCACCATTTTAATTATCATCTAATAAAAAAAATTCAGACCACGAACCAACATCATAAACTTTAAGACCTTCTTCATTTCGCCAACTTCTCGTATAATAAATCTTAAAGTTTCTATCATCGCAAAATTTATGTATTTCTCTCATAGCTTCCTCTTTGGTTTTTGGCTCCGCTATGACCCTTCTTTCGCCATATGAATTCTCAAAATATAATTTCATACTTATTTATCCTTTAAACTTTCTTGATATTTACGCTGTTCGCTTCTATCATAAACAATTCTACTTTCAAGCAAGAATTGATAATCTTTATTGCTGGCATCCATAGGAGCGTCCTTGTCTCCTAGAATCCCCATGAAGTCATGTATATAAGACACTTTTCTGACATTCTTAAATTTTTCGCACATATGCCTCACTTCATTTATATCAACATCTTTATCTAGTCCAATCACGATTTCTACATTCAATCCCATAAGAATGCGAACCTGTTCGTCTGATATGCTCTTACCAGATAGTGCCACAACAGTACTATCTCCAAGCGAATCCCTTTTTAAGACCGACTTCTCGCTTTCTGCAACAACCACATATCCAGCCTTTTGAATTGAATCATAGTTCTCATATAATCCATATAAGTTCAATGCCTTCGGATATGTTGGAGTTATGAAGTATTTTTTAATATTAAACTCTTCATAATTCTCTACTGTTGTTCTCTGATTAAAGCCAAGTAATTCTCCCGTTGCCCAATAACGCAATGGGACAATGACTCTCTTGTGTTTGTATGAATACGCCAACTTAAACTTTTCTCTAGTCCACGGCATAACACCTTCATGGAACCAATCAATGTGCAACATCGGAACAAAGTCGTCTAACAACTTATCCTCAAGCACTTTAATGTCATCTACATTAACAACTCTTCTGTTATTTCTTAATACATTTTTAAACACGCTTAAAGGGTCAAATTTTTTCTTAGGTTTCTCTTCTTGCCTTTTAAATTCAAATGGCAAATCAAGAGTCTTATGTAAATATTTGATTGCTTCGATAAACGATATTTTTTTAATGGTTTCTACTAAGCTTATTAAATCTTTACCATCTTCATAATCAATTCCTCTTGAAAAGCTGCGATAATCTAAGTATTTATTGTTGCGAATGTTAACACCTTGAGGGTTGTCACCGTCTGGTTGAGCGGCACTCCAATACTCCTTTTGAGCATTATACTTAATGTCATGACAACCCAATGCTTCGAGTATGTCTTGTATTTTATTTTGTTCATAAATATACTCTTTTAACTCGTTAATTGTCATAACCTTACCCTATAACTTTATTTATTATTTGTATCAATAATCTTGAACTACATTGCAGTATCCAAGGTCTTTATAATAATTAATGGAAAAATCTGCTTCGCTAATAATCTGTATGTCGCTCATGCCGTGTCTGTTCTTGCTAATAAATCCAATCATATAATGCTTATCTTTTTTTAGTTTAAATTCAATTCTGCTATTACTATTTTTAATAGGTTCATAACAATACAACTCATCTTTGCCACCTTCAAACTCGGTTTGCAAAGGTCTTCTAAAAAAGATGTTTAAACTAAAGATATCAAGAATACCCTTGGAAATACCGATATCAGCGTTTGTAAGGTACTTGCTTTTATTCTTCACGAGCTGATATGTAATTACCATACAAGTGTTGGTGTGCTTAATACAATCGTAAAAATCAACACAATCTGTCATCAACGACTTCCAAGATTCTTTGTCACGAGAATCATAGCTTTCTTTTAGTGTATCCAATACAATTACATCGCAGCCCATTTTTGTATACTTCTTAATAAGCTTGATAACGGTTCTGGCGGTATACTGTTCAAGCGGTATGATTGTAATATGCTTCTTTTCTTTTTGGTTCTCAAACCATTCAGCAGCCTTATACAATGCCTCTTTGGTTTCCTTATCAAAGTTGCCATCTCTAAGAACCCTCTTTGGAATTGGATGCTTTAAGACATTCGAACAGTACCATGTTAAAGCTTCTTTTTTAAACTTATTTTGGTCTTCCTCATTTATAATAAATACTGCTTTTAAATCATATTTTATCATTGATGGGAATATATAGTTGATGCTCAAAGTACTCTTACCAACACCAGATGCCGCTCCAAAACCTATGATATTACCACCTAACATGCCACCAGTTTCTCTGTTAAGAATCTCACAATTTGCAAATGGAATACCAACATTCTTACCTGCATCTAGTTCATCAATTAAATTTTTCATATCTGCAAAGCCATTGTAAGATTTAATATTATTATCGATATTGGCAAAAATATCATTTAAGTAAACTGTGTATTCATCATACAAATCCTCTGCCGACATATCACAAATTTTACTCAGTCTTGCTTTGTCGCATGGAAATCCGTGTTTGACAAGCTTCGCCACAACATTCCATTTTCTTAAATCTCTTACATAGCTATCAAAATTTTCTTCTTTAATGTAAAACCCAGCGTTCTCAATTGTTTGATATCCGCCATATTCATTATAATATTTGTCAGCTAATTTTGGATGCTTCTCTAAATAGAGACCAATGTCAACTTCTGAAAGAGTCGCTTTCTTTTCATTGATAATCATGTCTCTGGCTATTTCAAAATAAACACGCCAACAGTTATTATGGATATCATTTAATTGTAGATTTGTTTCTCTAAGTAAATCTGGATTTTTATATATCATTGAAACAATGGAAGCTTCTGCGCCTAACTTATATTCAAGAATTTGCTTTGCTGCTTCCGCTTGTTGTTTTTCGAACGGGCTTAGTTTACTAGTGTTTTTCTCTGCCATTGCTTACACCACTCACCACAAATCTGTAAACTTATTTTTCTTATTTTCTCTTGGTTTAAATTCTGCCCCCGTATGAGTTGGAGCCTCTATTGTCGTATTTTTCGCTTCTTCTTTTGCTTTTTCTGCATTCTTCATTTTCATATATACAGTGTTAATATTCTTTTCTACAATCTTCAAAATATAATTAAACTTATGCATTTCATCTTTAAAGTTGTTAGTCCTCAATGCCTTTTGGATGTCTAATGAAGAATACTTAAAAGCATTTAATATAGTTTCATAAGAATAATTGGCGGTACTTTCTATGTTATTATTTTCAATAAACTTATTGGTTAACAAACCTTTTAATCTTAGAACCATTGTACTAGACAAGGATTGATTTTCGTCATATCCCATTATCTTAGACTTAACATACATATAAAGAGATTCCCAGTCTTGCTTTTCCTTTTCAGTCATCTTCTTTCTCGCCATATTCTCACCTCAATTTCATATTTATTATTTATACCTATATACCCCTATAATAGAAGTATCATAGGGGTATAACTAGGTATAACTTTAATTATTACTTGCAAGCAGCAAGTACTTTCTTTGCAGCATCGATATCGTCAATCTCATTGGGATTACTAAATCCACTCTCTCTGCAAAGCTCAAGCACGGGCTTAATCTTAGCCATATCAGTCTTATTAGCTGTAAAGAACTCAATGATTTCAGTCTTTACTTCGTCAAGGTTCTTCTCAGCCTTAGCTTTTACTTCTGCCTCGGCAATACGCTTCATATTTGCCTTTTCTTCTTTTTCATTTTCCTTCTTGCGGTCTGCCACAGACTTACCGCCCTTCTTAACCTCTGCTTCCAGAGCATCGGTCATTGCCGTAATAAATTCATCTGCATCAAAATTAATTTCGTTAACAATCTGACTCATGCGGCTACCGCTGTCTACTGTATAGTTATCGTCTCTAAACTTAATCTTTCTGGTCTCAGACTTTACAGTAAAGACTTCCTTGCCATTTGCCTTGTTCTTAACAAGCTCACGGTCAATATATGCAATGCCAACCAAGTCGATATTCTTCTTTAACTGGTTGAAGTATCTCTGAGAAACATCAGAAGTAATCTGCTGATAAGATTCATTTGTAATGGGGTCAGTAATAGTAGTCTGGCGAACATGACCAATCACGCTAAATGCAACGCCAACAGTTCTCAGTCTGAACAACTGTTCCTGTAACAACTCCATTGCTTTATCCTGACCCTTCATATAGCCGCCCCAAGCAGCATTGATTGCAGTAGTTCTCTTCTGAGGGTTCTCTTTGTTCCACAAACGAATAGATTCCTGCTCAGCCAACTGAAGTGCATTGTCGAGGGTGTCCAAAATTACAACCTTTAAATCTGCATAATCAGTAGTTCTGTTATCAACAATATCATCTACAATTTCTACAAAAGTATCCCAGTCAGGCACATCTTCATAAACAATATCCTCGATGTACTTAGCACCATTCTCACGATACATTTCTAAGAACAGATAACCATCTTCGCCAACCAGCTTTTCTGCAACTTCCTTCATGATAGTTGTCTTACCAATCTTAGGTAGACCCAACAGACAGATATTTGCATCGAGCGGATTCAGAGACACTTTATTCTTTTTACCAAACTTAGCCATTCTATCATACTCCTATTCATTCATTTTGGTCGAGAGGGATATTATTATCCCTCTCTATTTATATAACATTATATCTTATGTATTTATATTATAGCTCGTTAAGCCAAGACATAGAATCATCTGCGCCAGACTCTTCTTCGGTATCAAAAGGAGGCTTGTCATTGTCTGCATCCTTATTCTTATGCAGATAGTCTAATACAAGGTCATCCTCGGTAAACCGCTCTTCAAATTTCTGTACCACAGGAGCCTTGTCGTCGCCTACAAGCTTGATAGAAGGCTTCTTAAGAACCATACGACGCTCACGATTACCATTGGCAGTACACTTAGCACAAGCCTCTTCTTCGGTATAAACACCCATCTCAACCAAATCACGAATCTCATCAGGCAGGTCATCAAGAGTCGTAGTTACAACGGCACCACCCTCAACAAATTCACCATCAAAAGTGACCTGTGTAATATCCTTCTTAACCTTAAACAGCTTCTCATAAATAGTCTTACACTGCTTCTCGTTTTCAAAGTTCATTGCAAACTCAAACTGCTTTGCATAAGGATATTGACCCTTGACTTCAATGCCGTCAACTTCCTTCACATAGTCAAGCACTCTTGCATTAACAAACATAACACCCTTATCCTTGTCGATGTTATCAGCCTTCAGACTTGCGGAATCCTTATCAATCAGAATTGATTGAGTAAAGGTCGCCTTATACTTAGAAGCATCGTCTGCCTTGCTCAGTGCAATACTGGTGATATTCTTTCGAACCTGAACATTATCATTGTAAGAGCTGTACTTCAGATTGCCACGAACATTGATAACCATATCTTCAGTCAGATGTTCCTTGATATAGGCAATTGCATCGTAGGCAGACAAGAACTTCTTATAGAATGTCTTGCCATCGTTTGTCTTTTCCAATCCGATAGTAATAAAAGACAGGTCGCCAATATCCTCAAGAACAGCATCGTTAAAACGGTCATTCCAGTCTACGATGATTTGCTTTTCAAAATCGTCAGAACCATCGTCCTTCTTGCCATGCGCATAGATACGATTCTCATTTTCCTCGCTATAACCACCCATCATCTCGGCATATACAGTGCCGTGCTTTTCGCCACAATCCACACCCAGATTCAGAGCGTTGTAAACCCAGTTACTTCTTTCGCTGCGTTCATCGATTTTGTAAGTATAGTCGTTAATGACAGGCTTGCCGATGAGAGTAAAATTTGAAACCCAATCTTTCTTAACAATAGTCTTCTTTTCCATACATTTTTCTCCTTATATTATTTTGTTTTTTATTTTATATTATAACTTTGTGAGTTATCATAACTATATTTGCCAAAGTATTTTTCTTCGGCTTCTTTTCTCGCCTTAACCGCATCTTCAAAATTAACGAACAAACCTAGTTCTATCTGCTTTCCATTGATTACAATAATAGCCCTCCATTTGCCACTTCTTTTATGCCATATAACCCCAGTAACACCAGATTTGTTATTGCTTCTTAATCCAACATTCATCATATTTTGACTTTTTGTAGTGATTCTTAAATTATATTTTCTATTATCATTTCTTGTTGTTTCGCCTTGTATATGGTCAATTTCAAAGATTGCATCAGGAGACCCCATAACTATTCTGTGGAACAAATTAGTTGTGGACACTACATATCCTTGCTCATTGATATGCCAACAATAATCTTTGATTAAATCATAATCTTCTAAGTCAAAATAAAATTTCTCATCTTTAGATGTGTAACCAATGCCGTATTCGCCAGACAGGTCATATATATTATATTTCTTCTTTGAATTATATCTTGCTTCCATACCATAACATCCACAAGACAAAGTTCTTCGACTTGTTAAATCACTTTTCCTAACAACAACTTTATTACCGCAATCACAATGACACAGCCATTTTGAAGCTTTGTAACCTTTTGGAGAAATATAATCTTCGGCTCTCCTAACAACTACTAGCCTACCAAACCTCTGCCCAGTCAAGTCCTTCAACTTGCCCAATCAAATGCACCACCGTCCATCTGTAAATCTATAACCTTACTAGTTACGCATACATTATACAAACTTTCTAAACGCTTTTCAAGTTGTAATTTTGTACAAATTTATATCCATATATTTGTTTAATTTAAATAAAAATCAACAACATAATCAACTGCCTCTCTAAGACTATCACACATTCTTGTAGTAAATGTGTCCAGCCAAGGATGCAACTCCACTCCGTCCTTATTGATACCAACAATAGGTATGTGTTTATCGTAAGCAATAGCAAGTTCAGCACAAGTACCAAGACTATTGGGGTCATTAAAGTTTACAATGATTAAGTCTGAGTTCCTTACGGCATTTAAATCAAACTCTACAATCTCCTTTTCCGTCTTGTGCCGCTTCTCTTCGAAATTGTAATAATCTACTGGGTTAAAGAAAACTGGCTTCTTTTCGCATTCACAGTTAAACTTAATTTCTTTGATAATCTGAGAACGCCACTTGGATTGCTCTTCCATAGTAAGATTGCCCATTCCACCGCTAAGGTATATACGACAAGTCTCCAAATTTTTCTCCCTCCCTCATACTGTTATCATAACTATACTCTCCATAATATTTTTCTTCTGCTTGTTTTCTAGCATTTTTTGCTTCTTCAAAACTAGGGTATCTTCCTAAATATTTACTTTTCCTATTAACACATATTAAAGCTATCCATTTATTCGAATCTTTATCAAAATAAACACCAGTTGCACCACTTGTATTATTTTTAGATATTTTCTGATTCCATAAATTTTCATAGTCAAACACGATTCTTAGATTACATCTTCTGTTATCAAGCTTATTGTGGTTAATATGGTCTATATCTTTGTCTGATGGTGCATTTGTTAACAATCTGTGCAACAGAACTCCATCTCTATTAATTACATATCCTTGATTAATACACCATGTATATTGTTTGACTAAATCAATATCCTCTTTATCAATATAAAATTCTTCGCCATTATGCGTATAAAACACAACATAATTTTCTAGGATTTCATATACATTACGATGGATTTTAAATCGACTTGATTTGCTTAAACAACCACAGCTTTTATATTTATCTTTTCTTAGTTTTTCTGTTGTAGTAATAAAATCTTTGGTTCCACAATCACAGTCACAATACCACGCTCTTAAATGTCTTTTGTCCTTGCCGACTATAACATCTGGCGCTCTTCTTTTGACTGTTAACATACCAATTTTTTGACCAGTTAAATCTAATGCAACACTCATTTTTTATCACCACCCTAATCCATTAAAATTCCTATTTTATCTATTATATCCCATACTTTCGTGCCACTCTGCCAACCTCAAAAGAGATAATGGTGGCTCTTTGTTTGTGTTAACATAATATCTCTTAATTTGATTTGGTCTAGCAATTAGCTTGGACACCAAAATACCGCTGTGAGCATTATATATAATAATCATTCCAGTATCTGTTACACAATGACGCTCCAATCCATTCTTGTGTCCTTTATCTACTATAAATTCATCAATAATTTTGCCATCACCATTGCAACATTTGTGTATGAATTTTTCTCGCTTATATCTTTGTCTCTTATAATGATTACTAACAGCCATATTACTTACCCTTTTTCAAATCGTCGAACACATTACCAATAATCTTAATGCGGTCACACACTTGGCTACTGAGAACATAATATTCATCTGTATCAAAACACAGAATGACATAAGAAGCTAACTCTTCTGCATAAGTAACAAGACCAGTAACCGTTCTGTCCTCTGCTACCTCTGCTTCCAAATAGTCGCCTACATGAATTAACTTGTTATCCTTATCACACAAGTCAATAGACCTCTGATACACATATCTGTCTTGAGATACAAAAGATAACTTATTGCCAAAAAGCGATTTCTTTGATTCAACCAGTTCGCCATCTGGTGTTAGAAAAATATTGTCCTGTACGAACCTACGCTTCTTTTTATCATATACACGATAACTCACTCGATTCACCTCCTTATGCTTCGATTAATTTAATGCATTTGCCAATTTCATTGATTACATAATCAATATCCCTATATTCAACATCTTCTGGCAAACTAAAACGAATGCTTTTCATCGCTTCTTCGTCACTAAGCCCAATTGCCTTAAGTACATGAGAGGGTTCAATAGACTTTGAGTTGCAGGCACTGCCTACGCCTATTTTAATGCCGCTCAAATCCAACATATAAAGCAGCGCTTCCCCTGTTATATTCTGTGGGAATGTAACATTAATATTATTAGGTAATCTATATTTGCCGTGTCCATTTAACTTGCAACCAAATTTTGATTCGAGCAATGCAATAAAATTGTCTCGCTTTTCACACAGATTACTCATTGATTCATAGCTTACATCGCAATATTCAATTGCTTTATTCAATCCAATGACTCCATAAGTATTCTCTGTGCCACCACGCATTCCATTCTCTTGTGCACCATAAATAAGCGGTTGAATATTTATACCATTTTTCTTGTATAAAAACCCAATACCTCTTAGCACTGGAGAAATTTTATGTCCGCTTGCACTAAGCATATCAATACCAAGTTCTTCTACATTAATAGGGATATGACCTATTGCTTGAGTGGCATCAACATGAAGTACACCACCGTATTTATGTACCAATTCAGAAATTTCTTTTATGTTTTGAATTGTGCCAATTTCATTATTTGCCGCATTAATACTAACAAGCATCCGTTCATATTCGTGTTCATACAACAGATGCTCTAATGATTCAAGATTGATAAGTCCAAACTTGTCAACATCACAATAGTACACACGAGCATTTAATACATCATTTTGAACTACCGACAATATAGATTTGTGTTCAATTGGAGTTGTAATAATGTTTATATGTAACAAATCATTGGTTACATTATCAACCCAACCTCTGATAGCCCAGTTGTTACTCTCTGAAGCTCCGCTTGTAAAATAAATTTCATCTGCCTCTGCACCAACAAACTTTGCAATATTAGCCCTGCACTTATTAATCTTTTCTTTTACATTAGTAGCATATAGAGACGAAGGATTCATCCAGCTATCTCTCATCGCAGTCATAATTGTTTCAACAATAATATCGTCATAATTGCTATATTTAGCTGTTGCGGCAGCGTCGAGATAAATCAATTCAATCACCTCGTTAATCCAAGGAGTTAATCATTTTCTTTAGAATATGCTCATTCTCTGCAATTTCACGCTCAGCCTTATTTCTCTTCTCTGACAACGCCTTATTAAGACATCTTAAATATGCAACACGCAGACCAAAAGCAAGATTAAAGTCGTCATCTCTGCAACAACACGCCTCAGCTCTAACCTTACTGGTTAAAAAGCGCACTTGCACTTTCTTGCCATTAGTCCTATAGGATGCATCATTCTGCCCGTCAAAGCCAATAAACTGCGTCCAAGGTGTCCAACCCTTAAAGTTCTCTTCGTGTACAAAATGGTTTTCAAAGTCTTCGAAGCTGACAACACCCAACGCAGCTCTTGTGTGAGAATCTCTCAATAGAAAAGAGTTGTCAAAGATATTGGCAATTTCAAACACCTCACCAACCTGCTTAAATTTTTCATTTAATTCCTTAGTTAATACCACTCTGTCAAATTTTAAAGTCGTATTCATTTTCAATACCTTTCTTTTTATTATTTGATTTATATAGTATAACATTATATGTTACACAAGTATATTATACTCGTAATTCCATATATTGTCAATACCTAATTTTATATTAAAATAACAATCTTAAACACGCATTGTAATGCCGTTAATTTAATCTTATAGTAAAGGCTGGGCAGCCTTTACAACATCTCCCCCTTTTCAGTCTCTATATCTATTGTATTTTATTCTCTTTCATATAATTTTCTTAATTGAAAACAGTTATTTTATAATATATATTCTGAATATTTAAAATAAACTCAGAGAAGCCGTCAGAACTTTTATAATAGCATTCTCTAACTTCTAACAATAAAACATTCATAAAGTATGTATCATAGCCATCAATATTCTTTTTAAGCACAATACGATTTCCACTGTTCTTAACTAACATCTTCTTTTCGATTGTTCTTGATAAAAGCATATATGGTATCGAAGAAGAAACAAGAGGATTTGTTGGATAGATATCTATATGTATTTCTTTTAACTTAATATTATCTTTAAATGTTTCATTTAATTTCGCATTATCTTCATCTTTTATAAAACCAAGTTTCATCAAAGTTTTTTCAGCAGCCATATTGCACATCTATTCCTTCCTAATCATATAGTGGCTTTCCACCACGAAGCACTTTGATTTATGCCTCGTGGCTTCTCTCCTGAAATTATATTACTATAATTTTTAGAATATTACAATACCCTACCGAACATTTGTTTGATGGAAATTTTAACTAATTAGAAAGAATCGAGATGCCCTTTGACTAGCTCACGAAAATTCCCAACTTCAATGCTGCTATTACATCTTAACAATTCTTTAGATATTATCAAATGAGCCATTTTATTCCTAGAATTATCAGCGAACGCCTCTTCTAAAGATATATTGTTTTTATCTAATTCTGTTTTAATCCTATGCATTATTCCAGATGTATAAAGTTGTAATGGAAGTAGTGTGTATTCCAAATATTCTTTTGCTATTTTTCTTAGTTTCGCATAGTAAGTAAAGCGGAAAGAATCTTCTGAAGCGGTACTTCTGTTTTCAATTTTAAATACGCTATCTGAGTGAACGCCTCGCATATCTACTTTACATATGCCAAATCTATTTCTTCGCTCCCAGATATTAATATCGGCAAGCTTCTTTAAATCTAATGCTAACTTTTCTGGAACTTTAAGCTTATAAGTATGGTCATTATCTTCGTGCAAGATTATTATGCCATCATCTTGTATATCTGATTTTCTCAGATTTTTTAGAACACTTAAGTCATCATTATAAATACCATGATAAATACAAGCAAAAAGTAATTCATAATATAAAGCATTATACTCTTCGAATGTCGCAATATCTTTAACAACTCTTTTATATTGTTCGTTAGATATAAATTTCTTTTTTGCGTTAGGTTTGGCTTTCTTCCAAAGTAGTTTTTTATCCAATGACTGAATCATTTGATAAAGATTGTCATTAGAAACTACACCTTGTTCTTGTAACCACTTTGCATACATACCTAATACATATGTTATGGTTATTATCGTTTTTGGACTGTTCGGTTTTAAGTCAAGTATAAACTGTTCCAGCTCCATTAAACTGAAATTTTCGATATTGACATCTACATCTCTAAGCACAAACTTTACAACCTTTAATGTGTTTGGTACTTCGATGGATTCAATAAATCGCTCCACATTGTTCACAGTTTATTCCTTCTTTCATATGATATATTTTTATATATAATATCATATTATAGACAAACCAATCAACAATATAGACTTGCAATTGCTAAAATTTATATATTTAGGTATTAGACGGCAAATAAAACTATGTTTTTAAGTGGCGGATTTTACAGGTTCTTCGTTGAGATAATCTGCAAGATGTTGATGTCCGTAAAAATGTTCTGCTGTAAATTTATCAACCACTTCGCCGTCTGGCTTTTCGTCGCTTAATCCAACTGGGTTAGCACACCAATCATAGAACACCCAACACCATTCATCATCGTCAATACCAGTGTTTGTATTATATATGTGACCACTCTGCTCAACAGCATCTTTTATAGTACCATCTCTAAATGGATGTGGTTCATAGATTGCACACTCTCCATAATAATCTTTTGTTGTAATTACCTTTGTATATGGCTTATATTTCATATTTGCTTCTTCCTTTCAAATTGCTCACAAGCCTTATCAAATCCATTATGGCTGCAATTATAATAATTCTTAGCACAACTCAATCCCCAATCGCCCAAGCCATGCCAATGCTGACAGTTATAACAGATGTCCATATCTTTAACATCTTCGTCACTTACAATACCACAGGATACTGGACTAATGATATGTGTAATATCACATACGGTATCAATAAACGATTCATTTACTTTATGAAGATATCTACAATTCTTACACTCCATTTAATACCACTCCATCTTCAAATTCTTACGCAACTGGTCTGGTCTGAACTTATACTGCATATTGCTAAGTTCCATATTAAACCCCTTGGATTCAACTAAATCATAATGGTCATATGAATTGTCTGGACTAATAGAATCAATGTCGCATTTTACTCGCACCTTATCTCTTTTCATACCATATCTCTTAAGCCATTTCTTATTGATGCGAGGCTTCTTGTGCCAACGAGCTTGAATCATAATAGAAGCATCGTATTCGGCACTTAATGGTCTACCGCTCAAATCCTCTGTGTAGGTCATAAGCGGAGAATAACTTTCTAATTCTGCTTCAAATGTTGCTTCGTGATTAAACTTTATAGATTCTTGAGACAAAGAATACGGGTCTATTTCAGATTCGACAAATCCGCTTACATTATTAAATTCACAAATAGGTTCAGCATCTTTCAGCATTGTAAGACTGCCAGATTTTAATTCAATCATTTATTTGTACCTCTTAAAACAATTTTCATTAATCTTGATACGATAATGGCTTATGCATCCAAGCAATAATTTCTTGATGATATACGGCGCTACCACCATATCCACAACTCATAACCCAATCTACACTATCTTGAGTTTTGCCACTCATATAGTCAGTTCCAACATAATAACGAATTCCGTCGCATTCTTCTGATTTTACAGTGACCAAAACAGGGTTAGACATATAACATTGCGGTCTTCCAAAGATATCTCTAATCAAAAAGCATTCTGGCAATCCTTCATTACAAGGAGTCCACTTATCATTTGACCAATCTTCGTCTACCCAAACACCCTTTAGTTCGTGAATATGCTCTGCCACAATATCAGATGGCAAACTCAGCATTTCTAACACATCTTGCTTTTTAATCCATTCTTCCATATTTACCTCTTAATTTGTAGCACGAATTTCAATTACTTTCTTCCAGTAAGGTTCAAACTCTTCTAACTTACGCTTAATAAGCTCTTCGCAATACTCATCAGATGCTTCTTCATTCTCGTCATAAATGTCATCTGCAATCTTCTCTTCTAATCTATCTCTATCTACAAACACGCTATCATCAACATCATAATAATCGCAGTCTAGAATTTCACCGATAGAAAAAGAAATGCTACTACAATACATCCAACCCCAATAGCCGTCATTTGCATCTTCTCCTGCAAGAACTACAATGGGTAGGTCTGGATTTTCAGCAATTAGCTTTTTTAGTTCATCTGAATTTTTAACTAATGAATAAGTTCTACTCATCATCGTCCTCCATACTTTCATCCATATAATAATCACAACTGCTGCACTGATAATAATGTTTGCAACCTCTGGTACACTCATCGCAATCATCACGATACATACAAGCCCATTCGTCATTATTGACGCATTTACTCATATAACACTTCATAATTTACCTCTTAATAATACTCTGGTAGCCAATCAGAATTCTCTTCGCACCATTCAGAAAAAGCTTGTCGTCTTTCCATTTTATATTCTGCACTGCGCTGCTTTGATAATTCTAAATAGTTCCCAATATACTCACTTAACAACTTTTTGATTGGTGGCGGCATACGAATACCAGTATTTCTTTCTATTAACCTTCCTACATTCAATTGCTTATCGGTTGCCTGAATAGATTTTGGTACAGTCCAAGCATCATTAATAAATTTAATACAACAATGCCCACACCAATATTCTTCGTGGAATACATCTGGATAATCTAAGTCCCATCCGCCAATGCTGTAATGCCAATATGATTTATCTTTCATTTCTTTACCGCAATTTGGGCAATTCATAATTTACCTCTTAAAATTAAGTTTTTAAATTATGTTTTTCAATATATTCTTCTATCAATCTGTTAACTTCGTCTACTGTGTAATCCACAGCTTCATCAAGTGTTTTAATTTCTCCAAGCAAATATTGTTCGAGATATTGAAATGGAAATGGTATCGTTTCTTCTATCTCAAAGTCTTCTTCTTTAGACTTTATATATTCGGCAATTGCTTCATCAGAAAGATATTTTTCAGGATGATAATAAATGTCTCCGTGTTTATCCATAGATTCGCCAGCTTTTACAGTTCTAAAACAATAAACTTCTCTACCAGAAACTACACCATCTTCAATTGGGAATATCATGGTTTCTAACACACCGTCTAAATTAACAGTTGATAGTTGATAGTTTTTGTCATTATATCTTATAACATCCTTAACCATATTTACTCCTTCTTTAATGCGTCTTCCAATATATCTTTATCAATATTACACACATCATCTACAATCATAATTCTATCTCTGCTCCCTATATGCTCAGACCAAAGAATCATATCGTATTTACGAAGCACATCAGTAGCGTCCATACCACTTGCTAAATCTTTAATTGCACATTCTAAATACATACAAATAGTTTCATAACATGGCTCTGTTCTTGCATATGCTATTCGCTTTATTGTATCCATCAATACATATGCAATATTATCATCAGATAATGCTGCAACTTGATTTTGCAATCCACATATTTTAGATATTTCATTTATCCTTTGAGTATAATAATGCGGAACACTTTTAACGAGTTGACATAATTCTTTTGCATATTTGTTTATATTAGACCTAACTGTTTCTAAATTTTTCATAATCACTTATATCTCTCAATAAAATTCTCTGGAATAAACTCGGTGCTAATATTAATATATGGTGCTCTGTCTCTTTCGTTAACATAACAAGTAATAGTTAAATCAATTCTATAATCGTAATGTTCATAATCATTTGCAATGCTTTCTGCATTATCAATCAAAGACTGACCGCAATCCTTAATGTTCTGAATAAGCTCTTCTTTCCAATTTTCATTTGTCTTTATTGCCATATCTTTACTCCTTATTTAAACCACAATGCTTTAAAATTGCCTCTGCTTCTTCAATAGAAAAAACAGCATACTCTGTATGCCCCGTACCACCACATTCATCACAAGTGTCTTGCTTAATTTTAAAAGTAAATCCATTATCATTAGGAATAAATCTTTGATTTGTATAACCCATTCCAGCACAATTTTTACACATCACATTCATTCGTTGCATTATTGTTACCTCTTAAAATATAATTTTTAATTGTTAATTTAAGTCCATCCGTGTTTGTGAGTATGTATTCCCTTATCACTCATAGGGCTTAAAGGAGGTAGTTTTCCTTGTTTTATGTAAGATGCTATGATGCGGTATTCGCTATCCGCATTCTCTTCTTTCTTATAAGGTTCAAACCTGCATTGGTCTACAAAATGACCATCTTCAAAATAACTCACACGATATGTCTTGCTGTCTGTCTCATAATCAACAATCCAGTTATCGCTTTCTGAAATTCTAATTAAACTCATTCTCGTACCTCTCTAAAGCTTTCTTCAAGTCTTCTACCGAAATAGGATATACCTCTCCAACATTATTAAATGCTTCAACAATCCTATCCAATTCATCTGGGTCAATTGGGTCAATTGTAATTGGACACTCAATAGCAAGTTTGCCAAGTTCTATTGCTTCATCGTGTGTATAGCCCAATAGTTCAAACTCTTTCACATATTCCTCCATACTTAAATCACAACCAAAATACATACACTATTCCCCCGTTATGCTTCTACAATCTCTAATGTATAACCATCACAGTTTACTTTTACAACAAACTGGTCTTTTAGTTTACGGGATTCGTCAAAACTATTCTCTATACTAGAATCTAGTTCTCCCTTGAAATTTGAATATCGAAGAATCACTTCTCTATCTTTATTGGTTTGAACTCTTATATCTATACCAAGTAATTTTTCAATTACTTCCTCATCTTTATTAAAAGTTATAAATGCCATTTGTTATTCCTCACTAACTGTTTAATGCATAGTCAACATAAACATCCATCATTTCTTCTCTAAGTTCTGTAATCTTAGGCGGTTTAAGCTCTGGTCTTCTTTCGAAAATTTTTCTTCTTGCTCTAGCTACAGACACAAAGCTTGGACAAGATGTTTCTTTTCTTGCTTTAAAGAAGTCTTTTACAGTCATAGAGGCTATACCCCTATGAAAATACTCGCATACACACAAATAAAGAAAGTCGTCACTTTCTCTCGCATCCTCTCTTAATTCAAGAACCTTTTCTGCTATGCCCTCTATCTTCTTTAATCTTTCCATTGGCTTTACCTTCGCTTAAAAGTATATTTTTATGTGTTTATCATTTCTCTGCCACAATGAGGACAATGATTAGAATATACATATCTGTTTCTATCATCCCTCAAGGCTTCTCCTCCACACTTTGCACATTCAATTTCGAAACAGTGCTGTACCCAACTACTAGTCATATCAGAAGTAGATTTCTGATTCCTATTTGCATACTCAGGTTTACTTGCTGGACATTCACTACAGGAACGATTTTCATAAACGCCACATCCTCCACTTTTATAACAAGCCATAACTATCCACCTCTTAAAACTTCATTTTTATGTGCTTACCTAATTATGTTCTTTTGCTAATTTAGGTAACACCATTTTCATACGATGTCCTGCATATATTCTGCCGTCATACTCTGCATCAACCACTATAGCACCACAGTCGGGGCACCAACGAACAACTATGTCTGCAACACCATCATCGGTTCTCATTATCTCTTTTAATGGATGTAGTCCTTCTTTACATTTTTTATACATATCACCCATAATAACCACCATCCATAGCATCTCGCTTATAATCAGTACACTTATGCTCATTATCTTTATCTTTTGTGCATCCTATTTCATAAACACACTTACGGCAACGGTGTCTTACTGCGTCTACTGCTTTTAGACTTTTATTTAATTCATCTATCCCCTCGGTAGTAATATACATAGCATTAGGATAGCCAATAAGGTCGCCATATACCAAATAGTTAAGTTCACCATCAGGAGTTATAACCCAATCATATTGGTCTGTAATATCCTTTTTAGTTGCCTTATCAAATACTCTGTATTTCATAATATACCTCTTAAAACTCTATTTTTAATATCCTCTTTCTTTTAAAATCTTATCGATTTCATTAGCGGTTTCTACACAACACATGTGACTATATCTGAATTTACGCAATTCTTCTGTGCTTCTTTCTTCAAGAGGTAGGCAGCACTGAGGAGTAGAATACACCTTGCCGTTTAATTCATCAGATAGTTTGTTGTAACATTTTTCACATAGATGCCAAGGTTCTCTCGGACTAAGACCATAAGCAGTATTAGGCTCCATCTTAACAGGGTGAGCACTAGTTAGCTTAATAGTATAGCAGTAATCCTTTGGTTCAAGAATATTTTTACACCTATCACACATAACAACTTCCTGAAAATATTCATTGCCTTGCAAATCAATTCGTCTTATATCTTTAATCATTTGAATACCTCTTAAAATTTTATTTTTATTATATATTTGGCAACTTCTCTCGTATGCCTCTACATTGCCATATCTTTTTACAACCACCATTATGCGTATGGCAGATATATTCATCTTCAAAGTTGCACAAATAACACGCAGCAAGTCCTTCATCGACTGAGCATGTGTCAATAATCTCTTTTAAATCTGCATTGAATTTCTTAACTCCATCTTCCCAAGACATATTTCTACCTCTTAAAGTTCGTTTTTATTGCTCAAAATACTCGCATTCAAATGCTTCTAAAGCGTCCTTAATTTTTACAGTAAATGAATCATCATAAAAAACGGTCTTCGTAACAGCATTTATAATTGGTTCAACAGTTTCTTCATAGTATTCGCAATCGCTTGCACACAAACATTTATTACATATACATTGTGTCAATTTCATTATTATTACCTCTCAAATTCTATTTCCAACTTGTTTCTCTCATATGCAAGAAATAAGTTCGAATCAATCAAAACACGCTCTGGCAATCTTCTTATTTGTTACCATTTATGTTCTTCTCTTGCTACAAACCCACATTTCTTACAAAAATATACACGCTTTTGAGTATTGAATTCTATCCCATACTCCCAGTCAGTTCTATTAATTATGTTTTCTTTGCAAATAGGACAAGTGCCATCATGTAAATTAATAAGAAATAATCTACGGTCATTTTCTTCTTTTGAGATTTCATCCATTGCAATCACCATTTAAAAGTTTGTTTTTAAGTGTTCTCATTTATTTTCATTTCGTGATACTTTACTTTGTACCACTCAAGTTCCGCTTCTATATCTTTAACTCTGTCTTCTGATGTATTGTACTTATTTGATATTTCATCCCATGTATCACGGCTCATCATTACAAAGTCACAATAAAAAACGGTCTTTTTCTCTTTTATATATCTAACTAAATCACGAAACATATTTGCATCGTATTCATTATCTTTTGCCATACGATTCAGGTGCTCGTATTCTTTCTTATTAATCCACATAATATCACCGCTTAAAATTCGTATTTTAAGTATCGTTCCAACGATACAATCAATCTAATCCATCACAATGACCATATCTCTCAATCATTGTCTGTCTTTCATATTCCAAGCTGTTCTCATAGTACTCCTCTGGTGTACAAGGACATCTTGTGAATGGGTCTTCGCATAAACCATATCTCTTCATTACTGCGTCATATGCTTCAACTACTTCTTCCATGTTGCTAGTACACAGAAAATGCATTAGAATATCGGCAGCAACTTTCTGCATTGTTTTAGTTATTTTCATAGCGGTCAACCTCAATTCTTAACTCATAACCAAAGTTCAGTTTCTTAAATGTGATTGAACTATCTGGAAAGTACCACCAAAGATTCTTCATAAGTTCTGAAAGATTATGAGATTTGTCAACGCCGTGTACAACTGCCACCTTGGGTCTTTTACTACTCATTTCATCGAGAACTCTCTGAACAATGCGACCAGTTAAAACATCTGTCATATTCATATACATTTACCTCTTAAAATACGCTTTTTATAACTTAATATCTTGATTCAAAATCAGAACATTTCTCACCCTGTTCAAAGACATTATCACAATACCAATTAATTCTCTTAGACTCTACGCATTCCTTTTGATGTTTGCAATCGCCACACGAAAGCTCTTCCCATTTGCCAAACGCAATGTGAAAATGCAACCACCAAATATCAACAGCACAAAAACCTTTATTCCTATAAATCCAAGGACACCAGATTACTGTCGGCAGAAAAGAGAATAAATAATCGTGTCTGTCTACTTCAAATTTAAAAACAGGATTAATTCTATATTTCTTTCTCTCTGGCTTTAATCTTTTTAAATTCTTAAATAGCCCCATATCACACCTCTTAAAATATGTTTTTTAATTGTTAAACTCTCTACCACACATAGGACAATATCGAACATTCAAGATGTCCTGCGTAACAAATCCATCCATTTCATCATTAAACACTCTAACTCTTAACATTCCTTGTCTGTTTATTTCAAAATCAATTCCACTATACATACCAGTATCATTTAATAAGACGAAATCATTATTTCTTTCTTCACAATACTGACAAGGTATTTGCTCTGTAATCATTTCGATTTTTCTTTCTGGGAAACTACACTTAGTTTTGTCACCACCACAAGAACATAAGTCGTTTTCATTTACTCTTAAACAGTGCTCAATTCTTTGTGAGTATAATCTACCCGTAATTGGATTTGGAAACTTTGCGTATTCCACTTCATGATAATCACATTTATTTTTCATAATATAAAACCACTATTTTATTAAAACAACTTCTTACCAATCTCATAAATTTCAATAATCGACTCGCCTGAATAACAATGATTATTAATGTATTCAACAAGTTCGCTAATAGACATCTCTTCGCTTCTTGCCAAGACTCCAAAAATTTTTGTGCCCACACTAATATATTTAGCATACGAAATCAGAAAATCTCTAACATTAGTTTGGTCGTCATAGTAATATCTATCGTCTTCTAACAGTGCAATCATTTCATACACCCCTTTAATGCCATTTCCATCTTAATAGCTTCAATCATATTAGGATGACCGTAGATTTTACCATCATTAGTCATAACAAGCTTCTTCCAAGGAATATCATTCATACCATATCTTTTCTTCCACTTTTTATTAATTCGTTTCTTTTTGTGCGTTCTAGCTTGTACCTTATCTGCCATACAAGGAATTTCAATAAGTTTATAACCATCAAAATATGTATAATCGTTCATATATATTTACCTTTTAAAATGATTATTTTAAGCATTCTTTGCGCCACATTTGGGGCAGTAATGCCACTTTTCATCCAATTCTTCTTTCAAAGGTTGATGACACATATAGCAACGATATGCTTCATTTCCGTCCTCATCAACATATCTTTCCCACTTGGCATATACTGTGGCATTATCTTTGCCATCCTTATAACCATCTGCATAGCCATTCTTGTACGCCTGTTCTGTTGCCAAATAAATATTCATCGTCAATCCTCACAATCTTCATTGCTATCAGCATTGGCTTTTCTGGCTTCTCTAAGCCTATCTCCCACTGCTTTTCTTTGCTCTTCTGTCATCTCTCTCTTCTGTCTAAAAGGGTTTTTGCCAAGGCGGAAAGGATAAAGAGGACATCTCTGTGCAGTACACTCTTTGACTTCTGTGGTAGAACCACAACAACAATCAAGACACTTTTCTCTAATTGCTTTTACTGGATTTGTCTTGTATTCAATCATTTAGATTCTCTCCTTTCCCCATTGGAACAGAAATCATCTGGGTCTGTAGGCAACCAATCGCTCCAACACTTACACCACATACCGTTGTCTGGGTCGTAGCGGTTCTCGCTATAATACCTACAATCCTTACACCGTACCACTTCCGCTGCATCAACAGGATTAATTCTATCAATGCAATATACAGTAGACGGATTCTCTCTTAGCACCGCTCTTCTTGCATCATCTTTATAGATTAACTGCTTTTCAGCATTCATATATCTTTACCTCTTAAAACAATTATTTTATGCTTCGCTCTCTAGCCACATCTTAATAGTCTGTTTAGCATCTGGAACTTTATCCATATCCTGAAAAAACTTGCACTTTCCATTTATCTCACACCACGCACATTTCAAAGTTACATAACGGTCAACATCATACGCTTCTTCTACTTCACATTTACTACAGTAATTATCATCAAACCAGTACATATAAGGAGCTGTGTCAAATGCAAAGTTATTATCAATCCACTCTACAAGTTCATCAATATTTTTAGACTTAATATCTTCAAATACAGTCATATTTACCTCTATTAATTCTTCTTAACTCTGATTACAAAATCGTCAGCATCACCTTTAAAATCCGTATATTCATGCCAACCATTCATATCTTCTACTTCGATATCTGCAACACTCTTCATATCATCTTCACACACAATATTCATCACAGGACTAACCTTATAAACCTCTTTGCCATTCTTAAACCATACCGCTTCAAGCATCATAGTTGTTTCCCCCTATAAATTTATCAGTTATAAAATAACTTAAAACAATTGATTATTAACATGTAAAATAATCATAAGCTTTTCGTGCAAAACCCATTCTAATATTGCGATATTCTGTGGCACACCGCTCATAATAACAAGCAAATGCATATGCACATTCTTCTGGAGTTTCTGCATTCATAATTGCATTTAGTTGTCTATCGGTTACTTGACGAGTGACACCGTTTACTCCATAAAGCTCATCGTGAATGAATTGCACCTGCTCTTTAACAGATGGATATGAACCATACTTATTCTTAATTTCATTGCGTCTAGTATCAATCCACTGAACAAGACCATAACCGCTAGAGCCATTGCTATCCCAATCAAGATGCAAAGTGCCAGTGCCACCTGTTTCAGCCATCAAGTTTCCCATAATTCCAGCACATACAATATCGCTCCAACCTTGAACTTTCATAGAAATCCAAACTTCTGTTGCGATAGGATACTCTTCATATCTCTTCCGCCACTTTGCTTCTTCGTCTTCGATTTCTTTCTTATATCTTTCAATTTCTTCGTGTGCGACATTTAGTTCTTCGTATGTTGCATTCAGTTCTTCACGAACAGCAGCCAACTCATTTTTGACAAACTCTAAATCTCTATTAGTCTTATCCATTTGTGTTTCAATAGACTCTTTTTCTGTTGCAACCATTTCTAACTGGCTGTGTAAATGGTTATCGTAACACATAAAACCTATGATAATACCAACTATAACTACGACAACAATAGCATTTTTTAAGAACTTATCATTTTTAATAAATTTCATTTTTTTCTCCTATAAATTTATCAGTTATAAAATAGCTTAAAACAAATGCTACAATTCCGTCAACATCTGAATTATGAACTGAACCTTCCAATATGTATTCGAGTCCAACCCAACAAGCAGACACAAGTAGCAAACAAATAAAATAACTTATAATCTTATTCATATTAAAATAAACTTTTTAAATGTCAAACATTTTTTCAATATAATGTAAGATACAAATCAGTACCGCACATATAAAAGAAATAGGGCTGACTGTTACTTTACCACAAGCAGCCATAATGCCGAATACTAATTGAAAAATCCAAAGTCCTAAACAAAATCCATTCATAAATTTATCCATATATATTTACCTCTTAAAATATTCTTTTTAATCGTCGTCCACGGTCAATTGCATTTCCATTGTCTTACAGAAATCAAGAATGAATTGTTCTAATCCATCTATTCTATGCTCTAAATACCTCAAACCACAACTTTGAAAATCAAAGCCACATTCTTTTTTATCCCAAATCAAAGTACCAATTGAAAAACATCCTCTTTTATACATCTTCCTTTCACCTGTATACCAATCAATAGCTTCGTAAGGGTTGTGTTCTTGCCACTTTACTAAATCAAATCTATATGGTTCAAAATGACCGTCTAAATATGTAGGTGCTCTAAACTGAAAGCCATTCCACTCGTCTGTATAAACTCTAACCATGCTACCACCTCATAAAACTTCAACATCATTAGGGAACTTCATCTTATGGAATTGACACCAATCCCAAAGAGCATTATACTGTTTCTGTGTCAACCGCTTTCCGCTCCACTCATCAAACCGAACATCCCACATCATACTTGTAGTTGCTCTAACCCATCCACGAGCTTCAAGCTTGTCTCCATCCCAAAAGTCAGCCTCTTCTCCATAAATAATATCAAGAATATATTGTGCTGTTACTTCGTGTGCGTCACCACAATAATATTTTCCTTCTGGTGAAATCCAAACATCTCGTTCAAATTTATCGGTTTCAAGAGAGCAGAAATGCTTTGCAAGATAGAGTTCGTGCCAACTATTACACTCGTAATACTCTACACCACCAAGACGATTCTCGTCGATATTATGCCAACCACCCATATAATTATAGGCAATCATATTCTCTCTATCCCATTTCCACCATTCATCTGGTCGCAAATGATTTATAAAAAACATATATCCTTACCTCTTAGGAATTATTTTTGAATGTTATTTTTTAATTTTCTTTATAAATATGTTTTTGTGCTTCTTCTAATGCTTTTTTGTTCAGTTCTTCGCAATACCTTCTACACGCTTCAGTGTCATTATATTTGAATATATTACTCTTTGAATGAGCAATCTCACAACTACCACTATGTTCTTTTGTGTAATAAGTTGTAGAAACCTTGCCATTGCCCTCAAAATGAACATTAGCACTAACAATAGTAGTAGTTCTCGGTCTATAGTGACGATAATTTATTTCTCTAACTAAATTTTTTTCACCTGCATAAGTGTTATTCTTACAATGAGGACAAACTACTTCTATGTCTCCATATTCATCCAAGGTTACATTAATTTTTCCTTTGCCATTACAAGTGGGGCAAATCAATTTGCCATAATTATATTGCAAGTCTGCTTCTAACACTTTTTCGCCTATTTCAAAATCAAGACTTGGCACCTTGCTTCTCTTTTTGTTGTATTCTTCTTTAAGAACCTTTAACTCCTCGGTCAATTCTTTAATACGACTTTGCTCTCTTTGATGAACTTCATTCCAAGTCTTTTTGTCTTTATCATACTGTTCTTGAATTCTCTTTGCTTTCTGTACTTGAGAATCAACTTCGTCTTTTGCCTTCAATAGAATTGTGTCTTTAATTTTGTCCACAGTCTCTTCGATAAGAATGTCTATTTCAGACGGCTCTTGTTCGTAATAATAATCATAGTCGTACATAATTATTTCTCCCATAAAATCTCGATTTTAATCATTGTCTGTTTCATAATCCCATCTCTTTTGGGCAACCCAAGAAACAAGTTCGTCATTCTCTTCGAAATAAGGTCTAAGAAATTGCTTCTGATATTCTGTTAAAAATTTATCCCAAACAATATTTTGCTCTTTTACACCAAGCAAAGACCTTGTAATTTTAACCCAACCACCAGACAACAAAATGTCATCAGAATGGTATCGTCCACCTCTTTGGATATTTAATTTGTCAATAATGTCTGCTGCTACTCCAACATGGTCAAATACTTCGCATTTGTAAAAGTCTCCATTGGGAGCTAACCATCCTGTCTGCATTTTGCCACCTCATTTGCTTTATTTTCTACTGTTATTATAAGACCCAATTATGAACACATTATGAACAAATTGTAAACTTTATCCAAGAAGCTCTGGATTGTCGTGGATATTACCGATTTTTCTTGCTGTCATATAATATTCATCTTCAACAATTGCTACATCGAAAAGCGGTATATAACCGTCAACAAAGTCGTCCGAACAAAGAATAAATGTTCCAGCTTCATATCTTACAACTGCTGTTATTGTTTTGCAGTCATAATCAACTTCCAAAATATCGTGTTCCCACACATCAGCTTCTTGTGGTTCATTTTCAAATTCATACCAATATGTTTGCAACCCCGTGTATTGCCCTACGGTTTCAGGGTCAACTTCATACCAATCACCATAGAAATCGCCGCAATCAGACTCGGCATAACCAGTATAAATTCTATGCGTCTCACGCTTCTTATACGAATCTCTCAAACAGACATAGTATCCATCAACCCATTCGTAAATATTGTCTTCGCCAACACATCTGCCACGGAACAAAATCTCTCTCATATTACCAACCCAACACTTTCATATTATGTTTCTTCAAAAGCAAGTTAACAAAGTAAGAAGGAATCTCAAACTTGTTTGCAAACACTTCGCTCTCAATACATTCTCCATTAGAAACAATCATAGCGTTGCACTGCATTTCATTTAGTTCACTCATAAGACCTTGATATTCAAATGAGCGAATAATAATATCAGCAAGCCTAATGATTTCCTCTTTGCTCTTTCTGTAAATAATGCAGTCTTCATACTGTTCATTGGCTTTAAGGAATTGCAAGCCATAACCATTCTTAGTATCATACATCATATAACTTTACCTCATAAAAGCTTGATTTTAATCCCACAGATTATAGAAATACTCAGAAAACAACTTAAAGAATTCGTTCTTGTGCCTGTCCATAATCTCGCCAACAGTTCTAAAGCTAGGACTCCAATCCTCTGGAACATCTCTTTCCAGTTCTTCGATAACATTGGGCTCCTTCATATAATACAAATGATAAATCATTTCGTCCAAAATTTCATCCCATTTTTCTTCAGACAAATTGCAGGGATATCCATCGTGCTTATTTCTCAACTCTGTAAGCACCTTAGTATACCGCTCAATAAACCTATCATAAATTTCAAATGTGTCTACGCAATCATAGCCTCTAAACATCCTCTGAAATCCATAGCGGCACTCCCAGTACGCTCTCCTAACCCATCGTCTTACAACATAATACGGAGTTGTAATGGCATCCCAAAAGTCTTCCAACTTGTCTTTGAATGTCTTATCTCTCTTGACAATGGTGTGTTCAAACACAAAGTACTCTGCATCTTCAATTGTATCTCTGCCAACCTTGGCTGTTGCTTTATGTGTGTTACCAACGCCAACTCTACTCATACAAGAAGTATCAATGTTCATTTATTACACCTCTTAAAATCCTTCTTTTATTATTTTTCTCTTTTTGCTTTCCACTATTCAATCATAGTCATAATATACTGGAATAAATTGTGGGTTTCTCATTCTAAAACCACATCTACTACAGTATTCAGTCAACTTAGTGGAATGCTCAATACGGTGCGTATCTTTACAATTACCACACCGCCAATAGTTAGTCCAAGGATACGGGTCTTGCACCCATTCACTTTCTTTTGTGGTATCAGACACTTCAAAATCTTTAGACACTTTTTTATTCTCCTTTGTTCTTATTCAACAAATCAATTAATTCACTAAACTTATTAACAACATCGGAAAGATACTGCCCATGAAGTCTTCCGCCAGAAGTTGCGATGCGGAATTCGCCACGGTCATATAAACCAACAACGATGTCACCATCATCAGTCTGTATTAAGGAAAGCTTAGAAGGACTATAATCACTTTCAATCTTTGCTATCTTCATAACTTAAAACCTCTCTTATCTTATCTCAGTCCAACCATTTTTCTGAATAATTCTACGCATATTCTCTACACCTACAGGATTCATACTGTGGATGCGAATAGGATAGTTACGACCAGTTTCCTCAAGCCAATCAAGCAGCTTGATATAGTCACCGCCAAACTCTGCATAGCTACCTGCGTCGTGGTCAATATCAATTAACTCAATGCCACTTACATAAATAGCATCTTCATCCTCGATAACACTCTTTGCTTGATTAACGGTGGTACACCACACATAACCCTCTGGCGCAGGTCTAACATCATCAATCCAAATCTTCATATCAACCACTTAAAACCTTTCTTAATACTCGCAGAAAATATCTTCCCACTCTTCTTCGATATCATCGCAGTAATTAGTGTATTCCCAAGCACATGATTGAACGGCATCTACCATCTTCTTAACCATCCATTCCAAGTCTTTAATGTTCTTAGGTTCTACTGTATCAATAATATCCATAATCATAATTTCAAACTCAAGCTTCTTAAAAGTCAACTTGTCCTCTTCGTTTCTGTAAAACATATTATGTACCACTTAAAACCTTTCTTTTATAATCCAAAATTAAACCAGTTGCCAAATAAGGCTTCGCCTACAGTATAAGGCTCTTTTCTTCTTTCATATTGCGGACAAAATTCATAAATTGTTCCAACTGTAATTTCCTTACCAAGCTTACACTCATAACACCACTGTTTATCTTTTGGCTTCAACTGTTTATGCATACAAGTATAACAGCTTCTTCTGTCATAATTATCTATACACTTAGGTTCGTGTTCCTTTACTTCTTCTTCAGTTCCCATGAACTTGCAATAATCACACTTAAATACGGGTTTCATACCAATCACCACTTTAACAATTGACCACAGACTCTACACTTCTCATCTGTGCCTCCCATACCATCTCGTACACCACATCCACAATTAGGACACTTGCCATATGTTGCGAAATCACAAGAAGCATACTGAGTGTTAATCGGTTTGCGTGGTACAAATTTAACAAGTTCCTTATAAGGCTTATCAAACCCCATTGATTCAAGCTGGGCATCGCTAATCATTTTCATGCCCTTACTATCACCGTATTCATTCTTCACAATGATTTCTCCAAAGTGCTTGGCATTATAAATATCCTTTTTAGCTTGTTCAATATACATATCAATAATGTCTTGCTCGGTATAATTATCAAAGACTAATACACCCATCCAATCTAGGCTGCAAAATTTTCCATTAGGCTGTTTGATTAATTCCATATCTACAAACCTTTCTTTTATCGACAATATTTTAAATCATAAATCTTATCCTTAAACCAACGAGGAATCTTATATTTAATCACAAACATCGGTGAACGATAATAATTTACAATGCGATACCTCTTGTAATAATATAGGTCAACACCATAACCGAAATAAACCTTGTACTTGTCGCCTCTGTACTTCCACTTGCAGACCAAATAACCGTTTCTCTTAGTAACCTTAACCTTTGGAAATTTACCCTCTTCAATACCAGCATAGTCTTCCCACTTAGACCAAGTGTAATTAGTGCAGTTAAAGAATTCGTGATGATAATTAAAAGTTCCGTCATTATATCTATCGGCTATTACCATCTGTTCCTTGTAGAATGCCAAAGTACAATCCTTGTCACCAACATAAGCGAAGTAATTGTCCTTTAACTTAATAGGCAGCATATAGTCGCTTTCAGGCTCACCAACTGTGTGACTACGGCTTTCATATACATCCTTTTCTGTGTCCTCCCAACCGACCATATCAATCATAGGAGTGAACATATTAGTTGAAATAAGCTTGCCATTCTTAAAAGCAATAACACCATAATCTATCATCGCCATATAATTTTACCTCTTAAAAACCTTATTTTAAATGTTCTAAACATTCTTTTAATTGTTCAGAATCTCCGAAAATCAAAGCATATAATAACTTTAATCTTTCATCTCTTTCTTGTTCTTCCTGCTTTCTTCGTTCTAACTCTTTTTTATCTTCTTCATTTATTGGGTCTACATCTACACAATCGCTAGAAATTTCAGCCTTAAACTCGTGGATTTCGTATCTTTCCTTATCCTTAAATACTCCGTGGCAATTAAATTCTCTAGCTTCTCTCACACTACTAAAATAAGTTTGAGTTCTATTTGTTCCTGCTCCGACAATTGCGTGAACATATTCTTTATCTATTTTGTCGTAAATCCTATAGAAAGTTTTTATTTCATTATATTTTTCCATAGTGTTACCTCTTAAAAATATTGTTTTAAACGCTATTAACTTCCTGTTTATAAACCTTTGCATCTGGCAGCGCTGTAATACAAAGAAGATTCATAGAATCATTAAGCGCCTTTGCATATTCATAGGCTTCATCTTTATTAGTAAATGCCTTATAGCATTGCTTTACTTCTGGATGTGTATAATCTGAAAACCTGTATTTATAAGTTGTCCACTTAACAATCCAAGTATCAACATCGCTATGCAACTCTTTTCTTTCTTTTCCGAAAATTCTAATCATATATGTATACCTCTTAAAAATCCTATTTTAACTGTTATCAATCTCTTGTCTAATATCTGCCAATTCTTCTTTTATCCATTCCAAACCATTACAAGTTGTATTATCTGGGAGCATGTCTATCAATTCAATTAAAATCCCACAAAGTTTATAAATTCGTTCTTCATTTGTCATACATATCCCTCATAGCAATCTCGGCTTGAAGCTTATAATACCACTTTGGATGGCAATAAATTCTATTTCCTTCAATCAAGAATTTATTCCAAGGAACTTCCTTAAACCCATAACGCTTACGCCACTTCTTATTAATACGCTTCTTCTTATGTGTACGAGCTTGTACTTTATCTGCCATATGCGGAACACAAATTACTTGGTATCCAAAGATGCTCGTATAATCCAAACCATAGTATTTATCAAGCATAACCTTACTTCTTATGCACCAAGACCTCTCAGTTCGCCAACCAGTTCTGCCAAACGAGGATTGTCAGAATACTTCTTAGCCATCTCTTCGTAATATTCCACAGACTTTCTCTTATTGATTTCCTTTTCCAGTTCTGCTTCAATGGCGGCTCTCTTCTTAGCCAGTTCTTCCAAACGAGCCTTTTCTTCTTCTCTATGATAATAGTTATTCATATTTACAACACCAACAACCTCTGCGGTAATCTTGATGCCAGTGTAAAGGTCAACAGGCATAAATTCCTTAACAATAGCAAGCTGACGATTATTCTTACCCCTTGCATTTACTACTACCATTACAGGATTCTTTGTTACTTTTGTAATATCGTTAATCAAATAAAAATCATCGTCATGCAGAGCAAATGCATAATCCTTCTTATTATAATCTTCCACCAGATTTACGATTGCAACATGTTCAAAATTTTCCATTACATTATCCTCACTTTCGTTGTTTGAATCTTCTTCTAAAAATTTTAATTCTTTTTCTTTAAACCAAAAAACTCCAACAGCACTATAGCTATTTCTTTTCCCATCTATCTTTACACCAATCTCATTTTTACATATAGATGTAACAACTCCATACATTCCAACGATGTCTTTTGAAATGTAAGATGGTTTATTTGTATACTCAATTTTTACACGCTTATTTAAGTATTTTTCATATCTCAAATCTTCATCCAAGATTCTCACCCTCCTTTTAAAATGAGAATTTTAACTTATTCAAAATCATATATCAGATAATATCCTTCATCCGACAACTTCCTAAACCATTCGATTCTTTCTCTCATACCCATATCATCCACTTCAATTGTGGCTAATACTCTACTGCACATATGAGACATTTCTTCTGGTTCAATTAATTCCAAATCATAATCAACAGAATCTACCCAACTATTATTAATACGAGGAATTCTTTTTCCTCCATATTTCTCTAGTAGGTTTTGGACTTTTGTAATATTTCCAGCAGAATGAGAAGTGGAATCTCCATCAAGAAATACAACACTATAATCGTCATACCAATAATCTTTAATCGGTGGAATTATTTCATATGTCTTAAACCAATTAAAACCTATACTCATATATACTAACCTCTTAAAACAAGAATTTTATTTCGTATCAATCTTTCTTTTTTACAGATATCTCAATATCAAAGTCTTCCAAATTTTCAAAATAAAATTTATGTACCAAACCAGATACTTCGTGAAGCCAGATGTCGCCACCCCAGTTGCTCTGTCTATCAAGATAATCTTTATACTTTTTGCTATTGGCAATAACCTCTTCCTTGCTCTTGGCAATGTAAAGGAAGTGCGGTAAATCTCCGCTATGCCAATCGCCATCATTATATTTAACTTCAAAAATCTTATACATAACTAATACCCCTTAAAAATCTTCTTTTATATGTTCAATCTTACTTTACGAACCACTAATTACATCCAATACTTCTTTGAGTGCAAAATAATCAGGGTTAAGCAGCTTTTGGATTCCAAATTTAATATCATCTGCAATACACAGAATAATGACAAAGATTACAACAGAACCAACAATCGGTACAATGAATCTCATAGCATTGAAAGCGTCTTCTGTAAAACTGGACAACCTGTAACTACCATTAAAACCTGTTCCGTTTTTCACTCGGTCATTTTGCAGTTCTTTATACCGCCTAGACAAAAGTTTCGTAACTCTTGGAACAAAGCACAATAATACAACTGTGACAAGAATGCCGATAGCCGCCATCGCAAGATTTGTTACGCCCTCTACATACTGTTGCTTTACTAATGTTGTCCACAAGTATTCAACAGCTACGCCCAAACTATTTGCCAACTGTTCCAGTAATTCCATTACTTTATCCATTTTTGTTTCTCCTTTACATACTTAAAACTTTGATTTTATGTATACATTTCATCTTCATATAACTGCTGATAACCTTTAACGCCCTTCAGTTTTACAACATATAGCGTTGATTCATTATCGTCTGGAAATGCTTTTCTGATAGTTCTCTCAATTATTTTTCCGTTAAGTCTTGAACAACAAGAAGATGAAGACCATACACGATATCCAGTAAAATCTTTTGCGTTGTCCATATTCTATACCTAGTAAAACTCCACTTCGTCTGGCTTAACCAAATGATTATAACCGCTTACAACATACAAGAAAGTTCCATCACTATTAATTGCAATTTCTTCAACTGTTCCAAACCAATTTTCTCTTTTGTTATATGCAGTATCACCTATTTTGCAAGGTAAAACAATTAGTCTTCCTTGTTCTTCCAAGTCCTTATATCTTTGTAATTCTTTAAGCCAATCTGCTAACATATCGTGTTGATAAGCGCAATCTCTATCGCTCGGACATCCTTCTGCGACTTGTTCTGCATGAATAATTGCTTCTCTAAGTTCCATATTCCACCTCTTAAAACTCTGCTTTTAATTGCCGTTTAATTCAATATAATCAATAGACGCAATATCTTGATTGTTGAACCAATTAGTCCACGGATTATTCGCCCACTTCTTTACACTTCTTAGCTCGTTATTAAATTCCACAATGTCATTATAAAGCATTTCATTGCCAGTAATATTTTCTTCCATATGCTCAATTCTGTATTCAAGCACATCTTTTTCGTGCATAACATTTTGATAATACAAATCATAACTAGTTACATTATCAATAATAAAAGCAGTTACAATAAAACCTCCAACAATTCCACATACCAGCAGTAATACGCCAGTAAAATTAATGGTATCTCTCTTAGTCCAATGAATCTTCTTATTCTTACTAATAAGCAACAAGATAATTCCAATAACAATAAGGCTAATAACAATCAAAGTAATAATCATAATCTATTTATCCTTTCCTCCACTTAAAACTTTACTTTTAATTGCCGTTTTCTCTTGCAATCTGTCTCATAACCCTAAGCAACATCTGTTCTTCTTCACTTAAAGTGCTTTCGTCCAGCTCAAAGTTTTCGCACTTTCTCATATTCCAACCATCTTCACAATCCCAACTGTGACGGCTCTTGCAATTATCACAAGTATAATCCATACTTATTAAGTCCCCTTTTTATATTTATATTCCGTACAATCTTTTACAGATTTATTTCCACAAACAACATTGTCCATATACCACTTGCAACAAGCAAACTTGTTTAAGGTTTTGTTGTATGTCTTACAAGTTTTGCATCTTTCATTCATATAACATTACCTCTTAATCTTCCGTGTCAACATCTTCCATCTTCATCAGCACATCACAACGACCACACTTGATGGAAATATCTCTCTTACCCTTTGCCTCTTGACCGCAATCAGGACAAGTGTACTTGAATACATTCTTCTTTCTCTCGCCACCAGCTCCAGAGAGCTTTATGGGAGCGGTTCTAAAATACTCGAATGCTACTTCACTAGGCTTAACAACTTCGTCCATATAGGCTCTCAGAGCCTCAGACATAGAAGTGTAACCAAAGCCAACACCCTTGCCCTTCTCAACAATAAGACCAACCTTTTCGGCAGAACTCTTAAACTTCTTATTATGAACATTACCGCTACAATCCTTAATATCATTTACCTTGTTATGGTAGTGACACATCTCATGCAGAAGAGTTTCCGCAACATCGGCAGGAGTACGGCTATTAAACCATCTGGGGTCTACATTTATTTCATAGTAGGAAGTCTCTTCGTTTTCTTCATTATTTTTATCACGCCAGACCTTGTTTAAGGTGAAGTAGCCCAAGGTTCTACCCTTGGTCTTCTGGATAGTAATGACAGGCTCTGTTAATTCTCCATTAAACTTATCACGATTCAAGATACCAAAAATTCTATACAGTTCTTCCAATGCTGCTCCAATAACATTCATAATTAATTCTCCTTTTAATATTTATACTAAATGCAAGTTAAAATAATGTCTCTACAAGGAATTTTCCATTTATTGTCGTTCAACCAATTAATAATTTCTTGCAAATCTATCTCTTCTCGATTTGTATAGATTAGAAGATAATGATAATGTCTATCATTAATGGTTTCTTTCTTAAGTGTACAAGCAATATAGTCTAAAAAATCCCTTAAAGAATATTCTCTGCTATCCAAGCCAATAGCATTAAAGATAAGGGGGTAATCATTATACACAAAACAGATACTCTTTGTTTTATTCATAAGAATATCTATTACTCTGCTTTTCCCACAATCGCCTTTTAAAATCATCATAGTTTTCACCTCTTAAAATCTGTCTTTTAAAGAATAACCTTTACATATCTTTCAGGCTTTTCTCTAAGTCCTAATACATATAATGCGTAATCTCTATCCAATACTAAATTTGTTGTATCTTTTCCCTCCGCTTCGTACTTCTTAATCACTTGATTTCGTGTATTAATATAATCGGAAATAAATGATACAAACATATCAATTCTATCAATAGTCATAGGAACTTCTCTTGCCATCCGTCTAAGATGAAAACCGAATTCATCATCAATTATATATTCTTTATCAAACATATTTTCCTCCAATTAAAAGATAAATTTTATTATATAACCTTAATAATTTTACACACCAAAAAAGCAGTATGAATTATTCATCTGCTTTTTTGTGCTGTCATTATACACCACATTTACATAGTTGTCAAGATACTTTTTTCAGAATTTTCTTCCGTTTTGAAAAAATCTTTATAAGACTCTCCAAGTGCTTCGTGTCGTGCAACAACGCTTGCATTTCTTGCGATACCATTACTACAAGCTTCCATATATTTTGTATACACATCTGAATCATTTTCTGTCTTGAAGAAGTTCGTTAAAAATTCTCCAAACATAGCCTCGTTAATGCCGTTGTCCATAGATTGTTTAATATAAGGAATAAGAGATACCAAATGTGTTTCTGTGTATAGCTTTTTAGCCACATCTTTTTCCTTATTATCTTTCAATTCTTCATGAACACCAACAATATAATTAAACACATTAGCAAGCTCTTGCTTTTCTTCATTGGAGATTTCCACTTCTTCAATCATAGGGTTGAAGTCTTTACTTGCAAAAGAAATATCTTCCACTTCACGATTCAGCATTGTCCACGCTTTAACAACAAGAACAGCTTGATTTTTATTCGCTCTCGCCTTCTCTGTAAGCATCTCCTCGAACAATTTGTGAGAACCAATATTAAGTAAGCTGCCAATATTCTTGGCAGAGGCAAGCGTTCTGGACTTTGTAGATAAAGGCTTACCATTGTTCAAACGGCGGAACATCTCAGCCTTTTGAGATTGGTCAAGGTTGTCATAATACTTAACAACGATAGTTGCATCTTGAATAATGTCTTGCAATTCTTCTTCCAACTCGGAAAACTTCTTACCAGAAATATCAATCTCACATTCATTACCATCTTCATCAAGATAAGGAATTGGCTTTAACTGTGTTAGCGCAAATTCATCTTTAAGATATTTATAAATGGTTGTGTTACGCTGTTGACCATCCATGACATCGTAAATCTTCACCTTATCATTAACGGATTCTCCACGCTCTGCGTAGATAGGAGGAATTGGATATCCCATAATGATTGACCAAATCAGTTCACTCATTCTGTGTTTCTCCCAAACGAAAGAACGCTGTACCACATTCTTAAAACTAATTGTTTCCTTGTCAATCATCTTAACAATCTGCTTACAAGTCCAAGTAATACTTGAACCTTCAATCTTTAAAATCTTATCGATTGCCATAATAAAACCTCCGCTTCATTTATTTATATCTTAAATATAATCCAATCCAAGGTCAAGGCTGTTAAATACATCAGACATTTCATCGTTTGTAATGCCAATATATTTTGCCGTTGTAGAAGTGTCAGCATGATTAAAAATCTTTTGTAAAATTACCAATGCTTTATTTTTATCTTCCGCATTATGCCATGCCCAGTAACCAAAAGTTTTTCGCAAACTATGAGTACCAAAATTACCTTCAATCCCTGCGTCATTAGTTGCATTAACAATAATCTTCCATAATGATTTTGCAGTAATGTAACTATCCCCTTCTCTTGACTTAAACAAATATTCATCCATATCTTGAATAGGATATTCTTCGATATAATCTATAATCGCTTTCTTTACAGTTTCATTAAAGAACAACTTAACAAACTTGCCTGTTCGTTTTGTTTTCTTTGGTTGCAAACTATAAAATTCTTTAAATGTCCCGTCATCATTCATAAAGAAATTATATCTTAATGATACTAAATCACTAGCACGAATTCCAAGATTGATACCGACCAAAAACAACATTTTATTTCTGTGTGCTATCCAACGCTTATCTTCATCTGGCGCTTCGTCAATACGCTCATTAAATACATCGATAATTGCTTTGATTTCTTCTTGTGTAGTAAACGGATAAACTTCAGTTGATACACCAGCAACGCTATTACTATGACGCTTATCAATACTACCGTCCTTGTTATATCTAACCTTTTTCTCTGTTCCTACAACACGAAGATTAGGCTTTATAACATTATCAGTTGTAATTTTACGAATAGGTAACGCCATTGTTATCACTCCTTGTTGTCTATCCTTATGTCTTTATTACATTGTAGCGCAAAATTGTAGTTTGTCAAGTAGTTACATAAAAATTTTACATTTATTTTCCACTTATAATAAACTGTACAGATGCTCAATTTCCTTTTTAAAGCGTTCTTCTTCTTTCTTAACTTCTTCTGGTGTTAAGTTATACTTGCCTTGCCTCATCCATTTGTGCGCTTGGTGCGCTCCGTACTTTCTAACATCTTCATTATATAATTTGCAATTCTCAATGATAATTCTTCCATCTTCCATTCGATGTGGTTCTGGATATGTTTCTGTTACTTTGTACTTTCCATTAGCAAGATTTCTTGAAAATTCTTTTTCAGAAATTCCATTCATTCTATCTTGGTGAATCAATTCTTTGTTCGCCCAGTTCTCCGCAGGAATTACTGGTTGACGAGCTTCCTTAAACATTTGTACAACAGTTCCAATAAGAGATGCAATGAATAGTCCGTCAAGCATATCTATCAACCCCTTATACTGTTATTCCTTTGTTTCTGTCTTATCTACATATTCTAAGACCAAATTTCTACTTGCATATTTCTCCATAAATGCTGTAATAACATGCCTTATAAAGAGCCCTCTTAACTTACAAGCTGATTTGAAATTAGTGTAAATTTCTTTATTGAAAGTTGTATTCAAAGTATCTACTGGTTTACCATCGTTTTTAAACTTTAAAACATCTTCTGCATTTAACTTGAATCTACCATTAGCATATTGATTCATAAATGTTTCAAGCACGACATTCATAGGATAGCCAAGTTCCTTACAATAATCCTTAAAATCATCAAATACTTCCTTATTAATCTTTTGGTTCAAAGCGGTAGTTTCTACTCGCTGCACATCACGCTTAATAAATCCGCCCATCGGCAATCACTCCAAATATTTAATTATCTTTTCGTCAACTATATTTTAACATTATTATAACCACTTGTAAACGCAAATTACTTGTCATATGACAAGTGCCTTCAGCAGTAAAAATCAAATTCTTTTAATCCGCCATGTTCCTTTACAAAACAATCAACATCCATAATAGATATCATCAAGTCGTTTTCCGATTCTTTAATGTCTGAATAAAATTCCGTTTCATTATCTGTTAAATAAGAATCATAAGTTACAACAATCATCTCAACCAAGTTCTCAATAGTTGTCTTAGGCTCATATCCCAAATCTTTAACCCAAGCTGCCACATAATCAAAGTCGCACCACTTCTTCTTTGGATACTCATTATAATTTTTCTCTGCTGTCCACTTACCATAAACATCAATCATTATAATAACCTCCTATTCGTCTTTTAACTCTCCACTCTTATAAAGTTCGTTTTTATATCTTCTCGTTTTCTTAATGGCTTCGTTATGTTCTTCACCTTTCCGTTGCCATTCACGCCAATGTTCCTTGCGATACCGTTTTGCTTTTGCAGCACTTTCTTCATTTACAATTAAGAGAATTGACTTCTTGCTCACTACAAACCTCTTAGCCAAGTCATTTAAGCTATAATGACCAGTTCCATACAGTTTTTTAATCTCATCTCTCTGCTCGTCTGTGAGCCTCTTGCGCCTGTCTTGCAAACCTTGCAGCTTAATCTTCTCACTCTTATAAGGCATAGTATCAACTCCCTTAATGGTATATATTTAATAGTTGTATTCCCATAAAAGCGGTCAGTTACCGCTTTCAGTCAAAGTCTGGAATTACAATAGCATCGTCATACTTGTTAATATCATAATCTGGTTCTTCTAACTGGTATAGCAAAACCTTTTCACAACTTGTAATTTTCCCAAACATCTTCAAGTACTTAATCAATGCCTCTTTTGCTTCAAATTCACAATAAACTGTCACATCGTTACTATCATAATAGTTTTTGATTTTTAGTAACTCTTTGCTTTCTCTTACATTGTTAAAGATATGGAGAAAACTTTCCGCATATTCACCAACATTACCTTCAACATCCACTGTAACTGCATAACCAACTGTTTCAACCACATTCATTTTAAGCTCTCTCATTATAAACACTTCCTTTGGTTTAGTGTCTATTCCCCATCCTCAGTTACATTCTACCATATAAAAACTATTTCGTCAAGTAGTTTTAATTCTTATAGATAACATTTTCATTCAATTCAAGCAATCGTCTACTACTTCGTGTATTGCTTCTGTAATCGTATCTGCGGAACAGAAAAATTTTCCGTCAATGTATACTTCATAATGTCCATGATTGCTAACAATTCTATAATCCATTATATTCTCCATTTTAAAATCCAGATTTTATGTGGTTACTCTACTTCGATATTTAACACATCGTCAACTGCATACATATAGGCAACTTTGGCATTTAATACCGCTTTGTTTATATGTTCAAAGACGCCATATTCACACTCAAAATAATTGCCTTTTATAAGAATTACATAATCATTATCTTTTTCAATCCATCTCTTAATGCAATACGCACCTTGAATTTCAAATTGTTCAATCAAATCTTGAATTGTCATATAACATCACCTCTTGAAACATTATATTTTAATTGCTATACCAATCTGTTACATTTCCGTTATACATAAGAAAATTACATACAATTCCTTTTTCTCTTAATGCTTCTTCAATTAATCTTTTTGTATCATACACATTGTATTCTTCGCCCTTAATTTCAACATTGAGTACATACTGTAAAACTTCCATTGTAACACCCCTATTTAATCTACGATTCCAAACTCTTCATATAATCTTCCTTGTACTTCTATTAATGCGTCCCAATGTTCTTTGTTTGTATAATACATAGCAAGTTGAATAGCTTCGTCTATCTTATATTTAATCTCGCTCTCACTAAACATAACTTCCTCCGCATATTTTTTTAATTGCTAACAATTATTTCATATCTAAAATCTTTGTCTGCTGCTTGTATTGGCATATCAATATCATCTGTTTCAAAACACAATGTTCCGTCTGTGTCGATATACCAATCGTTATTTTTTGTAACATCTCTTCCGTATTTATCTATAATTTTAATTCTAAAATTCATATTTACACCATCTTTAAGCCTTGTTTTAAATCGTTATCTAATAGTGGTTTCTGCAATATTCCAATCAAAATAAATATCGCTGTCTGGAACATAAAGTTCCGCACTAATATCATTTTCTGCCGACACAAATTTATATCCACTATTCTGCAAGTTAGCAATTTCCGTTTCCATCTCTTCAATCATACATTTATAGGCATCTGCCTCATTCCAAAACACCGATACACTATCATCGCCACTATAACTATTACAAATAACCACAAAACATTTATTGTTATTCATATATATTTACCTCTTATAAAATCTTGTTTTTATTATCTAAACATTTTTATTCCAACTAAAAACATTGCTAACATCCACAAACAAATTCCAGTTGCCCACTCTGCCACCGTGTATCCATTTATAATTGCGTGATATGAAGCAAATAGGAATATTGCAAGCCAAATTCCAAGTAATATATATAACACTAACATAATTTACCTCTTAAAATTGCATTTTAATTACAATGCTTCCCAAAATCTTTTGTAAATACTTTTCTCATTGTCATACGCATAAACAGTTATCTGTGTTTCATTAAATTCAGCCGTGATACTATCTTCCAAAATTGGAATGATAAATTCATTTATATCTTCCACAAAATCTACAAGAGCACCACACCAACAATGCACAATGCCTTTTCCAGACAACTTAAAATGTGTTCTTGTCTTCATATACATTTACCTCTTAAAATTGTGTTTTTAATTAATGTCCCACATAATAAATGTCACATTCATTACAACACTTGATAATATCAATGCCGTTCTTTTCTGCTTCTTCGTCTGTAATCAAAGGCTTGTTGTACTGTTTTGCTTCAATGTCAATAGCACCGCCCAAATCTTCTCTATAATCCATTGCAAACCACTTTCCATCAAAGCAATCAAGTTCCAATTCACCCTTAACATATCTCTTTGCTTCTTCAATGATTTCAATAAATTTCTTTTCATTGTTATTAAACATAATGTTTTCCTCCATATAACCTTATGATTATTAAACTTCAAAATACTTCAACAGTTCATTCTTAATATCTTCATATGTAAAATCAAAAGGACTAAACTTTTCATTTCCACAATCATTAATCCATTCTTCTACAACTTCAACAGCAGCTTCTTCATATCCAAAAATCAACAAGCCACATTCGTCTGTGATATTTGTGATATAATCCGTATTGTCAATGATAGACCAACCTTCTACAAAATCTCCGTTTGCAGAATTTCCACCAAGCTTATCGTTTTCCTTGCAATAGTTCTGCCACCAAATATCATACAGTTCATTGCCTTTTGCGTTCAGTTTCATAGTGTTTCCTCCATTAAGATTTAGGTTTCTATCTCTTCTTTACACCTATATTATATCACAATAATTTCCATTTGTCAAGTAGTTTTTTAGAAAATTCTGAAAATTTATTTTGTACTTGAACAAGTACATTTACATCTGTTCTTGCTGTTCCATAAGCAAGTCCATATAAAATTCCTTTTCTTCACTACACATATCTTCAGGTGTATAAATGTCGCCACAAGCCAAACATTCAAACTCACCAGCGTTCAATCTAACCCAATTGGAATCTCCACAATTAGGGCAAGTCAAAACAATTTTTACTTTTTCCATAACTAAATCCTCCGTCTAAAATCATTATTTTATCGGTCTGCCAATTCTATCAACCTTAATCCACATTTTGCACTTTGGACATCTCCATTGCAAAACCGCATTCCATGTTTCATGAACAAGTCCACATTTAGGACATTTAACTTGCTTCATATAATCCTCCGCTTAAAACTACACTTTTATTATCTAAAAGTTTCATGTTCCATAACACTTCTATCCCAATCGGAATAGTTCACCATATAACTCCTTGTAATCTCGTTATCGTGCAAGATTATGTTATATCCTTTTGACTTGATATATCTTTCCAACAAATCAATCTGCGTCTTTAATTGCTTTATTTCACTCTTTTCTTTTGATTCTATCTGTCCTACACCATAACCCAACGGCATACTCATATCATAAGCAACATCTATTGCATAAGCCAATTCTTCTATCTGCTCATTGCTAATTTCAATGTTATTATCTCCTGCCCATTCTTCGATAGTAATTTTTATTCCATCATTCATATCATATATCCTTATTAGTTCATCTGCTCTTTTGCAAATTTAATTGCATCTTCCTTTGTATACATTCCATGAGAATCAAAGTTTTCCCAAGATTCAAAAATACATTCCGCAATGATACCATCCAACTCTTTCCAACATTCAAATGGAATGTCATACGATTCACACATCTGTTTAATAGAATCATAGTAACCGCAAATTTCCATTTCAATATCTTCATCAGTATAGTCATTAAGATAAACGCTTCCAGTAACAACTGTATATTCTTTATTTGGATAACCTTCGTCACCTTCCACAGTATCTAACCAAACAACTTGAACAAAGTCATATGCTCGCTCCACATCTTCTCTTTTTCTACACCATTGCATTTCATCGGTTTCATACCATTTCATAGTTGTTACCCCCAATCATCTTAAAATCACTCTTTTATATGGTTACGCATTACGCATAATATAACAATTTACTGGATACACCTCATCTATTTCGTCAAGTTGAAACAATTGACCATCACACAAACGAACCGCATTTACACTTTTTTCGCCTTCTTTACAAGGATTAATTTTCATAATAAGAGTTTCACTATTTGGAGTACAAACAAACACCCCACCACTTTTAATTTCTGCAAATTTCTTGTTGCAAAATTCAACTTTCATTTTTACCTCCACTAAAAACCCGTGTTTAATTTAACTTCTTCGGCATTGTCTAATATCTTATTAGGGATTTCTCCTTCATTTATAACGATAAATTTTCCACAGACAGGACAGATAACACCATAATCAACACCATCATAGTCTGGGTACTTAAACCATTTATGTTTCTTAATATCCTCTGCAACAATTTCAAGTTCACTACCACAAAAATCCTTTTCTTTTCCGTATGAAAATCCATATCCGTCTACAACTCTTTCACACTTAATTTGCATAGGAAATATATTTGAAAATTTATTTTCTTTTATAACTTTCATAATTAAAACCTCTTAATATTGCTTTATAGAATACATTCCACACTATCAAAACCAGTTTCAATAATTCTATTTCCGTATTCGTCTTGCAAATCGTATCCTCTGTCAGAAACACCAACAATTTCTACAACAGTACCCTTTTCAAAATATCCGCCAAGGCTTTCTACTACTCTCGATGTAATAGCAATCTCACCCACACCAAAACCAATTTTATGTCTTATATATGCCATACAATACACCTCTTAAAATCGTTTCTCTTTTAAAGCTTTGTTATACCATATCCACCATCAATGTCTGCATAAATTTCTTCCAACGAGGTATCATAACGATATTCCTCTACACGGTCATTATCAAAACAATCCAGTTCAATAATTGCGTTCACAATCTCTTTAATGCTGATTTCTTCCAAGTTATCAAAGGCGGTTCTTACATCTTCATAATCATACACATCTAATTCATCAAGCACATCTTCTTTGGGAACATCCCATTGCTCAACAATTTTTGTTCTCGGCTCATCTTCATACTCTGCATTAATTCCAACTTGTACTCTATAAACATGAAAATCCAATACATCATAAATGATGAAATATCCATGTCTATAAATCATTTCATCTCCCTTACCAACTCCAACAACTTCTCCATTATTTACCTTTTGCTTAAAAATTTCGGTACAATCCCAAACATGTCCAAGTCTAAATCTATTAACACTCATATTAAATCTCCCTTTAAAATCGTCATTTTATCGTTTAATATATTCTGTCAAATCACACCCAGTAGCTTGTTCATATATATGTAGTGCTTCCATCAAATCGCAAGTGAAATTAGGATTAACATCAATATCAATGTGATTTGTATCGGTATTTTTAGCCGTAATAACAGCATACACTCCAAGGGTTTTAACAAGACCTACCTCTTTGCAATTCCCGTGTTCACTAAAAGTTCCTTTAACAAGAATCTCCATATGCTATCCCCCACTTAAATTATCATTTTAAGCTTCACAATCCACACCTTGCACTAACAAGGCGGTACAACCCTTGAAATACAATACTTCGTTCTGGAATCTTTCATCGTAATCTTCCGTGTATTTCTTTCCAACGGAAAGTTCAATATGCTCAGCCGATACTCTATATCCTTCTTCATTAAGATGCTTTGCAATAATATCCTTAACTTCATCTTCACTAAGGTTAATTGTAATATTCTTTTTAATTTTCATACTTAAATCCTCCACTTAAAATTATCCTTTTATATCTTTATGTCTTAACTTCTTACAAGGAAACAATCATCATATTCTGCTTCAATATAACTATATCCGTGATTCAGTTCGTCCTCACAAGAAATATCTCCGCAACCTTGTTCATCATACAACTTCTTAATATCTTCGTATGCTTCGTCACCTTCGCTAATGACAGTACACCAGTTTACATAGTCATTATCGACAATAGCCATTACATCAAAATCTCCACCATCAAACACACCGCCATCAACATAATCTTCATACATTGCCTCATACAGGCGATATGTGGTTACATCGTCCGTCCAATACTCCAATCTTTCAAGCAACATATCTACTGCCCTACTATTATCAATGTTTACATACATAACAATTTACCTCCCTATAAAATTACATTTTTAATTACAGACTACAAACTCTTTTCTTACAAAGCGATTATGAAAATCTTGTTTGTCAAAATCCCATACGCTTCCATCAGTTGATACAATATATATTTCGTCCATTTCTATTGCGTGATAAGTCAATCCAAGAGGATTTACATTTGACTTAAAATCAAATTCTTTAGGCAGATTTTTCATTCTAACATTTACCTTCATAATGTTTCCTCCACTTAAAATAATTCTTTTATCTTTATATATTTAATAGTTATAAACCTCTAAAGAGTCCCACCAAGCTTTACCGCCACCATTAATTCCAAAAGTATTAACAAAAGAATTGATATGATTCATTGTGGTCTGACTATAACCACTCCACAATCTTTCAAATTTTCCATTCCTAATTCTTGCTACAATCGTGCTATAACTTCTCAATTCAATATCTCCGTTATCTCTTTCGATTGCTTCTGCCTTTCCATAGAAAGACTTTCTTCCGTTGATAGGTCTAAGTTCAAATACTTTCATTTTTAAATCCTCCGTACAAAGTTGTTTATATTATTATTTGTTATCTCTTTCTTTCTGGTTGTATTATACCATATATTTACTATTTTGTCAAGTAGTTTTTATAATTTTCTGAAAATTTATTTTCTATGTATGGTTGAACGGAGAATCTTCCGTTCAACCCATTATATATAGCTATGTTTTATTTTTCCGTGTCAGCCTCTACAACCCTCACAGTTTCGCTAACAATGTAGTTGTTGATATTCTTATCGTAGCTAAAATAATCTCCGTACAAGTCCACATACGGCTTGCCACTCATATTCGTTCCGTTTACAAGTTTATCAGTTCCAAATCCCATAACCTTATGTTTTATAAATTTTCCATCAAACTCTTTAACAAATACTGTATCACCAACCTTTAATTCTTCCGTTGGAATTTCTTTTGCTTTTAGATATTCTCCAATCTGCTCTTTTTCTGGCATTGCAGCATCAATTTCCAAAAGCATTTCGTCCATATCATATTCCATTTGTTCATTGCCTTTGAAATATTTGCGGTCAACAATTTTCCACCCATCGATGATATAAACTCCATTATCCCAGTTGTCACAATCAAGTTTGTTTACTGTATCAATTCCAATGGAAGTTGTACCACCAAAGAAATTTCCAATTACTTGACACAATCTTGCCCAACCATAGCAATCGTTGCTAGGGATAGCGGTATTCTTTTAGTTCGCAGTATTTAAGGAAAGCACTCACGCTATCATAACCGCCATTCCAATGTAAATAAACTCCAACTCCGTTGTTCTCAAAGTTTTCTTTAGTAGTGATTACTGCACGATTACCCATGATGTACCACTCCTTATAAGTTTATTTTATATAAATATCTTATGAGAAGATGGAGAAAATTCTCCATCGTTCCATCAAATAAACAATGCTCTTACTTCAAAATTTTCCAAGGTATCTTTGTTCATTAATTCTATTACTGTTTCTAACTCTTCCTTTACTATTTCAATTTGTTTATCTGTTAAAGCTATCGTATTCCCTTCCTTGTCATGGCTTGCGAAAACACAATTACCATAAACAATATCCATAATGCTTCCAACTTTCCCATTTACAATCGCAATTTCTGGTTTTAGTCCTTCAATAAATTTTCCTTCCTCGTTAATGATAACATCAATAATGTTGTCCTTGAATTTATTCCCCAAGAACGGAAATTCAATGTAGCCACCTACAATCTTTTGTATTTCTTCCAATGTGTTGCTAATCTCTTTTTCTTTTAGTTCTCCATTGCTCAACACTAATACTTTCATGGCTAACAACTCCCTTTATGGATTTTGAACACTCAAGTCTGGATAGATAGATTGAAAATTTTCCATCTATCCAGTTTTCAATGTTCAAAAGAGTTGTTTAAGAATAAGAATCATTCTTATTTAGATTTAATAATAATTTTCTTCATCACTCTGTTCTTCATACTTAAATTTTCCATCGCATTCATAGATTGTTCCAACCTTTACAACCTTGCTCTGTTCTGCAAGATATTCCTCATTCAGCAACTTATCTGCAAGTTCTTGCAACAAATCTTCATACTCACTTCCATTGTAACAATCGGTGATTTTGTTAAGAATTTTCCAAGCATCTTTGGTATTCTCATAAAGCCAGTTTGCATAACTGGATAAATCGTTTGCCCAACCTTCCAAATGGTGCGTATTATCAAATACATCACCATCATTATACCATTTATAAATCAGCTTATTAACCGCTGTAACAATCTGGCTTGCTGCGGTTTCTCCTTCTCCACGCATAGGCATATACTTGTCAATCAAGGTTTCAAACTTATCAAAATATCCCCAATCGGTTGCCATATTATTTACCTCCCATTTGTTACTTAGTTTGCGATTGTTCCGTTACTTCACCAGTTAAGATATGACATTTAAGAGTAATAATTTTTCCATCACGCTCAAACATCCACACATTCACAGCAGGATTTACATACCATCCATCTGTATCACGCTCACCATAATGTTCCTTGTAATACTTATCAAGACGGTTGTGAAGCTGCTTTTCAGTTAAAATTTTGTTCTCCATGTACATCATCCTTTACATAATATTATATTTAATGATTTCATCTAACTGCTCTTTCTTGATAAAACCTTTTTCTTCCGTCAACTCGACAATCTTTTCTATATCCGTTGCTACACTTTCAAACCACATCATGTATGGTTTAATGGCTCTTTTAATACGCTCGTCCTCTTCTTGATTCATATGAAAACCTGCATTTTCTAAGCTTGCCAGTTTGTTTAATCGTTTTACACAACTTAGCAATGCTTCTTTTTCCAAGTTGGTCATGGTCTATCACTCCTTATTTATAATAAACTTTGAAATATTCTCCAACTGATTCTTGAATAGTTTTGCAAGTTTGATAAGCCAATCCTTCACTTTTAATTTTTCCAATGTGATTGACTTCCCCGACCTTTGCCGTAATAGATGGACTATACTTGATACATTCCATGTAGATATTATACCAAAGTTTTTTCATGGTTATCACTCCTTATATATTTTCCATGCAATGCTAGATTGCATTATCATCAATGATAAAGTCTAAGCGTGTCCATACATCGTCTTGCACATTTGTAAATGGATTGTAGATGTAATATGTTACGATTTTATCTCCCTCTTTTGCTCCGTCTACACGCTCATAGCTGATATAATTTCCACCATCTTTGTTTGTGTAACCACCATCATCGGCACTACAATTAAGAATTTTTCCATCCAGTTTATGACTTGTAACTTCACCAATAATTTTTTCAACTATGATTTTTCCGTTTCTGTTTGCCATAATTTGTGGTGTGAGTTCGCTTGTGTCATAGATTTCTATTGCGTTCACATCTTGTATCATGTGGTCATAAAATTCCACTTGGGAAACAGAATCAAGATATTTTCCATCGTGTACGCTTGTTTTTTTGATTGATACATCGTCTGTTAAATTTAAACCTATAGAAAATCCAACTGATAAACATATTCCAGTATGCAATACCTTTTGCAAGATTTTGTTCATCATCTTTCATTCCTTTCGGTTTTGATTTAATGATTCAAAACTGGATGGAAAGTGTTTATTAAATTTTCCATCCAATGTTCAATCATTAAATGTCATTTGCAAGGCTTCCAAACTTCCACATATTTTCCGTTTGATTTCTCATCTATATAATCTTCTTTGTTACAATGGTGGTAGCCAATAGCCTCTAAAACTTCCGCATCATTGTCACTAACAAAAGCAACTCCAATTTCTTTTGTGTCTGCTTTCTTGTAGACTAAAAGCATTTTCCGTCACTCCTTATAGTTTTATATGATTCCTTCGTCCTCCAATGCAATCTCAATACCATCGTATGTTTCGCATACAACTTCCATAATCGTAGGCAACATAACCTTTTCGCCTGTGCTTCTCTTTGTATATTCTAACTCTTGAACATTGTTATCTGTCCGTACAACAAGATAGCAAGTTTCATCACCATAGGTGCTATTTTCCAAAAGAGCATAACCTTCATATGTGTCAATCACCCACCATTTGTTGTAATAACCTTTTACCTTATAATCAACATTTTTCTTTACATTATCCATTTATAAATCCTCCGTTATGCTTCTACAATCATTCCAATGCAATCAACAATGGTTTCGATATATCCTCTTATGGAATATCCGTACAATGCCTTAAAACTGCGATGTTCCTTGTTGTATTCTCTTACCGCTAGTTCTGCATCACTTGCATATCTCGGCAATTCTCCGTTGTTACAAAGTTTATAAAAAGCAATAACTTTTTCCGCATAGTCTTGGCAATTTGCCAATTCTCCATAGCTTATATCCTTCATAATTAAACCTCCTAAAATAGTAGTTTTATGTGGTTAACTGTTATAGCACCAAGTAAGACATTCTTCAAAACTTTCACTATCAAACAAGGGCATACTACCAGTTTCGGCATCTTCCTCATATACATTGTATCCAATGCCTTCATCACCTTCTATAACATATCCGTTGATATACCAATTTCCACAATCTAATCTAATTTCCATTCTTTAATCCTCCACTTAAAATGTGATTTTTATTTGTTACATTCCAACTGATTCCCAAAACATATTCAATGCTTCTTCCAGTTCTTTTTGTCCGTTTTTGTTAGGTGTTCTTTCTTCCTCTTTAACAATTCTGTCGATATGCTCCATTTCTCCCCAATAGTATGAGTTCTGTAAATGTGCAGGCATTTCAATTTGTTCCTTGTAGGATAATGGATAAATCTTGTGTCCTTTGTAGATATAAACCTTGTTGTCATTATCCCATTCAACAAGTTTTCTCCATCTTCTGCTCCAATTATCCATAATATCCTCCATTAAAATATGAGATTTATGTGTTAATCAAACAACAAATGTACCTTGCATTGATTGATATCAACTTGTTCCGCAATAATTCTCAAATGGTCTATAAGACCATCCTCATAGCCGATTTTTTCTCCAAATACAACTGCGTTGTATGTTTCGCCCTTTTTATGATACTTTGTCTTATGATATACAATCTTGATTTTTGTTCCAAAAGGTAAAGCCAAAACTTCTTCTCTATTCAAAGTTTTCATCGAATAACCCTTCATAATATCCTCCACTTAAAATACATGTTTTATTTAGTTCTTCCAAGCTTTACAACTCTAACGATATTTTCTTCATTCACCATATAGGAATAATGGTCTAATACATATTCTCTTGCCTCTTCGGTATTTCTTGCAACAACATCGACACAAGAATATTTTGCTCCGCAATCCTGCTTATAAATAACTACAAATTCAAAGTTCATTTTTTAAATCCTCCATGCCTTGTGTAAATCCTTGTAGTAAATTTTCCGTTTGACAACCAATTCACAATCGTTATAGATTGCTTTCAATTCTTTCAAGAGCGGTTTATATTCCGCTTCTGTTGCCTTTTTAGTAGTCCAGTAAAATTCCAAACTAGCTTCGCTGTGCTGCCCTATCTGCATATAAGATAGGATGTTTCCATAGTTAGCAGCTATCTCTGGAAAGAACGCTGCAACCTCATACTCATGTGTATACGGATTCTTTGCTTTCCTAAAAATAACCTTTACTTTTTCCATCTGCGTTTCCTCCTTTAATTGCCAAGTTTGAAAACTCAAATCAAGAGCGGATAGCGGTTTATCCGCTCTATCTTTCAATCTTCAACCTCCTTATAAATTTTCCAAGAAGTCATTTACCATTTTAAATTCCGCATCATCCACCTTTACTTCAAAATGAATCAAGTTGTAACAAGAGGATGGCTCAAAATAAATTCCGTTATCTTTTAAATAGACTTTTAGTCTTTCCGCATCTTCCTTGTTAAGTTCCACGCTGTAATAGTGTTTCATCTTGAATCACTCCTTGTATAAGGTTATGTGTTATTCCTCGTCCTCATAAGGCACATTACACTTAATATCCGTGAGAACATAACTCCAAGCAGTTCCCCAATGGGTTACACCCCATACATACATATCAAGTGCTTCATTGTAGAAAACAATCTCATTGATTTCCTTTAGAATTTCCGCTCCGTTGTCACTTACAATGTAGTATTGATAGATTTCGTCCGTGTAGCCTTGTTCTTCTTCCAGTTCTTCGATTTTCGCTTGCAGTTCTTCCATCTTGCTCACCATAGCAAGATGTTCTTCGCTATCTTCAAAGCTTTCATCTGTGTCTATGGTTTCGCTGATATCGTACATAATGCTGTCGATTTCTTCTTGCAGTTCTTCGATTTCTTCCGTGTGGTCTACAAAACCGCTTTCCTGTTCCCAGTAGCCAATCTCATAGGTTTTCTGGATAATGTCATTGTTCAGCACCGCATCAAAAGCTTTTGCAAGTGTGCCATAATCAACATATCCGTTTTCTTGTCCGTATTCGCTGATTTCATTTCCGTAGAAATATTTTCCGTGTACAAACATTCTTCAACACTTCCTTTTCTTATAACCTTTTGTTTTATGGGATTCCAACCCCTCCCCATAATGGGGAGAACGCTTGCAGCTTAATGGACTATTTTATGTGGCTGCAACCACTTCATTTTTCCGTATAGTACAAGATATAGCCAAACTGGAAAGTAAATTTGTAGTCTACCATTTTATACTCTGGATGTTCCGCTAAAAACTTATCCATATCGGTATGTTCTGCAAAGTAGTATTTTACCATGATTTCTTTTCCGTCTGCTGTTCTCATGATTGTCCACTTCCTTTGTAGTTATGGTTTACTTTTCCAATATCTGCCTTTCAATTCTAAAGACAGTATATCATACAATAACATAGTTGTCAAGTATCTTTTTATTTTCCAATGTACTGCATGACGGCTTGCCGAATAAGCGTATTCTTTGCCATGTTATTTTCCGTACAGTACGCTTCAATCTCTTCCATCTCTGCTATCTTGAAACATACATTTTGATACTTGAAATTCTTCTTTTCATATTCGGTTTTATTATATCCACCATTGTTCTTTGGTGTTTTTACCATGTTTTTTCCTCCTTTATCTTTATTAAGCATACCCACTACTTTAGATATGTGGTGTGTAGCTTTAACGGAAAGTTTGTTAAACTTTCCGCCTATCAGCTTTTATGCTTCTACAACTTCAATTTCTTCCGTTTCATCCGCACAGAACGGATAAATGCCATACTCACAAGGTACTGCTCTGCCAGATTCAATCCAACTAGGATTTGTGGCATCTGTGCCAAGGAGTCCATTTTCCGTTCTATAAACCTTTTTTGTCCGTTCCAAGGCTTTGTCACCGTGGCAATACTTTACTTTGCAACCTTCGGTGATTTCTACACCATGCTTATCAAAGTATCTGTACTCACCGTTTTCAACCTTAATCATAAATTTTCCTTCCTTTTCTTTTAGTTTGAGTATTTGAAAACTCAATATCACACCGAAAAGATTTTTCTTTTCGGTGCAATGGTTCAATTTTCAAAACAAGTTAAATTCCAAGAATTTCCAAGTTCAAAATATAATCCATACTTTTCAAAGATTTTCTTAAATTCCGCTTCAGGCTTTGTCCATCCGTATGAATATCCGTTTAGGACATCATACAAAATTCCTTCAAAACTCATACTCAAAATATGGGGATTTGCTACATATTCAAAGTAGCATTTAGGGTCTGCCTCATACTCAAAATATCGGTTTTCATTATAGCAAAATTCCGTATCAAGCTTGCTACTTGTACTCCAACATTTTCCGTTGAAATAGATGTTTATATCAACCCACATTTCATGATTGACAAGCCATTTGTGAATATCCTTTGCAAGATTTTCCGTCTTTTTAGCTGTCATTTTAGCCATGATAAACACCTTCCCTTTTCTTTTTATAAGCATACCGCTCACTTTGGATATAGCGGTGTAGCTTTACCAGAGCGGATTTTCCGCTCTGTCCATCAGCTTTTATGCTTCGTTATGCTTGTCAATGATAGCTTGCAAGTCTGGACTAATTTCGTCCAAAATAGTGTAGCCGTTTTCTTCTAAGGCTTCCTTCATTCCTTCCACAAGGAAGTATTGGAAAACCATTTCCCATTGTACATCTTCCACAAAGCGGTCAGCAGGACACCAACCTTGCACATCATTTTCATCTGGGTTTACATAATCCCAACCTGCCACAAGTTCCAACTGAATATGAATACCTTCGCTATCGTGGTATGTTTCATATTCTCCAACCTTGTACACAAGTTTGGCATCTTCATTTAATACATAGAATTTATGATTTTCCAGATAGTGTTTCATAAATCATCTTTCCCTTCACTTTTTATTGTGGCTTCCCACTACACCAGACTAATTTTCCGTCTGGTGTTTCGGCTGATTGCCGTTCAGCCTCATCAGGTAGGTTAATGTTTTGCATACTCATAAATTGCTTCACCGTTAGAGAAAACTCCAAGGCAATGCAATTCTTTCCATCCGTACATAGTAGCAATTTTGTCCATCCACTTGTTAATCTTGCGGATTTCCGCATCATACTTGCGGATTGCTTGACTTCTGCACATATCATAGTAATATCTGCAATCCTCATTGTCCAGTTCATGCGGATTGTCCTTTTCTTCCACATAGAGTTGTACTCCGTCATAATATCCAGATTTCATGATAAGTTCATGGAATGTTAGAGAAGTATTAAATTCTTCCATGTGGCTCTTGAATCCATCTGCACCCTCATATAAGTCGCTGTAGAATGTGTAACTCCACATTTCCATTGTATCATTATAGGATTTTTCCAGAATGTGCTTTTTCCATTCGTCGGATTGTGCGACTAAATATTCTGGGTACAAATACTCATCATACTGAAATTCTTCCGCTTCATATTCTTCCAAAGTCATAGGCTCAAAAGCTTGAATGTAAAGCTTGAAATTTTTTTGAGTATGAAAGTTTGGTGTACTCATGACCAATCATCCTTCCTTTTACCTTTTTATTTTGCGTTTGGCTATGGGGATTGTGACCCTCTGCCTGTCCGCATTACCAAGGGGAAAATTCCCCTTGTCACTCTGCGTTTACTTTTTAATCCTCTTAACTTCGATATGGTCATATCCTTTGTCTGGGTGTAGGAATTTACGGATTGCAATGCTTCTTGCTTCTTCCGCATTCCGTGCATTGACTTCGTGATATTCCAATGCGATTCCTGCATAGCCGACACCGATTTTATACGGATATACGGTTACTTTTACCGCCTTGAAAAATTCTACCTTGCCTTCATACTCTGGAACACATCTGTAAAACAAGTCCTCCGCAGGAGCATGACTTGCAAAGTGATAACTGGGAGGCATCTGCCAATGTTCTCTTTTGTCCGTGGACAGATACACATATTCCGTGTGGCAATAGAGTTCCTTAGCTTCTTCCTCTGTGATTTTAATATAACGATTCTCCATCATATTGCATTTTCTCCTTTTACCTTTTTATAAAGCATCCCAATACTTTGGATATTTGGGAGTAGCTTTAACATGGTGGAAAATTATCCACCATGCCCATCAGCGTTATGCTTTAGCAATTTTGAAATAGTCGATAGAAATTTGCTTATTTCTAATATAAAAATCAAAATATCTGCTTTTGTTGTTCCATTCTCCACATTTGGATAATTCAAGATTGACTTTTCCATCAGTTCCAATGCCTGCATAAAGTTCAAAATAATAATTGACTTTATGCAAAGTATCTTCTGGAATAGTAAACATGATTGCCACTTGTCTGTCCCAATCAAGGGGAATTTCGTGAATGATTGCTTCCATAGGAATTTCCACAAAATTCATAATTTCTCTTGCTAAATGGGATTTATTCAGAGAACGGCAATTCAGACTTTCCATAGAACAAATTCTATCTACTAATTCCGTAATTTTTCCCTTCATAATTTTACTTCCTTTTACCTTTTTATGTGGTTTTCCACGACACGGAGTTCCTCCAGTTCTCCGTGTTTCGGCAAGTAACCGTCTTGCCATCATCAGGTGGAATTTTTACAGCATTGCATACAGTTCTTTTAGTTCTGCATAGTTTGCAGGAGGATTGTTTTCCATTTCTTCCTGCATTTCTTTCTTTTTGGCTTCCGTCAAACGCTTGACTCCGTGGGTATCTTTCCAAGCGGTTTTATATGCCTCCTCGCAGTATTCCAGAAGTCCAGACACTAATCTTTTCATAACGGATTGATAGGTATAACATTCCCAAGTACGATTATAGTACTGGATTTTTGTTTCACCTTCATATCGTCCATTGCGGAAAAGTGTGGTTTCGTGGACAAATCCAGAACGATTCCCACGGAAAGAGTTCACAAATTCGTATTCGTTTCCGTTGACGGTTTTTTTAATGATTGTCATAATAGACACCTTCCTTTTTCTTTTAATCCAGACACGGCAAGCCTCCTATATTGCCGTGTTTCGTCGCAATTTTCAGCGACTCATCAGTGGATTTTTATTCGTTGATATGTGCATTTTTATACAGCATTGTTATTGCATCATAGTTTTCTTGCGTTACTTCACCTTGAAAACCCATGCAATATGTTACAACTTCCCACCGTGTACGAAGTTGATATTTATACACGGCTTCAACTAAGTCCTGATAGCTTAGTTTTTGCGTTTTCATAATTACCACCTTCCTTTTGGGTCAGAATGCGGAGGCAAAAACGATAATTATATACATAAATACAAATAACAATGCACAACCAACAAAGTCTGCTGCATACCCTAGAATGCTACGGATAATTTCACAAGCTGTCGGCTTTTCGTTTACATCTACGGTCTGCAAATTGATATACAAATTGTTGTTTTTCATGGTGTTACTTCCTTTTCTTTTTATCGTTTGCTTGCGTTAGCAAGCTGTTTTTTGAGTTCTAAAGACTCAATACTAGGCACGATTTTTTTAATCGTGCCCAGCGGTTCAATCTTTAGATAAAATACATTTCACCGTTTAATTCTAAAGCGACTGCATCTTGTTTGAGTTCTGCTTTCATAGCTTCGCAGAAGTCAACAACCTTTTCGATATGCTCATTTAAATCATCGGTTGTACAGTATGCAAATACCATTGTAGACTTTTCTTTTACAAGTCCCTTTGTCGGTGAAGTCCAGTAGCCAAGCGCATTTGTAGAAGTAGCACCACCGAAACAATTTGATAAAAGAGTAGCGGCAGCGTCTACATATGCGGAATTGTCAATTGTTTTGTCGATATCCATTGTAGAAGGAATATAGACAGTAATTTTACTGGACAATTTAAACATATTTTTTAACTTCATGGTTGCATCCATTTTGGATTCCTCCCTTTTCTTTTAATCTGGACAACCGCATTTTTTGCGGTTGTTTCGTCTTAATTTTCAAAGACTCATCAGCAGATTTTTTTGTTGTGGCGGTTTATTCAACGATACCGCCAAACGCTTGACCACCTCTTTATAATTTTTTGGGTGGAATATCATGCCACTATGGGAAATTGGCAACCCTGTTTGGTTTTATAGCAATAAACAAACAGCAACAAACTACCGTTTTTTAGCATCTTGTACTCGACTAAAAACGGCTAAAACAGCCACTTTATAACGGTTTACGCCTTTGCCGTTGGCGGTCTGTTTCGGTTTTTCGTGCATGATACAGACGAAAATAAACACGCTATCTTTTTTAGTAAAAAGCCCATACACCACGACAAGGTAAAGATAGAAGTATGGGAGTTAAGGCTATAACTTTTTTAAGGCTATAACCTTAACAGATAAAAAGATAAAGGAAAAGGAAAGTTTTCAACTAAGCACCTTCGTTCAGGTGTGCGCCTAATGCGACACTTTTATAACCTTACTTGTTAGTGGTTCGCTTAAATTCAGTTGTCAAGGTACGCCAGAACAATGGCTCGGCTCGGCACTCGTACGCTAGCGGCTTATTGGATAGCTGCCGCCTTGTAGACTCAAGCGGTGCGAACGGCTTGCGCCTCCCGCCTGTCGGCTTTAACTGTGCGTCGCTTTGTCAAGGTTCACCCCACCGCTAAGCGGTGACGGATGCAAGGTTGATTGTGTGTTGCTGTGTTGCTGTATCAACCTTACGAGTAAAGCATATCATACCTTGCAAGGGATTGCAAGTTGGAAAATTGCACAAAATTTTGACGATTTTGTGAACGATTTTTGTGCATTTTGACGAATAGGGATCGCCTCATGCGTGCGTGCGTGCGTATGCGTGTACGGGTGTGTGGGTGTGGGTGTGGGTGTGGGATATGAAAAGTATGATTTGTATGATTTGTATGATTTGTATGATTTGTATGATTTAATTCGATGCGAATATATCAATATAAATTTACAGATAAAAATATATCGATACAAAAATATCGATAGAAACATATCGAAAAATATGCCGATATTATCAGTAAAAATTTATCGATATAAATTTATCAAAAAAATTGAATGCGAAAAAAACAACAAACTTCGCATTGAAACGGGGACGGGGTGCTTTACAATAAAAAACCGAAGCCGCCGCCGCAGGAGCCAGAAGGGTGATATATCTATTCCTCAACAGTAAAAAATCGCTACTCGTAACACTTATCTAAACAACCAAAAAATAAAGCATTTTAATTAATAGAATTCTAGCTAAAAAACAAACAAAAATCTTACTAAAATTTAACTAACAATTCAATTAAAAATTAAAAAATCTTACAAAATAAATTCAAAATAAATTCACCATATACCAGTTTCTTGCCAGCTCCTCATAATCTCACAATCCACTATTTCACATTTTTACTACCTTCATCCCTTCGCTCATTATCACCGTCATTAAAATTCCCAATCCAAAAATCTACTCCACAACCAAACTCAAATTCAAAAAACCATCAAATTTTCACGGTAATTTTACGGAGTACACCGACAACTCAAATCTAATTAAAAACATAAAACAACATTAAAACAAGGTATTTCAACCAGTTCAAAAAATTTAGCATAAAATCACCACATCTCAACCTAAAATACAACTCTTAACTAAATCAAGTCTAAAACTCGACCAAGAACCTTTATCGATTAGTAATTCAAAATAACATAAAAACAATGCTATATAAACTCTTAAATTAAACAAAAATCCTTCCGCTCTCTCGTGAAGTTTATATCGTAATTTAAACATTTTAAAACAAAATAACATTAAAATAAGGTAATATATATACACACTCATAACATCCATCCGTAAAACAATATCTATTCGCTAATAAAGACACTTAACTCGTAAAATAATCAAATAAAAAATATTCAAAATTTTTTAAAAAAGTACTTGCAATTTCAAAAACGATGTTGTATAATACTACCAGTAGATTTGATTCAAGTATATTTATTTAGCAGATTATATTTCTTTGTAACAAATAAAGTTATATAATATACCTAACATAAACACATATTAATAAAAGACTATAAATCTAATCTACACAACAATCCTAATATACAATAATCATAATTAAGAACTAACCATCCTATTCATACAATGCAACTTAGGAAAATCGTTCTCTATCCAAAAATCTATCACGATAGAGCGCAGCTCTTTCTAGTATTCTTATATATAATATACTTATTGTATAGAACGGAAAAATACCGTACATTTTGTACGGTGGTCAACGCCAAAATTGCAATTAGCACCGTACATTTTGTACGGTGGTCATCAAAAATAAATAAATTTAGGGGGTGATTATAATTGGTGTAAATAACAGTCACGAACTCAATTCATATAAACCTGTTGATGGTAAATATGAATATCAAAAAATCCCATTAGAGGGCTCTGCGTCTAAATACATATATGTTCCTCTGTCTGTTATTACAGACACTAAATTAGATATAAGAAGAGTTGGCGTATTCTCATATCTAAGAATACATTGTGGACTAAATAATATAGTCAACTTCACCATTCCAGATATAGTCGAATGGTGTGGGGGAAAACCAGACAGAAGAGCAAATGGTTCTAATGATAAAATTCTATCTACTTTAGATTCTTTAAACGATGGGGGCTATTTAACATATCTCACTGAAAAAAGTAAAAGCTTCTATATGAAGTGTAAATTTGACATAGAGTATTATTTTGCACAGTACTACAATGGATTTTCAGCGATTTATTTAGACGAGATAGAAACAGTCATGAGCTACCAAAAGAAAAATTCTAAAGATAGTACTGTTAATAATTTTATCATACTGCTTGTATTTGCTTATCTTAGAAATAAGATAAATCGTAGACCAAATGAATTAAAGCCAGAAGAAAGATATCCTGACAATATAAAGAGTCGTAGGGAACGACTTCCAGAAGCTTATAGTGGAAATATCATAGATATGGCTAATGAACTTGGAATATCTTCAAAAACTTTCTCAAAAATAATTGATATTCTTGAATGTGACCTGCATTTAATTGTAACCGATAGGGCTTATAGAGTTAAAAACGAAGATAATGAATTTAGAACCCTGCCTACTATTTTCGCAAATACTTATAAGCGTGAATATGGGTATCTGTTGGACACTGGCGAAAACTATAGCAGAACTGAAATTGAGTTAAAAGCCGAAAATATAAAACAACATTATCAAAGTTATAAGATTGATAAAAAGAAAAGAAAATATAAAAAGAAAGGAGAAAATGCCAATGAATAATAAGAAGAAAAATGATAAATATAATTTCGATGATATATTGAACGAACAATACACTGATTATTTAACAGAGCAAGACTTTTATCCCCCAACTGATAACAGGGTGTTAGAGTCATATATTGAAGATATAGATGGCGGAGATAACTTTACTGACTACTGCGAATATATTTTTGATTTACTCGAAGAAGAAGGTTTTTATGAATAATTTATAATAAATAAAGTTATATATATAAATAAAAGAAGATAGAATGAATGGAAAGAAGTAATTTAAAGAGGGTGTTAAGATGAGTTTGGATGTTCAAGTGCAAATTCTAAGTGTAGATACAGGTAATTTCTACAGCAATAAAGAAGCTCGTCTGCATTGGAAAAACCATGAACTTAGAGCTGAAAGAAATCGGCTTATTAACGGAGGAGATATTTTAAGCTCCAATGGAAAAACGAAAAGAACTATTGTTGGATTAAAAGAAGTTGAATCCAATATTGAAAAATATGGTGTAACTGTCTCAGAGTTAGAAGAGGCTGCAAAATCTGAATATGGATTTACACAATTCGGAGAAAATCAAGAAGAATTATTTAAATTATATGATACTTATAACCTTTTAAAGCATCTAATTTCAGAAAAAAATAAATCCATTAAAAAGACAAAAAATGACTTGTTGAAATTATTGGAAAACAAAATCAATGCTAATGTCCAATCAAATGGCAATCATCATATTAGAACGCTAAGAGAAAATCAGGTTTCAGAAAAGAATGTTATTTCTGTATTTGATTCCTCTTTTACAAGAATGATTGGGGCAAAACAAGATGAACTATGCGAAGACTTTATGGTGGTTCAAGTTTATTATTTTGATGTAATAAAAGATTTAATTTACTATGGCTTTACATACAAAGGTGAAAAGTATATTTACTTCACCTCTTCTGCTGGTCAAATTAGAACCAAGAAAACCGTGTTTATTAAAGAATCTGTTTGGAAGCAATATGAGAAAACAATTATGTGTGGACTTACAATTGATTCAATTAATAAAAAAGGTGGCAATAACCCAAATAAACATTTGGCTTATATGGCTTTAACTAATTCTGCTACAGATGTATGGGATGAATTTGACATTGATAAGACTATTGTTATTGATGATTTCGAGACTGATGTATATGGAACCTATGATTTGGTAGACGACATTGATTATTCTATAAAGCGAATATCTGATTATGTGCCTATTTCTCATACTGACGGCGCTGGTATGATGTTGCCTTGTATGGGTAAAAATCGTATGGTTCGTTTGCCTTGGGTAAAAGGCTTACTTGGCTCTTTTGACTTTATAAAGTTTATCAATAAAAATAATTGTTCTCCTGTTATAAAGGACATTTATGGTAAAGAACATAATATTATCGATGAAGACATTCAGATTATTTTTACGAAGTCGCAATTTAAAATGTGGAAATATTATGATTCTTGGGAACAATATAAAGAATATTATAAACGGTATAATTGTTCTGCTGGATATACCAATATAGAAGAAGATAAAATAAAAAATGCCACTATAAATTATCAAATGCTTCAAACATTAACAGATATTACAGATGATGAAATAAATAATATCGTTCAAAAATCACAAGATAAACTAAATAATATTGGCACTCTTAATGGAATTAAAGATGTCTTTGGTGTAACTCCGTATAATACCAATATGACATATTTACAACAGGCAATTAGCTTATACCCTACGCTGCTTAATGATGAATATCTGAAAGCTACTTTAAGAGAAATTAAAGACAGTATGGTAAAAAGATATAAAGCTGGCAGCTTGGTTGTTCGTGGGAAATATACATTTTTACTTCCAGATTTTTATGCGGCTTGTCAATATTGGTTTATGGATATTAAGAACCCAGAAGGATTGCTTAATGACGGAGAAGTTTTTTGTTGGTTATTTAGAAAAGATGAAAAACTTGACTGTTTGCGCTCCCCACACCTTTACAAAGAACACGCAGTAAGAAAAAATGTGGCTTGTGTTTACGACAGGAATAAGAATAAAAACTTAGAAGTAAACGAAGAAAAAAAGAATAGACAAGAAATAGTTCGTGAGTGGTTCTGTACAGATGCTATTTATACAAGCTGTCACGATTTGATTAGTAAGATTCTTCAGTTTGATGTCGATGGAGACAAGTCTCTTGTAGTTGCAGATGAAAATGTGGTTAATATTGCAGAAAGAAATATGGATGGTATTGTACCGCTTTATTATAATATGAAAAAGGCTTCTCCAATTCAGTTAAACAACAAAACGATTTATGACGGTTTAAATGCGGCTTTTGTCGGAGGCAATATTGGAATTTATAGTAATAACATCTCTAAGATTTGGAACAGCGATGTTTTTATAAACGGCACAGAAGAAGAAAAGCAAGGTGCAACTAATTTAGTCAAACTGTTATGTATGGAAAACAACTTTGTTATTGACTACGCAAAAACTCTTTATAAACCAGAGAGACCAAACCAAGTTCACGAAAAAATTACTGCGTTTACCAAAGGCAATGTTCCCCACTTCTTTGTTTATGCAAAAGACAAGGAAGATTCGCAAGTTGAAAAGTTGAATGAAAGTTTTGTGAACAAACTTGACACAAAAATTATAAACCCAAGAATTAATTGCCGTAATTTGAAAGATTCAAATGGTAAGAAGCTTGGAACAATAGATTATACGAAATTAGTTAGCAATCCTAATATCAAATGTAAAGTTGCTTATAATAAAAATGGTACTATTGATGAGTTCAAAACAGACCCATTGATTGTAAAGTATTGTGAATTAAATCAAAAATATCATTTTAAGATTAATATGAAATGCGTTGATTTATCTAATGATATTTTTATAAATACAGATGCAAAACAAAGAATGTTTTTTAAAGGCGTTGCAAACGAGATTAAATATGAACTGTCTCAATTTGGATACACCAATGCCGAGATAACAGATATTCTTGTTAAATTTTTGTATCATATAAAACCAAGTAAACATAAAGATGTTCTTTGGTTTTGCTATGGCGGATACATAGTAGATAATTTAAAAAGGAATAATTGTAAATCGGATACAAAGATAATCCAGTGTGTTGATTGTGGAGAATGGATTGAAGTTGACAAATTTGAAAGGCGAATAAGGTGCGATGATTGTTCTAAAATTGAAAGAAGAAGAATTGAACGAGAAAAGAAGCAAAAGCAGCGTTCTAAATGATTTGTCCCACCAGTTCGCCAAAATTTAAAATAACCAATTAATAAGGTTATATATAAAAAAATGAATTTATAAATCACCTAAAAATAAGGAATGTGAAATGTTCCCTACTAGGGAAACACCCTTTTAAAGCAATGCTCTTAAAGGTTACTGGAAGAAAGTACTAATTAGAAACTACAGCTAACCTTTAAGTAGTTTTGTTTACTTTTCTTTTATTTATGGTTGATTGGTTGAAGTATAATATTTGGAGGTATATGTATTGAATAGCAGAAACAAATCGGTCATCACAAAAGAGAGCTTAATCAATACTATTTTAGACAAGAGCAAAGATGACTTCGTTTCAACAGAAGATTTGCTTAAGTTGATTGATAAAGCAACTGACGAAGATGGAATTATATCTAAAAAGAAGTTAATTAAATCTATTAGGAGTTCCCATACTAAGTCGGCAATAAAAGATATTTATGGCTTATTAGAAGAAATTATTTTTAATTATCTTTCTTCTGTAGATAAGAAACAAGATGTGTGTATTAGACTATTTGAAGGAATTAGTCTGGATGGTATATATGTTTCTGAAAAGACAAAGAAAAATAATTTAACTGGTGAAGTAGGTTTTGTAGAAAGCAAAATTAAGCCAAAGTTTAACATCACTCGCTCTTACTGTGAGAAGTTAAACAATAAATAATTAATACCAATAGTTTGGTATATTCAGTAGCAATACTGTTTATATACAATGTGCTGTCGTCTCAATAGAGGTGGCAGCACTCTTCTTTTCATTCATTTTTCTTTACCTTTCTTGGAACGGTAGTCTGTCCACAAGGGCAGACTACTAATTTAATATATAAATGAATGAAAATTTATTTTAATGCGAGTATGCTGGAATTGGTAGACAGGTTTCTTTGAGGTGGAAATGTCAAATTTGATGTATGGGTTCAAATCCCTTTACTCGCACCATATGGCTCCGTAGTTCAGTTGGTTAGAACGCCAGCCTGTCACGCTGGAGGTCAGGGGTTCGAACCCCCTTGGAGTCGCCATTTATGCAGTGCTGTACGGCGCTGTTTTTATTTTGTAAATTTTTATTTTATGTAAAGGTGTGAAGGTATAAAAATATGAATGAATTTAAGAAGTTAGATAATGAGAACTTTCATCAATATATTTGGAGAATTGATGAATTAGTTCAATCTGGTAAATATAAGAATTGGAAAGAAATTGTTTCTTTTGTTAATGCCGAACTATTTGGTGAAGATGAGTCTCAGTATAGAGATGAATCCGCTTATCGTAAAGCTGTAAAATACGCACGAGATTTCTATGAGGCTGGTGTATTTGGTGTTGATGGAGATGAATATTACCAGAAGTTGCAGAACGAAAAGCGAGAGATACAAAAGGTAAAGGCGCAAGTACAAACTGAAAAATTAGAGTATTCTCGTTGGCTTAGAGAAGAAGCAAGAGATGAATTGATTACAGAGAAAATTTGCAATGCGATATCTTCTCTTTCTCCACTTGATATTCCTAAATATATTCATCCCGTTCATAATACTCGTGTTTATACATTGGCTTTTGGCGATGAACATTATGGAGCGGAATTTGAGATAAAAGGTTTATTTGGCGAAATCCTGAATTCCTATAGTCCTGAAATTTTTGAAAAGAGAATGTGGGATTTGTTCAATCAAACTGTTGAAATTATTCAAAAGGAAAATATTGATACTTTAAATGTTTTTTCTTTGGGAGATTTTAGCGACGGAGTTCTAAGGACTTCTCAGTTAATGAAGTTGAGATATGGAGTTGTTGATGGAACAATTAAGTATGCTGATTTTATTAGCAATTGGTTAAACGAATTAACTAAGTATGTGCGAGTAAAATATCAGTCTACTAATGGTAATCATACTGAACTCAGAATGCTTGGACAGCCAAAAGGAACCTTTACAGAAGATAACATGGGAAAAGTGGTAGCAGAATTTATTAAAACGAGATTAAAAGACAATCCGAATTTTACATATATTGAAAATCCTACTGGCTATATATATGAAGAATTAGCAGGATGTCCTTCTCTTGGGATACATGGCGAAGTAAAAAATATGGGAAATGCCATTAAGGAGTTTTCTTCTATTTATGGAATTCACATTCGGTATTTGTTTGCTGGTCATCTGCATCACAATAAAGCGGAAGAAGTTGGTGTAAACCAAGAAGTTATTAATATTGGTTCTATTATCGGCATAGATGATTATTCTTTATCATTAAGAAAGACATCTAATGCTTCTGCTAAGTTGTTAGTGTTTGAACAAGGAAAGGGTAAAGTTTGTGAATATACATTAAAGTTAAATTAAAAGAGGTAAAGTTATAATGAATGTAGAATTATATTGTTGCTATTCTCTCAATCTTAGAGAGTTTCTATATAATAATGGATTAAGATATAAATTGGCAGCACTAAATCCAAACAGCAAAAGTTTGTTTTGGGTTTATGTCAAAGATGAAAAATTAGATAAACTATTAAATGAGTGGAGCGCTAATAAGAAAGCTATCTCCAATCAATAAGTATATCATGTTGCAATATTTGGAGGTGGTATATTTTATGGCTGAAAAAAAAGATAAAAGAACAAGACAACAAAAGTATACTTGTTTTTATTGCGGTAATGAATATGTGGAAACTAATTATTATAAATCATTTGGTAATTTTTTTGATAATATAGGCAGAATCCCATATTGCAAACAATGTATAGAAAAATTTTATCAATATTATTTTGATAAATATACAAATGAGGGTTGTTTAACACCTGAAGAAAATGCCATTAAAAGAGTATGTATGGCTATGGATATTTATTATACTAAGGCTAATTTTGATTCTGCCATGAATAAAATTAAGCGAGACAACATTAATATATCCCCAATGGGTCAATATATGAAAACTATTGGTTTTACACAATATAAAAATAAGTCATACGATGATACTGTATCTGACGAAGAAAAAGAAAGGTTGGCTACCTCTCTTCTTGATATGTCTAATGTATCTGAGACTAAAAGTGTAGACGAAGCTACAATTCAATTTTTTGGAGCTGGGTTCCCAGATGGCGATTATGAGTTTTTAAAAAGAGAATATGCAGATTGGACTGCAAGGCATGAATGTAAAACTAAGGCTCAAGAAGAAGTGTTTAAAGATATATGTTTTAATAGATTGCAAAATTTAAAAGCACTTCAGAAGGGCGAAGACACAAAGGATATCACTGCTTCATTTCAAAAGATGTTGGATTCTGGTAAGTTGCAGCCAAAGCAAAATGCTGGGGATACTACGGCGGACAATCAGACATTTGGTACTTTAATTGATAAATGGGAAAATGAAAGACCTCTTCCTGAAATTGATGAAGAGTTAAGAGATGTTGATAAGATAGGTTACTATGTGGATACATTTTTTAGAGGTCACACATGCAAGATGCTAAATGTTAAAAATGCATTATCAAACCTATATTCTTCTATGATGAAAAAATTTACAGTCAATAAACCAGAATATAATTTAGACGAAGATGATTACGATTCAGAAATAAATTTCGACACAATATTTGGCGACCAATCCTCTGATTTGCCCGACGAATAAAGTGGGGTGTTGAATTAATATGCAACAGAAAAAATCAGAAAAGCAGTTGGCGAATGAAAAGTCTGAAAGAATTATGAATGGTGTGGCTTATTGGGCTAAATTTTACCGTTGTAATCCGCAAAGATTTGCAAAAGATTATTTAAATATTAATTTAAAATTATTTCAAAAGATATTGTTATATATGATGATGTGCATGAACTTTTTCATGTACATTGCCAGTCGTGGACAGGGCAAAACTTGGCTGACTGCTCTATTCTGCGTTATAAGGTGTATATTATTTCCCAAAACAAAGATTTGTATAGCTTCGGCAACTAGACCGCAAGCTAATGAAGTGCTTCTTAAAATTACAGATGATTTTATGAAGAACTACGGTTGGGGTTCTGAAAATTTACGAAGGGAAATTACATATGCTTCTGTTGGTGCAAATAAAGCTGTTATTGAATTTGCAAATGGGTCTTGGATAAGAGTTGTAACAGCGTCTGATTCTGGACGAGGAGCCAGAGCAAACATATTGATTGTAGACGAATTTAGAATGGTGGATTTAGACACAATTAATACCGTCCTTAGAAGATTTCTAACTGCCCCAAGACAGCCAAATTATTTGAATAACCCTAAATACGAACATTTATTAGAGCGCAACAAAGAACTTTATATGAGTTCTGCTTGGTATAAATCGCACTGGTCTTTTGATAAAGCGAAAGCATATTTCAAGAATATGTTAGATGAAACTAAAAAATATTTTATATGTAGTCTACCTTACCAGATAGCAATTAAGGAAGGTTTATTATCAAGAGAGCAGATTGAAGATGAAATGTCAGAATCAGACTTTGATGCGATGAAATTTAGTATGGAAATGGAGTCATTATTTTATGGAGACACGGACGGTGCCTTCTTTACATTTGATGATATTTCAAATCGTAGAAAATTAAAAACTGCTATTTATCCCACTTCCATAACTAATAACAGTAGAAATCTAAAAATACCAGATTTGGTTACAAATGAACGCAGAATTCTCTCTGTGGATATAGCTCTGATGGCTTCTAAAAAACAAAATAATGACGCAAGTGCTATTATAATTAATAGTGCTATTCCTACAAATAATGATAATTATACATCTAATATTATATATATGGAAAATCATGAGGGTTTAACTACTGATGAATTAGCATTGGTTGTTCGCAGACTATATGACATGTATAAATGTACAGACCTCGTGGTTGATACGAATGGTGTGGGTCTGAGTGTATTTGATATGCTTATCCAAGATATAGTTGACCCTACTACTGGCGAACTATACCCTGCCCTATCTTGTTGCAATGATAAAGCTATGGCAGAAAGATGTAAGGTTGATAATGCTCCAAAGGCGATTTGGTCTATTAAGGCAAGTGCGTCTTTTAATAATGAAATATGCACACTTCTTCGTAGTGGATTCCAGAATGGCAAAATTAATTTGCTTGTTTCTGAATTCGAAGCAGAAGAAGTTTTAAAAGACAAGATTAAGGGTTTTACAAAAATGCCAGTCTATGAGCAAATGCAATATAAGTTGCCTTATATTCAAACAACATTGCTTGTTTATGAATTGATAAATCTTGAATATGAGATTAAGGGTACGAATGTTAAGATAACTGAAAAAAGTGGTATGCGTAAGGATAGATATTCTTCTCTCGCATATAACTATTGGGTTCAGTGTCAACTTGAACGAGAAATGTTAAGAAAGCAAAAAACTGGATTTAATGCTTCTGAATATGCTTCAAAGCTAAGAAGATTAAATCATAAACCTACTATGTATTGATTCTAAAAGAAAGGGGTGAGATAGCATTTGAGTAATAAAAAGAATAAATCAAGAACCGTAATTTATACAGAAGCAGATTATAAAAACGACCAAAGTAGATTCGAAGAGTCTATGAAAACTGGTAAAGTTGATTGGGGAAATTTTTCTAGGCTTATGACTTACGATTTATGTACTCGCACCAGTGTAATCGATAATGGTTGTATTGGCGATATAAGTATGCGAGATATTGAATTGGCGTTGAAATATCCGAAACAAGGATGGAAAATTCTATTGGCAGCTTCCAATGAACTCATGAGGGTCTCACCCCATTATTATAGAATGAACAACTTGTATTCAAACATGGCTCTTTTCTGTTGGTGGGTTGATTTGTATGATGTAAAAGAGAATGCGAAAGCCGAAGTTATGAAAAAAGCGTACTATACCATTGTAGCAAAATTAGAAGGTATGAATTTAAAACACGAATTTTCAAAAATTATGAAGGTTATACCATATCAAGATATATATTGTGGATTAGTGTTTGAAAATCAATCCGATTTCTTCTTTCAACAAATTGATTATAAAGTTTGTGAGTTATATCAAATTCAAGATGGCTTATATAACTTTAGAATTGATTTAACTCAAATAAAAGCTCAAAACCTAGATGCATATCCTAATTATGTACAACGGGCTTGGCTCGACCTAAGAGACGGCAACTCAAATGCTAATATAAGTGGTCAATGGTATGAACCACCTGCCGACAAACAGATTTGTTTGAAAATGAATAGTCAATGGACATTCCCCTATCCTATTCTGATTGCGCTGATTAAGGATATCTTAGATTTAGATGTCTATAAGAAGTTAAAATTACAATCTGCAAGAACAGACAACTATAAGGCTATTGCAGTTGAAGTTCCTATTGATGAGAATACAGTTGACAAGCCTTTGCTAACTCCTGATACTCTTGGTATTTTTGCTGAAATGAATAGAGAAAGTATGTCTGATGATATTGGATTGCTTCATACTTTAGGCTCAAATGCTACTGCTATTAGCTTTAAGGACTCTAGCAATACCAGAAATAATGTAGGCGATTCTATTGATGAAGTGTATAATTCTGCTGGTATTACAAAAGAATTATTTAACGGTTCCTCAAGTGGAACTGCTGTTACTTTTTCCGTTGAAAATGATTCTGGTTTTGTTTATGGATTATATAGGCAGATTGAGCGTTGGATGAATAGGTTTATTAAAATTAGAAAATATAATAAGCCAGCATTCAAGTTTTTCTTCTGTCTTTTAGACATAACCATTTTTAATAGAAAAGATGTAACTGCAAGATACAAAGATGCGATTTCTCTTGGTGTTCCAGTGATAGACAAATATATTTCTTCGTTGGACTTAACACCGTCGAGAACACTTGGGGCGTATGTTGTACATGAAAGTATATTTGACTTTAGAAATCATTGCATACCTCTACAAACATCATATAATTCTTCTGGCGAAGAAACTGGAAGACCTACAAATAAAAGTAAAAATAAAACCTTAGATGAATCTGGCGAAAAAACGGAAGATTTGGATTCGAACATTGATAGATAAGGAGGGATATTATGTCAGAATCAAAAATTAAAAAATCTGCCCTATCCTTCCCTGTCATGTTTGAAAAGGTTGAAGAAATTGATAGTGCAGATGGTAGATTTACCAAGGTAAGAATTTGGTTAATGCATCTTGGAGAGAATTTTAATGGAAGCGTTTTTTCTAAAGATGCTGTTGATGATGCGATTCATACTTTGGAATACATACCGATAGTTGCATTTTTAGAAAATAATAAAGCTGGCGAAAAAGACTGTTCTAATCACAGATATATTATAACTAAAGATGAAAAAGGTGTTCGCAGAAAATATGTTGGTAGTGCATATGGCGTAATTATGTCTTCAGAAGATAACAACGCTCATTATGAAGAGCGTCTGTGTGATGACGGGGAAACACGAACATTTTTAGTTGTTGATGGTTTAATTTGGAATATGTTTGAAGATAGCTCAGAGATTGTAAATAGAGACTTAATTAAAAATCAATCTATGGAGTTATATGATGATGGTTCTTCTATGGAAGGCTATGAAGATGAAGATGGCTTATTTCATTTTACCAAATTTTCATTTAGAGCGGCTTGTATACTTGGCGACGATTATGAGCCAGCCATGATTAATTCTACTGTTGAAGTTCAGTTCACTATGAGTGATTTTGTTAAAGACATTCAGAGCGAACTTAACGATAAATTTATTGCTTTCACCAAAATGGTGAATGAAAAAACTAAACAAGGAGGTACTGAAGCTATGCCAAATACAGATTTTACTCAGACTCTTTTGGCGCAGTTCGAAGATATCTCTGCAATGGTAAGACAGCATGAAACTTTTGTAGATAGATGGGGCTATGAATGCTCTCGTTATTATGCTGTGGACATTCAAGAAAACGAAGTGATTGTTGTCGATGCAAAGAACAGTTATAACTACTTCGGTCTTTCATTTACCATGAATGGCGACAAGGCAGAGATTGATTTTGAAAGTGCGAAGAGAAAGAAGCTTCGCTATGAAGACTATGAAGATGGTTCTTCTATCGAGGGCGCTTTTGATTTCGGAAAGCATATTGAGGAAATTGAAAATACTGCTTTTGCCAAGGTTGAGGAAGCTAACGAAAAGGCATCTGAAGCTGAGAGCAAAATTTCTGAGTTTGAAGCAAAGGTTTCCGAAGTTGAAACGGCTAAAAATGAGATTGAAGAAAAGTACAATCAAGTAAATGCTGAGTTCGAGGAAATGAAGCCGAAATACGAAGATTTTGTCAAAGCTGAACAAGCTCGTATTGAAGCGGAGTTGGATGCTAAGAAAGATGCAGAATTCGCAAAGTATGAAACTGTTTTAGCTGACGAAGTTAATTTTGCAGCACTTAAAGAAAAGAAGGCGGAATTGACAGTTGAGCAGATTGAAAGCGAATGTGCAATCATGTATGCGAGAAAAAATCTTGCAAATGCTAATTTTAGCAAATCTAACGACAGTGTTATGACCGCAGGTTTGATTGACAATGGCGGAAAAGATGGCTTTGTTGAAACCAAGTATGGTTATATCCCTGTTAAATGATAATTTATAAAAAATAAACTTATATATAATATTTTAGGAGGAAAACACTATGGTACACACTGTTTGTGAAACTACCAATCTTAGAGCTGTGCATTATGCAGAGCGCATCTGGGATGCTGTTGCCGATAAGGATATTGATAACGGCACTCTGGGCTACCTTGACGGCGTTTCCGTTGAAGGTGGCGTTATTTATAATTTTAAGGCTGGCACCAAGAAAGGTGCAGCACCTGTGCTTGTTCATATGCCTGAATGGACTGAGGATACTTCCAACAGACTGAATCAGCGTAAAGACAAGTTTGTAAATGTTGAGGGCGTTCCTTTCCGTTGCTTCACACTGCACGAGGGAGATGAGTTCGCTCTGTCTACTGATGGCTTCGCTGGCACTCCCGAAATCGGCAAGTATGTCAGCATTGACGAAAACGGTAAGCTGGCTGTTGCTGATGCACCTGTTGCCGATGCCGTTATGGTTGGTCAAATTATGAGAAAGCGTCAGATTGGCGACACTTTAGTTACTGGTGTGCGTACTTACGGTTATTCTCGTATGATGTACACTGTCAGAGTCGAGTCTCTGGCTTAATTAAATGTTGGTAAAGGAGGAAAATAATATGAGAACTAATTTTAGTGCTGATGAAATGAAGGTTTTCGACCTTGCCAATGATTTGGCTAGAGGCGATTTTTCTATTCATGTTGACAAAGAGAAGGTTAGCCGTGCCGACCTTGAGAATTACTTAAGAAATAAGATTAACAACGATATTCTGAAGGGTGCTACTCTGTATCAGGCTTATCGTCGTAACAACATTACTCTGTTTGAGATTATCGAAGAGATTGTTGACCTGACCATTTCCAATGACATTATGGAGGTTCCTTTTGTTGACAATTTCGTTGAGTTCAAGAACCGTGCTTTAGGCGATAAGACCGCTTGGTATTCCGAGGGCAAGTCCTATCTGTCTGTGGCTTCTTTTGCTGGTAATCACTGGGATACCAACCGTGAGGCTCTGGATGCTGGTGCTGAATTCACTCTGTCTAAGGAGTGGGTGTACATCCATGTGTACGATGAGCTTGAGCGGTTCCTTCTGAACATTACTTCTCTTGAGAGACTGACCGATGTTATCTATCGTTCTTTCAACAAGTACATCAAGGAGCGCATTTACATGCAATTCCAGAATGTTATGGATGTTGTTCCTGCTGAATTCTCTGCAAAGGGCAACTCCGAGGAAGCTCTGGGCGCTCTGTGCGACTTAGTTCAGGCTGCTGGCGGCTATTCCACTCTGACTATTGCTGGCACCAAGGCTGCTCTGCGTAAGCTGGGCGCTATTGTTCCCGACAAGTATTTTGCAGACTCTCAGAAAGAGGCAAAGGCTGGCACTGGCAACATTGGCGAGTGGGAAGGCAACCGTTTAATGGTTATTCCTCAAGTGCTGAAGGCTGGCACTTTTGAGCTGGCTCTGGACAACGATGCAGTGTTTGTTCTGGGCGGCGATGTTAAGCCTATTAAGCTTGAGTGGGTTGGCGATACTCGTACTCAGGAAGTTCGTGATGGTCGCATCAACAACGATATGACTATGGAGCTTCAGGTTCAGACTTGCTTCGGTATGGGTATGATGCTGCCAGAAGCATTCGGTCTCTTCCGTTTTGCTTAATTAATAAGATTATATATTAAATATTTGGATTTAAAAGAAAGGTGATTTTTAGTTATGGGGAAAACTGCTAAAACTAATGCCGCTGTTGAAGAGGTTGTTGAAAACAATGTTGTCAATACGGTAGAAAATGTGAATGAAGAAGAAAAGAAGAATACAAAGAAAACAATTAAGGCAGAACCTTTAAAGGACACCGATGAGATTGATGTCGAATCTATCGTTTCTAATGTCAGCTACAAGGATAGCAAGACTGGTGATATGTACGAATGGGATGATGTCGGTCACATTGAGCCAATGACTTTTGACACATTAAAAAATATGTGGAGGAGTCATAAGGGTTACTTTAGAAATATGTGGCTGAAGCCCAATGACGCTAGAGTTATTAATCAGTTTGGCTTAACAAAGACATTCGAAAAGCACGAGTATTTAATGGATGCTTCTAATTACACAAAGAAGAATATTGCTTCTATTTGTGATGCAATTGCTGAAACGCCGAATGGTATGAAATTTGCAATTTGTGACAAGGTTAAGAGCATGGTTATTTCTGGTGAGGTTTCCGATGTGTATGTTATTAAGGAACTGGAAAAGCGTTTAAAGATTGATTTAATTGAGTTTCTTTAATTTATAAATATGAGAGGTAGGTAGTACATGGCTACTCCATATGAAAAACTTTACGAAAATCTTTTACCCAAGTTTCGTAGCTATGAAATACCTCTTATGTCTACTGAAGAGGTAAAAGATTATTTGCACGATTTTCTTATTCCTGCTATTTCGAGATTTCATGTTTGTCGAAAAGATTTAAACGAGAGAGATGATATCATACAGAGATTTAATGTTGATTTGTCTGATATTGAAATTGAGATTCTAAGCAATTATTTGCTAATAGAATATATCGATTCTGAATATATCAGAACCCCTTCTCTTTTAAAAATTCAATTGCCATCGAGCGACTTCAAGGTCTTTAGCCCTGCTAATTTCCTTGATAAGCTTATGGCAATGCATAAAACTTATGTGACTGAAAATGAAACGCTCTTATCTCGTTATGCGTGGATGGGAGCAAAAGAGTCGGGCGTTAAACTTGGTGCTGGATATAAGAAAAATAGAATTTTTTAATGAAAGGTGGTGGGTCGAATGCAGTGTTTAAATAGATTTAATAAACGGATGAGTTTAAGTGGTGGGTCGCTCAGAAAAGAAAGTATATTTAATACGAGAGAATTATTAAAAGAAACATTTGCAGATGACCCATCATTTACTTATGGTGTTTATTTTTGGAAATTGGGTTTAAGAGAATATCGAAATGAATTGCCTGTTGGTATTAGATTATATGGCAGAAGTTTTTCTGCTGCAAATGGTGTAACTGTTAAGTTTCAAACGCTTTATGAAAACCCTGTTGTTGTTGGAGATATTATTTACGATACAAATGAAGACGAATATCTTATTTGTACCGAAGCATTTAATATCGATAATATACATTTTAAAGGTAAGTTTACTTTATGTAACTGGATGTTAAAGTGGCAAAAGAAAGATGGAACAATTTTAGAGTATCCTTGTTATGATATGAACTCCACTCAGTATAACTCTGGTGAGCAGTCTAACAGAAACTTTGTTATTGGCTCTTCGCAACATATGCTTACATTGCCATGCGACGAAAATACTGTGGAATTAAGTACGCCACAGAGGTTCTATCTCGATAAAGCCACAACTAATCCCACTACTTTCATTGTAACTCAGAATGATACTACGAGTTATAACTATGGTAAGAGTGGTTTGGTTAAAGTAACGGTGTATGAACATCCAAATAACCCTGAGACCGATAGACCAGATTTGGGGATTTGTGATTATATAGATATGAGTGCAGGAAGTAAAGACTCTGGAACCACAGTCAAGGAAGCTTGTTGTAGGGCTTCTAAAGCGGTTATTGAATATGATACAACTGTTATTAAATCTGGCGGCGATTCAAAGATGTTTGTTGGTAAATTCTATGATGATATGGGAAATGAAGTGGCGGATATAGTGCCGCATTGGACTATAGTTTGCGACTTCTCTGATAAATTAATAGTGAAAGAATTTGACAATGGTTTAAGTATAGGGATAGATGATGATAGCTTTATTGACGAAGAATTTAAAATTGTCTGTTCTGACGGCAATAAAGAAAGTGGCATCCTTCCCTCTACTTTAATTGTCAAAATCGAATCATTGTTGTAATGGCTAATAGTTCTATTATAAGAAGAGCAAAAAATAAGATTATTAAAGAATTTATCAAAGACCCAGATATTATTGCTGCTATTAATAGCAGCGAAGTGAAATCCAATGAACCAGAAAAGCTTATTTATAAGCATATTTTTGATTATAACCAAAACCCACACACTCTTAATATAGTCGGAACATTTATAACAATACAGGTGCATATACCTCAATCTTATTACAATGATTATAATAGTTCTAATATTCTTGTAAAGCCTAACATTGAAATATGGATAATTTCACACGAAAAACATATGAAGGTGGATAACATACCTAAAATCACACAAAATCGAAATGATTATCTATCAGAGTTAATTGATAGAAAAATTAATGGTAAGAGTGGTTTTGGCATTGGTGAAACCAGATTGCTGAGCAATATAGAAGGTTCTTTTCAACAAGATTATTTATTTAGAAAAATGATTATTGAATGCAAGGACTTGAATTGGTCTTTGTGCGAAGATGAAGATTAAAGAGGTTGTGTGTAATGTTTGATGTAGATGATTTGAAAATATATAGAGGTTCAGATATTCGTATTACTGATAAAATAGTTGTCATACAGCCAACTATAGACCAGATTATAGAATTTGGCGAAAAGAGATATTTTTCAACAGTTCATACTTTGACTGGTGTTGGTGCTGATTTTAAGTGGCAATTATGGGATTACTTTGGGATAGATTATACCACAATAGATGATTTTGATTTATTTAAAAAAATGATTTGTGGTCTTCTTTCAAGCAAGAAGAAAATCTATAAAGCGCTAAAAGAAAATCCCGAACAATACGAAGAACATATAAATAAAATGACTGAAGAGGATTGGGAAGAATTATTGTTCAACCCCCTTTCTTTGGTCTTAAAAGATATTGACTTTGCTGATTTTGAAGAATATGAATCAAATAAAAGTCAAGAAACTATTTTATACGATAAAGAACACGATATTACTATTGATAGATTTGTATATACTAGAATTGTTGATGCAGTTAGAAAAATACACGGATTCAAGAGGAATAATCAAATTCCTGCAAATGAAAGAACTAAAATGGATTTGATTGAAGATGCCAGAGATGAATCAATGGCTTCCGCTCAAAAGCCATACAGAAGTGTATTACAACCGCTTATTTCGGCTTTGGCTGTAAAGACAGGACAATTAGGGAGCGATTCTATTTGGAATACAAAAATCAATATGTTTTTTGATAGTATAAAAAGAATAAATAAAATTCAGGATGCTACCTTGTTATTGCAAGGTGCTTATTCTGGATTTGCCAGCCTTAAAGGTGTTGATAAGACAAGGCTTGATTGGGCTGGCGATATTTAAATTAATAGATTTTTCTAAATTAAAATTATTATAAAGGAGATATATATTATGGCTTTTAATGTGAATGAGCTTATCCTTGATAAAGTTCGCAGCCTGACTGCACACGACCTGTCTACTGGCGAAATGCTTTTTAGACTGACTTCTCTGGAAGACCCTTCTCTTTCTTGCACTGCCGAGGGTGAGGAAATTGTAGACGCTATTGGCGCTGTGATTACCACTCTGTATCGTGCTAAGAAGGCTACTTTTTCTGCTTCCAACTCTCTGATTTCTCTCGACCTTGCTGCCGCTCAGTATGGCACTCAAAAAGAAGTTGCTTCTAAGGAAAATAAGATTGTTGTTCCTACTTATGAGATTCTGACTGTTGCTGATGGCGCAACCGAAGTGTCTTTGAAGAAGGCTCCTGTTGGTGCCGTTTCTTACATTTACTCTCTTGATAAGGGCGAAATTGCCACTCGTTATGTTGCTGGCGCAGCCGCTTCTGCTACTGAGTTCGTTATTGATGAGGCTGGCAAGATTACTGTTCCTACTGGTTTAACTGGTAAGATTTATGTCGAGTACTCTTATGAGAATGACGGTACTGAGAATAATGGTGCAAACCGCATTGTTAATAAGACTAGCAACTTCCCTGCCGCTTGCAGCATGAAGATTTTTGCTTACTTCAGAGATAAGTGCAATGAGAACCTCGTATACTCTGGTGTTATTGTTTCTCCCAAGGCTAAGTTGAATCCTGAGCAGGTAGAGCTGGCTCTTACTTCTACTGGCAAGCATGCTTTTGAATTCCAGATGATGCGTGACTACTGCGACGACGAGGCAGAGCTGTTCTCTATCATCGTGGCAGAATGAGAATAATTTATTTTAATTATTAAATTTATATGAGTAGGGGTTTATCCCCTACTCTATTTTAATATATAAAGGAGGGAAATATGGTGGCAGAAAAGAACAATGCTATTTGTAGTATTTGCGGAAATCCCTACCACAAATGCCTTTCTTGTCGTGATTCGATGAAGTTACATCCGTGGAAAATGTTTACCGACACTGCCGAGCACTACAAGGTATTTCAAGCGGTAAGAGGACTTTCGACTGGCGTATATTCTAATGACGAATTTAAGTCTAAGTTGAAGAATATAGACTTAAGTGATTTAGAAAATTATAGAGAACATATTAAGGTTCTGATTAAGAATGCTTTAAAAGAGGATGAACCTGTTGTTGAAGTAGCTATTGAAGAATCTATAACAGAAGAAAAGCCTGTTGTAAAAGCGGCGACTTCTCGTAAGAGAAATTATAAAGTAAATAATGAAGTTGTAGAAACAGAGTAATTTACTAAAAATTTGTGTGTGAATATTAAGTTAAATCGTAAACGAAAGGATATATTGTATAAATTTTCACACACATTTATTACACAATATATCCTTTTTTTTACGATTTAAGTTTTAATGTAAGAAATATTTGAAGAAAGGTATTAATGGTGAAAAGAAATGAAAGTATTCTCGTCAACAACTGGTAAGAGTTATGAGGCTGAAGAAGCTGTTCATTATAGAAACATGCTTCAATGTACTTTTATGTTAAGCAAAGTGGATTGTGAGTTGCTAGATGCTTTTGAAGACAGAGGGAAAACGGTAATGGTCTTTCCTCGTTGGATGCACGAAAAATATATTCGTGAATGGGCTGAACGACCTCACGAGAATAAAGGTGATAAGAATGGCTAGTTTGAATTCAGGCAAGCGTTTTGAGGATAATTTTAAAAAATCAGTTCCAGACTATTGCTATTGTCACAGATTGAAAGATTCTTCTCAATCATTTATTGACAGCGGATTATCTGATTTTTCATGGCAGAATCCTTGCGATTTTTATTTATATGATACTAAAAATAGAATTTTTTATGCCAGCGAATTAAAGTCATCAAAGCAAAAATATATAACATTTGAAAACATAGATGAAGAAAAGCCAAAACCAAAAATGATACGCAAAAATCAGATTTTATCACTTATAGATATAGGCAAATATAACAATACAATTGCAGGATTTTTCTTTAACTTTAGAGATGAAGAGCACGGTATGGAAAGAACATATTTTCAAAGTATAGATATGTTTATGAAAATGTATAGAAACATAGGCAAATGGAGCTTTAATGAAATCGATTTGTTGTTGTACAGCGGGATTAAAATAAATGGAGAGAAAATGCGTGTAAACTATCGATGGAATTTGGACGAGTTTTTAGAATCTCAATCCAAAACTTATCCTTTATAATAATTAAATATATAAAAATATATAATAAAGAATGAATGAATATGTTTGAAAAGAAAGGTGAAAATATATGGAAATGAATATGAAAACAGGTGCGTATACCTACAATGACGAATCTTACAACTTTAACTTTTACACAGACCTCTCTTCTGCAAATAAGTTGAAGTTTGTTAATTCCGTTGTAGATTTATTGATTGATGAGAACCATTATAACTCTGTAATCAGAGATTTAATCTTTGATTATTTTACTGTCAAAATTTTCACTACGGTTGACACAGAAGAATTAGACAACTCTCTCACATTCTTAAACGATGTTGAAGATTTCCTGCTCTCAACTAACATTGTAGAAATCGTAAAATCTAATGCATTTCCTACTATTTTTGATGAGCTTAATGATGCAGTAGATAAGTCTGTCGCCTACCTCACAGGTATCCATCCTAATCCTCTAAACGAAGCTATCGCTTCCCTTCTCTCTACGCTTGAAAAGAAAATCAATGAAGTAGATTTGGATAGTATGATGGGTATGGCACAGAAACTGGCTGGTATGACTGGTGAATTTACGCCCGATAGTATTGTAAGCGCCTATATGAATAGTGATATGCATAAAAAGAACTTAATTGAGATTACAGAAGCCAAGAAAGATAAGCCTAAAACTAAGGGTAAGTAAGTATGGTTTTCAAGAATGAAAAAGAATTAGAGAGATTTATACTAAAGAAATGTCATAGCGCATTGGTAAAAACGCAAGAAAAAGTTTATCGGCTTTTAGATAAATTTTTAAATGATTTTTACAAGGATTATACTCCAGGCACTTATACTGATTGGGATGGGACAGAAAAATATTATCGTGGATATGATAGAACATATCAATTACTACACTCTTTAGTAAAAACAGAAATTATACCGTCTAAAAATGGTTATGAGGCACAAGTGTATTTTGACTATAATAGTCTTAAATATTATGATGGCAATCAACCAAGCGGTTTGCAAGTAATGGAAGCGGCTGCACAAGGATTACACGGTGCTATCGGAGATGGTTTTTGGTATTTTGATGGCAATACGGGCGTAAGCGTTTGGAACGACCCGATAAAAATACTTGATGCCAAAGCTATTGAAGTATTAAAGAATATGTTAATTGCAGAGGGAATCCCTATTAAATAGATATTTTGAAAGGAGGACGATTTTATGGCAGGTAGAAAAACATTTAGGAAAGTTATTACGAGTCCAGAATTAACTGTTCAAATAAACAAAGATAATATTAAGTTAATGGATAGGTTTTTGAAGAATTTTGCTACTAAGCGTTCTCCAAAATCTGTAACCGTTTACAGAAGCAACTTGACCATGTTTCTAACTTGGAATTTGCTTTACAATGAAAATAAGTTATTTACAGATATAAGAAAAATTGAGTATGCAGATTTTTTTGATTTCTGCGTTGCCGAACTGCGTTGGAATGCAAATCGATATCACCAATGTCACAGTTCGTTGTCTAGTTTTAGTTCGTGGATTGAGAATTACTTTGATGAAGATTATCCCCAATTCCGCAATCTTCTGCCAAAAATTGAAAAACCATCAAAAGAAGCGATTAGAGAAAAGACGGTTTTAAAAAAAGAAGATATTAATAAGATATTCGCAGTTCTCGAAGAAGAAAACAGAACTCAAGAACAATGCCTTCTTGCTCTTGCAATCTCTTGTGGCGCAAGAGTATCGGAACTGGCTCAATTTACTCTTTCTCTTATTGATGAAGAAAATGCTGTTTTTGATGGATTATTTTTAGAAACTACAGAGAAAATTAGAACGAAAGGTTCTGGGGTTCAAGGCAAGATGCTCAAAAAATACATTTTGAAAGATATGTTTCTCCCCTACTATCATAAATGGTTAATTGAAAGAGAAGAAATTATGAAAAAAGCTGGTCAAGACCACGATTCTGTTTTTATTACCAAAGATGGGAATCCAGCAAACGCAGACAGATTAAGAGATTGGATTGGTACTTGGGGTGATATTGTAGAACAACCAATATATCCGCATAGTCTAAGACATTATCAAATAAGTCTACTTAAGAGACTTGAAATTGATGATGATTTAATTGTGTATTTGACTGGTTGGGCTGAAGGTACTGGTCATACAATGATTTCGATTTATAATGACAACGAGTTGACAGACACTCAGTTTGCGTGTCTTGATAACTTAAAGAGCTTTTTAAATAACAAATAAACTTATAATAAATACAATAAATAGGATTTAGAGGATAACTACCTCCTTCCTACTTAATTTTAAAGAGAGAAGATTAAAAGGGCAATTTTAAGTGGTGTATAAAATTGCCCTTCTTCCGTCTTCTCTCAAAAAACAAAAACATAAATTAGAAAATTACAGCACCTTTCGAGGTGCGTCTTAGAATGCACCTGTGTAAAGGAGTGTGAAAATATATATGAATGAAAATTATTCAATCAAACTAGGTATTGATTTTAATGATAAAGAACTAAATAATATTAAAAAGCAGTTAACTAATTTAACTGACAATACACATAGAGTCAGAATTGACATTGACAATTCTAGGTTCTTAAAGCAGATTGACCACGCTAAAAAAGAGTTGAAAAGCCTGAATGATATTAAGGGGAATAACAAAAATTCTTTAACTCTTAATACAGAATCTTTAGAAAAATCTCTTAAAGATGTATCTACTACTATTAAAGATATTCGAACTTCTCTTGGAACTCTTGATAGCAAGTCAGGAATGAAGTCTCTACTCTCTTCTATCAATCAAATTAGCACTGCTTTAGAAAAGGCTTCTAATCAGTTTGAAGGTTTAAATGCTAATTTGAATGCGTTGAGCGGAAAAGATTTAAGTCTTAATTTGGGAATTAATCTTGGAAGTTCCAATTCTGTTGCGAGAAACGCTGTTTATGGCAGCAAGGTTAGAAATGAAACCCTTCCACAGTTAAAGCAACAAATGAGTGACCTTGTTAAGTATTATAATACTACTTACAAGCAATCTCTTAATGAATTTGAAGCATTGCAAAAGTTGGTCTCTGGAACCAAATTGAGCAACGGAGATTTCTTTGAAAACTTTTTATTTGGTAAAGATAGCGTTGCTTCAAGAATGAATAGCGGTAGTTTGGCATCTCAAATGCAAGCCTATAAACAATATATAGATATGTTTAAACAGGCTGCAAGTCTGAAAGGCTTAGATTTAAGTTCTGTTACATCGAGTTTTTCTAAGTCGGCAGACGACCTTATTAAAGATGCTCAAGATATTCAGACTGGCGCAAAAGAGATGGAAGACAGTTTTGAGAAATTAAAGCAAGTTTTTGGTAGCGGAAATAATCTTAATATCGAGGGTATTTCTGCTCAACTTGATTCTATTGTTGTTGATTTAGGCGAAATTAAAACAGCTCTTCAAGGGTTATCCTCTGGCATTTCTGTTGATGGATTAACACAGAGTTTTGATAGGCTGTCTGAAACATTAGAAAATCTTGTTTCCAATCTTACATTAGCTAAGAATACTTTAGATACTGGATTTTCTAATACTGCTCTTGCCAACAATGCGGTAAAGGCGGCTCAGCAAACTGGTCAGAAGATTGGTGAAACCATTAGTAAGTCTGTTAAACAGTCTATAAATCTTGATGATGTAATTGATGAGCAAGTATTAAAGCTTATGAACGAATACGCTATTGCTGGCGGAAAAGGTTCTAAAGCTTTTGATGAAATTAGACAATCTCTTGTAGATTTTAGAAATGGCAGTGGACACATTAACAAAGTAACTTCTGCTATTTCTAACAATATGAAAGTTGTTAATGAGGCTAAAAATGACTATAAAGATTTAGCTGAATATATAAGAATGTTTAATGCTAGTGGTGCAAAAGTTCATATACCAAACAGCATAAGACAAGAATATGGTGATGATTATAAATCTATGCGAAGTCAGTTGGGCAAAGGTTTTACCTCTGGTCAAGGCATGGATTTTGAAACTTTTGTTGTAGAACTAAATAGTATATTAGGTCAAACCATTGATTTGTCTCACGGTGCAGAAGCCGCTTTTGGAGATTTGGTAAGAAAAGTTAATTCTACTAAGGGCGGCAAATTCTTAACTGGTGACAACTTATTTAGAAATGGCATCCTCGATATGGGAGATGTAGTTGCCAATGTTTCTACTTCTCTTGAGCAGATTGAGAATGCAGAAGAAGAAATTGCACGAACATCTACTACTGCTGCTAATACTGTTGTTCAAAATGAAGAAAGAAAGCAACAGGCATACAGAGAAACTACAGTCGTTGCTGACAGCACTTCGAATGCTATAAAGCAAATGCAAGATACTATGTCTAGTATGAAGTTCGACCACTCTTCTATTGATGCGGTTACAAAAGACTTAGAAGAACTTGGCATTGAAATTAGCAAAATATCTCTAAAAGATAATGGAGCTAATTTAGATGTGACTGTTAAAGGTATAGATAGTGCAGGTAGTGCTGTTACCGAGATAAGACGACTTGACAAGGCAACTGGCGAAATATCTCCTATTAGTAGGGCGTTTACACAATCTTTTGAAACTAGTGCTGATGCTGCAAAAAGACTCGAAAAAGAAACAGCACAATCTTTTAAAAGATTAAAGTCTCTTGCAAAAGAGATGGGCGATATTGATATTAAGATTGCTGGTCTTGAATCAAGCGGTGATATTGATGGAGCGAACAGCCTAAAGAGAGTTCTGAATGACCTAGAATCGGAATATAAAGAACTTTATTCAACTACAAAACAGAATCTTTCTGCTGACCAATTCAGGGAGCTAGAACAGATATTCTCTGATACCACTGGTGAAGTTCGTGAATTTAAGAATGAATTGGCTAAGTCTGTCGAAGCAAAAGAGCTAACTGCTGGTCTTGAAAGATTAAAATCTATCACAAAAGAGATTAATAGTCTCCAGATAGATATTTTTAAGTTTGATGATGCCGACAATATAGAACGAGCTACTAATCGGTTGAACGAACTTGAAAATGAAGCTGCTGAGTTACGAGCTGTATTACAACAGAAATTCGGTGTTACATCTTTTGATGATATAGATGATATTGCAAGAAAAGGCAAAGAAGCATTAGCCGATTTAATTGCAAAAGCCGAAGAAGCAAAGAATAAACTGGCTAATGGCATCAAAGCAGATATCGACCTTGGCAATTTCGAAAACGAAATGGACGCAATGCGTTCCAAGTTTAATAACTTGTCAGATGCCAATATTGATTTACGCAACAGCGTTGAATTAGTAGAAAATGCTTACAAAGAAATGTTGGCTGCTGCTAACGCCAATACTGGTGATGAAGTTGCTGACAGAGAAAAGCTTATACAGGCAGAAAAAGAGTATGCTGCGGCTTTAGAAAAAACTAATAATCTAATAAAGCAACAAGCTAGACGGGACAGTATAGATGCAGCTAATAGAAGATTGACAGACAGTCACAAATCTTTAGAGTTGGATATGGTGAACTGGCTCAAGAAGAATAGCAGAGCGGCGAAAGAATATGGCGACCAAATTGATGCTCTTATAATTTCGTTAAATAAGCTTGAACAAGCAGGAAGCCTTAAGCAAATTGATGTTAACAGTGCTCGTAGTAAATTTAATCTTTTAGCAAAAGATGCCGAACGAAGAGGTAAAACTGGATTAACTGCTTGGGATAGGCTTGTAGACAAAGTAAAAGAATACTCAGTATATATCTCAGCCGCCGACATATTTATGTATGCCTCTCAGGGTCTGAAAGATATGTTTGAACAAGTCAAGTTAATTGACTCTGCTATGACTGAGCTTAAGAAGGTTACTAATGAGACCGACTCATCTTATAATCAGTTTTTAAGCAACGCTGCTTCGAGAGCCAAAGCGATTGGTACGACTATCGATGGTCTTGTGGCTTCTACTGCTGATTTTGCAAGACTTGGCTATGGTTTTAAAGAATCTCAAGAACTTGCTGAAGTCGCAAATATTTATGCTGTTGTTGGTGACGAGATTGATGGTGTCGAAGGTGCAACAGAAAGCTTGATTTCTACAATGACTGCTTTTGGAATTGAAGCCTCCAATAGTATGAGCATTGTGGATAAATTTAATATTATTGGCAACAATTTTGCAATTAGTTCAGGCGGCATTGGCGAAGCGCTAGAAAGGTCTGCTTCTTCAATGGCGGCTGCAAACAACAGTCTCGATGAGACGATTGCCTTAATTACGGCTGCAAACACTGTCGTTCAAGACCCAGAATCGGTAGGCACCGCATTCAAGACAATAAGCATGAGAATTCGTGGTGCAAAAACCGACCTCGAAGAAGCTGGTCTCGATGCTGAAGGAATGGCATCTTCGACAGCAAAACTCAGAGAAGAGATTATGGCTCTTTCTGGCGTTGACATAATGTTGAATAACACAACATTTAAGTCCACATATAAGATTATGGAAGAACTTGCTGCCAGATGGCAAGATTTAACAGATATTCAACAAGCAAGTATTACAGAGTTAATTGCTGGCAAACGACAGGGCAACATTGTTTCGTCACTGATGACAAACTTTAATATTGCTCAAGACGCATTACAAACATCTCTCAACTCTTCTGGTTCTGCTATGGAAGAGCATGAAAAATATATGGATTCTCTTGAAGCAAAACTTTCGCAGCTTAAAGCTGCTTGGCAGAGTTTTGCTTTAACATTTATGGATTCCGACATATTAAAAGGCGGTGTTGACGCTCTTAAAGGGTTGGTTGAAGTAGTTGAATGGTTGGTAGATAATTTTGGACTTTTAGGCACAATAGGTCTAGGTGCTGGAATTACTGGTATTTTTAAATATTTTAAAGGCGCTAAAGAAGCTAAGAAAACCATTGCAGATGTGGTTAATGCAGTAGATAATCTTACGGATGTAATGTCAAATGCAACTAATGCCGCTACCGAAGCCGCTGAAGCAGCATCAAATGCTGCCAGTGCTGGAACAGAAGTTGCTGAGGCTGCTAGCAATGTTGCTAGTGCAACAACTGAGGCTACTGAAGCAACAGCTAACCTAGCAAGTGCTAGTACCGAAGCTATAGAAGCGTCGTCTAATTTGGCAAGCACTACTACAGAAGTGGCTGAAGCAACGGCTAATATGGCTAGCACAACAACAGAGGCTGTAGAAGCTGCTGGCAATCTAGCCAGTGCTTCAACTGAAGCTGTCGAAGCAATAGCTAATACAACTAGTGCTGCAACTGAATCCGCTGAAGCAATTGCCAATATGACAAGTGCTGGCACGGAAGCAGCAGAAACTACTGCAAATTTAGCTAGTGGAACTTCTGAATTTATAGAGGCTGCTGGTAACACAGCTAGCACGGTTACAGAAACGGCTGAAACGGTAGCTAATTTAGGTAGTGCCGCTGTAGATGCTGGCGCAAGCGCAGTCAAAGCATCTGGTGGATTTAAAAAGTTTTTTGGTACACTAGGCGGCAAGATTGCTATTGCTGGCGCTGTTGTAGCCGCTATTGCTTTGATTTATAACCAATTTAAGAAAGCTAAAGAGGCTGCATCAGAAGCCAGACAAGAAGCTATTGCGACGAGCGATGAATTCCTAGATGCCGCTGGCTCATTCGAACAAGCATACATAAAATATTCTGGCAGAACAGATTTGACTGCCGAAGAAGAAGCCGACCTTGAATCCGCAATTCAAGGAACTGTTAAGGCTCTTAATAATAAATCTAGTGCTTTGCAAAGTGTAGTTAATAGTAGTAATGACTACCTTGCTTCTCTTGAGCAAATTACTAATGCAGAGCTGAAAGAGGCTGAAGATGCTGCAAAAGTTAAACGAGATAATGCAGGAAAAGAGCTGCAAGGCATCATTCAACCTAAAAATGTACTTATGTCTGGTATCAGTGAAGCATCTGTATTATTAGAATCTGGTTTTGATTTATCAGAAGAAGAGTGGAGTGAAGCAACAAGTTTCGTTTTTGCCGCAGATGGAGAAAGATGGCTAAAAGAGACTAAACGAGGTCACGAAGGAGCCGATACCGAAGTATGGCTTAGTCTTGACCCAAATGCTGATATCAATGAAATACTCGATTACTATAATATGTTGGTCGAGTATCGAAAATTATTGTCTGACAATGATTTGGTGGATACAGACACATACACAGCAATAAATAATACTATTAAAGAATTGTCTGAATCAGTCAATGTTTATGTTAGCGCTCTATATGAAGCTGAAAAAGCGCAGTATCAATTAAAAAATGGCATACCTAAAACAACAGATGAATATGTCGCAATGAGAGAATCTATTCTTGGAAGCGATGATATAAAAAATTTGTCTTTAGGCACAAAAATGTCTGTTCTCAACACATTAGATTCTGAATACGGACAATTATTTGATTTAACTGCTGCTGAAGTACAAGCCAGAAAGTTTGTTGGCATAATTAAAGGTTATGGTGACGGGACAAAAGATGGTACAAATGAAATTGGCGCTGTAGAAACATTTCTCAATATGCGAACGGCAGTCAATAATAATGAGTGTACCGTTGGAGAATATTTGTCAGAACTTGACAATGTTGCTTCTATGTCTGAAAAGTTTAGCGATGAAGAAAAGGAGCAATTTAATCTTGCTTTCGGTATCGATACTGATTCAATAAAGAAACAGTATGATGATGTGTATAATTATATATCCCGTAATTATCTTGAAAAACTCAATACTGATGGTATGAGTAGTTTCGATGCTTCGGAGTATAAGACTCACGAGACAGAGAAAATTCAAGAAATTTTAAAGGGTTTGTCGGTAACTGAACTTCAAGCGGTTGCCAATATTAAAGGTGAGATATATTGGGAAACGGCTAATACAGGTGAAATCTTAGCTCAAATTAAAGAAGAAGCTAAGTTCATCGAAGCAATGAATTACACAATTGCTATTGATGTTGAAACAGAAAGTCTTGACGCACTGAACTCAGCTCTTTCTGAGTCTGTATCAGGTGCTGGCTTATCTTCTGAATCAATTGAAGTGTTAAAGTCTCGCTATGCAGAGCTTGCTTCACAAGGATATGATTTATCTGCAATGTTTGAAGAAACATCTAATGGTATACATCTTAACAAAAATGCCGTTAGTGAATTTGAACACGCTCTTGCATCTCAGAAATTGTCTGAAACAGACAACAAGTTGGATGTATTAAAAAATAGATATGACGAACTTACCGATAAAATAAATAATTGCACTGATGCTGGCAAAAGAGCAAGTTTGTATTCTGAACAACAAGAAGTCGCTCAAAAGATAAATGATTTAGCTACGCTTGCATCTCAATATAAAGGTCTAACATCGGCATATAACGCTTGGCAAAATGCTGAATCTGCTGGCAATGAGCGTGATATGTACGAGAGTATTATTGAAGGTTTTGAAACAATTGGAGACGAAATTTCTCGTGGCTGGTACGATGATGGCACTATAAAATTCCTTGAGCTAATGACAGGGAAAACAGATTTAGCTGGCAAGTCTGCTTCTGAACTGAAAGAGATTTGGAATAGTTTAGATGATACAATAAAAGGCACTAGTTATAGTGTTAGAGACTTTTTTACTGTAGATGATGAAGGAAATTCTACAAGTACTGGAGCTTATAATTTCTTAAGAGCAGTTGAAGAATTAGGTAAAAATGGTGGTCTCAAAGCTCTTGAGGGCAAAAACATTGAAGACCTTATTGTTAGAAATGACAAAGGCAAGATTGTTGAATTTGACTTTGATGTTGTAGGCGGAGATAAAGCTGTCGCAGATGCCCTTGGTGTCAGCGAAGAAATGGTTCAAATAATTCAGCGTACTTTAGATGACGCTGGGTTTGTTGTTACATTAGACGGTAAATATACATTATTAGCCGATTTAAAAACCTCTGCCGAAGAAGCCAACAATTCATTAAAGAAACTTCAAAGCGAAGGTTTAAAGAATCTTAAAGATGTAGATTTAAATTTTGACTTCAATGTTGACACTGTTGAAGGCTATCAAGAACAGCTTGAAAAAGCATTAAATGTCTTAGATAAGTTTAGAAATAAAGATGGCACACTGCAAACCGATAAGAATGGCAATCTTGTTGAAGGTGCTAAACAAGCTCTTGAAATAGCCGAATATTATACTGCGGCTATGGATAAGTTGACCGAGCCTAAGTTTATGCAGATTGACACCTCTACAGTTGATGAAGAGTTGCAAGAGCCAATTGAAAAAATACAAGAAATTGGCGATTTGTGCAAGGAGAAGCATTTGGTTGCTCTTACTGGTGACACAAAAGAACTTGATAAAGTCCAAGGTGAGATAGATAAGGTTGCCAAAGAAATTGAAGAACTTGACCCAGAAGTAAAAGCGCAGATAGGTATCGATGAAGATTGGGATGCAAAAACAATTGCTGACAAGATTGAAAAGGGCGAAATCGAAATACCCGCTGAACTTAAGTTAGATGTACAAATGAGTGAAGACCTCAAAGATATGAGGCTTATGATGATGAATCAATTGGGTCTTACATCTGATAATGAGGTCAAACTTAAAATCGGTTATGATATTGACGATTCTGTGGTTGATAAGCTGACAGAAGAGGAACAGGAAGTTGTTGTAAATTTCTTAGCTAAAGACGGAAACGAGACATGGTTTAATGCTCTAAATGACGAAGAAAAAGAAATAGCAATAAAATACATTGTAGAGAATAACAGTTTTGAGGGTTTAGACGATGAAGAAAAGCTTGTTATTGTAGAGTTTATATCCGAAAATGAGAAGTTATTAGAAGGGCTATCTGAGGAAGAAAAAAAAACTGTTATAAGATTTGCAATAGAGAATGAAGAAGAATTTAATAAGTTAACAGACGAAGAAAAACAGGTTGTTGTAAGGTATATTGCAGAACACGACGAAGTTGATAACTGGAAGCCAAAAGATAAAGAAGCTCTTATAAGACTTATAGTTAATAAAGACGATGTAGACGATTGGAAGCCAGAAGATGTAGATGCAGTTGTTAAATATTATGCAGATGATGAACAGGTTAAAGATTGGACTCCTGAAGAGAAAAAAGCTTATGCCAAGTATCTCGTTGACGGCGGAGAAGTTGATGGTTGGTCTCCTGAAGCAAAAGACGCATTCGTTAAATATCTTGTAGATGGTGGCGACCCAGACAAGTTTGACCCTGATGATAAAGAGTCTTGGGTTGTGTATGATGCAGATACTAGAATTCCTGATGGCTATATTCCTAACAATCCTAATGCACTTGTTACATACAATAAGGATTCTAGTGTTCCTGATAATTATAACCCTGATGACCCAGACGCTACTGTTAAATATGATAAAGATTCTCTTATACCTGACAATTATATTCCTCTTGACCCACCTGCAACGGTAATTTTTGATAAAGATACTAGTGCTATTGATACTTATGACCCACCAGATTTTGTAAGAACTGTAACTTATAAAATTAAAGAAATAGTTTCTAAAGTTGCATCTGGTGGCAAAAGTAAAGCTGCCCAAAGAACTGGTGCAGACCCAGATGGAAAAGGTGTAGTTAATGGTACTGCTAATGTAAACGGCACAACTGGTCGTGCTTTCAAGCACGGCAGTTGGGGAACAAAGAATTCTGGAACCGCATTGGTTGGAGAACTTGGCAGAGAAACCTTAGTAAGAGACGGTAGATATTATACTATTGGCGATTCTGGTGCTGAATTTATTAAATATCAGCGTGGAGATATAATTTTCAATCATAAGCAGACAGAAGAGCTTTTTAAGAATGGTAGAGTAACTTCTGGTGGTGGTCGTGCTAAAGCGCTTGTAAATGGTACTGCTTTTGCTCAAGGAGCCGCTTTTAGTGAAGGTTATGGTGGCGGAGAAGAACCAACTGTTCCCAGTTTTAAGGTTGGTTACGACTATAAAGCAAGTTCTAACAGTGACTCTAAAAAATCGCAAGAAATCTTCGATTGGATTGAAGTCGCTATCTCTCGCATTGAGCGTGAGATTGATAATCTTGATAGAACTGCTAATAATGCCTACAAATCTTGGAGTTCAAGAAACAAAGCGTTAGCAGATGAGATTGGTGAGGTTGGCAATGAAATTGCACTTCAAGAAAAAGCATATCAAGGATATATAAACGCTGCCAATGAAATCGGTCTTTCTTCTGAATGGAAAAAGAAGGTTCAATCTGGTGCGATTGATATTGATAATCTCACAGATGAAACTCTTACCGAAAAGATTAAGGATTATCAAAAGTATTATGAAGCAGCTCTTGATTGTAAGGATGCAATCGAAGAGCTTAAAGAAACCGAAGCATCTCTCTATGCTCAAAGAATAGAAAATGTATCTGCTCAATATGAGGGCATTCTTGGTGTTATTGAGCACGAAAAGAATGTGCTTGAAGAGTATATTTCTCAGAGTGAGGCACAAGGTTGGTTAGTATCTGCTAATTACTATAATGCTCTTACAAACAATGAGAAAAATAATATTGCTCAACTTAAAAAAGAAAAGGCTGCTATGCTTTCTGAGTTGCAGACTGCAATGGAAAGTGACACTATAGCCAAGGGTAGCGAAGCGTGGTACAACCTTTGCAACCAGATTGATGAAGTAACTTTAAGTATTACAGAAGGCGAGACTAGACTTAAAGAGTATAGTCAAACACTTCAGCAATTATCGTGGGAAACATTTGACTTGCTCCAAGAAAAAATCTCTGCCGTTTCCGAAGAGTCTGAGTTCTTAATTGAGCTTTTAAGCAGTAGCAAGCTGTTTGATGATAATGGTCAATTGACTGACACTGGTTCTGCTACAATGGGTTTACATGGTCAAAACTACAATGTTCATATGTATCAAGCAGACCAAGCTGCTAAAGAAGCAGAAAGACTTAAGAAGGAATTGTCTAAAGACCCATATGACACAGAACTCGAAGAGCGTTATCGTGAAATGATTTCTTTACAGCAAGAGCATATACTTGCAGCTCAAGATGAGAAAGAAGCCATTCGTGATATGGTTGAGGAAGGAATCGAGTTAGAACTCGATGCTCTCCAAGAAAGAATAGATAAGTATAATGAAAGTATTGATTCCGCTCGTGATTTATATGAGTACAATAATAAGGTAAAAGAACAATCTGAAGAAATAGCAAATTTAGAAAAGCAAAGGTCTGCGTATTTAGGAGATACATCTGAAGAGGGCAAGGCAAAGTTGCAACAGATAGAAGTCTCTCTTAAAGAAGCTAAGGATGACCTTAAAGAGACAGAATACGATAAATTAATAGACGATTCTGCCGCTCTTCTCGACGAGCTTTATCTTGAATATGAAGAGGTTCTTAATACTCGTCTTGATAATCTAGATGCTCTTGTATCGGGTATGATTACTCAAATCAATAATGATGCTATATCTATTAGCACAACTATTTCAGAAAAGGCTGATTCTGTTGGTTATACATTGTCAAATTCAATGACAAGTATTTGGGACACCAATTCAACAAAGATAAACAGTGTAATCACTACTTATGGTGAGAAATTCTCAACTGCTCAGACAACAACGAATAATGCGCTAAAGACAATAAATACAAACTTGCAGAATATGATTACTCAGTTAAATTCAATAGCCAAAACTAATGTAAAGTCTGCAAGCACTTCTTCTGCTTCTAATTCAAAACAAGCTAATACGACGAAGAAAGAGCCGACAAAAACAGACAAGCCTAAGCCTACTACCCCAACTATTAAAGTTGGTGGAATGATTAATGCTGGTAGCGCCCCTATTTATGACTATGTAGGAGATACAAGTGGTGAAAGACAACTTTATCGTAATGACCCCAAATATAAGGTCTTAGACGAAAAGAAGGGTTACTTGTTGACTCGCTGGTATAAGTTGTCAAGTGGTTATACTGGTTGGTTTAAGAAGTTTGATGTCAAAGCCCTTGCAACTGGTGCAAAGAGAATTAACGCCGACGATATGGTTTGGACTCAAGAAAAAGGGCAAGAGTATATTGTTAGACCTTCTGATGGAGCCATCCTTACTCCTGTTGCTAAGAATGATAGTGTGTTGAATGCTAATGCAAGCAACAACATTTGGGATATGGCTAACTCTCCTTCTGAGTTTATTAAGGATAATTTGAATTTGGGGGCAGCAAATGTTCCTAATAATTCTAATGTTAATACTGCCATTACTCAACATTTCGAGAATATTACATTTAGCATGCCTAATGTTCACGGTTATAATGACTTGTTAACAGAAATGCAGAGAGACCCCAAGTTTGAAAAGTTGATTCTCTCTATGACAATTGACCAAATAGCAGGAAAAAGTAAGCTTGCAAAAGGTAAATCAATTAGATAATTAAATGGTTGGGCTAGAGACTTAAAACCTATCCCAGTGCAGAGTAAACTGCGAAAAATCAATATTGGGAGGCAGAGTATATCTGCCTCCCTCCTTCTATTTTTTGAGGTGTAAAAGATGAATGAAAAGAATTATAAAAAAAGATTGGATTTTCAACAAAAAACGATTTCTCGTCAATCAGAGCAGATTGAATCATTGAAATCACAAAATGAAAAATTGAAGTTAGAACTTCAAGAAAAAAATGAACTAATTAATTCTGTTATTCCTTTAAAAGATGAATTAACCCAAAATGCTGCTGATGTTAAGAAATATAAAGATGAATATAAGGGGCTAATTCGGGAACTTAGAAAAATGAAAGAAATTATGAATAAGGAAGTTTTTAATGGTCGATGGTGGCTAATTAAACTTCTTTTAAAATAATAAAACATAAATTAGAAAGTAGGTGATGAAATAGAAATGAAAGCATTTGACTTTGTTTATGATGGTAAGAACCTTAGTGATTTTGGATTTATTATATGCAATTTTGGTGATAAGGGGCTTGATACTGTAAGAGATGGTTGTCAAATATCTTTTAATACTGTTCCTGTTTTGGGTGGAGCGAAACACGAATTGACAAGCGCACAGTACGAAGACTGTCTTGAAACTACAATACAAATTTGTAAACATTCTTGTAATGGCGGCATCCAAGAAATAACCGCCACGGAACATCGTCAGATAACAAGGTGGTTGAACAGAAAGAAATTTTTAAAGTTTAAACCTATTTCTGAGGAATATATTGATTTGTATTTTGAAGCAAGTTTTAATATTAGCCGAATTGAACTTGATGGATGTCTTTTTGGTTTTGAACTTGAAGTAGTTACCAATAGACCACACGCTCTCAAAGAGCCTAGAATTATTAATATAAATAATACAGTATCAAACGGTAAACATTCTATCAACGATATTTCTCAAGAAGAAGGTTATATCTACCCTCACACTGAAATCACCATAGCTCAAAGTGGTAATCTAAAAATTCATAATGCCATCGAAAATAGAGATACTTATATCGCAAATTGCGCTGCTGGCGAAGTTATTACTATGGATTATCCTATTATTCAGTCTTCTATTTCATCTCATAATATACAAAATGACTTTAACTGGAATTTCTTTAGGGTGGCAAATACTTTTGATAATAGTAGGAATGATTTAACCATCTCTCTCCCTTGTTCTATTAAAGTGGAGTATTCTCCCATTGTTAAGGTTGGTTTATAAGGCGGTGTGGATATGGCAATAAAAATTAAATTTGATTTAGTTGGTAATCCAGAACCACCTACTATAATTTTGGCAAATAGAAACGGTAATAAGCTTGGACAGTTAAAAGTAAATGCCGAGAGCATTGAATTGGTTGATAAGTTCAATGATGCTTCTGAAGTTTCTTTTACAATAAACAAATATATAGACTATAAACTCACTCCGTTGTGGGATAAAGTTGTAGATTTCAAACTTATATATTGTAAAGAATGGGATGCTTGGTTTGAAATCAAGGTTGAGCTTGATGAAGAAACTGAAACTGTTAAAACAGTGTTTTGCACTCAGTTAGGTCAAGCGGAATTATCTCAGATTATGTTGTACAACATTGAAATCAATACAGAAGAAGACATTGAGCGTGATGATTATAAAATAAGTATTTTATATGATGAAAACGACCCAAAAGCTTCTATATTAAACAGAATGCTTGAAAAGGCTCCGCATTATTCTATTGCACATGTAGACCCTACTATTGCAAAGATACAAAGGAGTTTTTCTTTTGATGATACTTCTATTTGTGATGCATTCCAAGAGGTTGGCGAAGAAATAGGATGCTTGTTTCAATATCCATCAAACTCAGATGAAAATGGTAAGATTTGTAGAGATGTATTTGTTTATGATTTACAACAAAATTGCAATGATTGTGGATATAGAGGCGAATTTACAGATAGGTGTCCTAAATGTGGTAGCACAAATATTAAGTATGGCTATGGTGACGATACTTTAATTTTTGTAACATCTGACGAGTTGGCTTCTAGTGAAATTCAATTAGTTACCGACACTGATTCGGTTAAAAATTGTTTTAAGCTTGAAGCTGGTGATGATTTGATGACTGCTACCGTTCGCAATTGTAATCCAAACGGTACAGATTATATTTGGTATTTTTCAGATGATATCAAAGATGATATGCCTAATGAGCTGGTTGAAAAATTAAATTCTTATAATGAAATGTATAGACAGTATTATGGGGAATATGTGTCTAACATAGATGCAGAATTGTTAAGTGGTTATAATTCTCTCATAGATAAATACTCTGTTTATAACAAGAATTTACAATCAATAGCTACACCAGTAACAGGATATTCATCATTGATGAATGCTTATTACAACACCATAGACTTATATTTATATCTTAAATCTGGTCTTATGCCTAGTGTTGAAATAAGTGGAACAAATGCAACAGAACAAGCAAGCTTGTTAACAGCATCTTCCCTCTCCCCCGTTGCCGTAGCAGATGTTAGCATTGTTTCTTTGTCTACAGCTAACAGTGCAGTTTTAGCAATGGCAAAGATTATTGTTAAATCAACATACAAAGTAGAAATAAAAGCATCTGAATTGTATGATAATGGCAACAAAAGATATTGGAAGGGTAATTTTATTGTTACCAATTATTCTGATGAAGAAGATGTTGCTGAAAGTAATATTATTTCTGTTGAAATAAATGACGATTTAGAAACGGTTACTAAACAAAAAATAGACAAGGCTTTAAATAAAGAAAATACAGATGATTTAAGCATCTCTGAATTATTTAAAAAAGAATATAATGATTTTTGTACGGAATTAAAAAAATATGCGTTGAATCCCCTGACAAGTTTTCACGATGCTTGTCAATCTTGTATTGATATTTTAATAGACCAAGGCATTGGGAATAATGCTACTTGGTCTGATGACGACGATAATTCCGAAGGTAATTTGTATGAGAAGCTGTATGTTCCCTATTATAATAAGTTGAAAGCCATTGAAGCTGAAATACAAATTAGAGAAAATGAAATTAATATTGTATTTGGTGTATATGATACGGATGGAAATTTAATTTTAAAAGGTTTGCAAACCGATATTGAAGAGTGTAGAAATGAAATTCAAAATGCTCTTGATTTCGAAAAATATTTAGGCTACGATTTATGGTTAGAATTTTGTGCTTACCGCAGAGAAGATAAATATTCAAACGACAACTATATCTCTGACGGATTGAATAATGCCGAATTGTTTAAAAAAGCGTCTGAGTTTTTCGAAGTAGCAGAGAATGAAATTTATAAGTCTGCTGAATTACAACATTCCATTTCAACTACATTAAAGAACTTGTTGGCAATACCAAAATTTAAGCCATTAGTTAATTCTTTGAAAACTGGTAATTGGATAAGGGTACAAATTGATGGCAGAATATATAAATTAAGATTATTAGAATATAACATTGATTATGGTGATTTTAACGATATCCCTGTTGAATTCTCAGATGTAACAAGGTTAAAAAATGGCATTACAGATGTCGAACATATTATATCTCAGGCATCTTCTATGGCTTCTTCTTATAGCAGTGTAAAAAGACAGGCTAATCAAGGAGAAAAAAGCAACGCCGTTTTGAACAACTGGATTGAAAGTGGCTTAAATGCAACAAATACGAAAATTGTTGGTACTGACAATCAAAATCAAGTATGGGATAAAAACGGAATTTTGTGTAGGCAGTACGACCCAATTACAAATACATATAGCAATGAACAATTAAAAATCATTAATTCTACTATTGCAATTACAGATAACAATTGGGAAACAACAAAGACAGCTATTGGCAAGTATTATTATGTTGACCCACAGACAAAAGAGTTGAAGGTGGCTTATGGTGTTAATGGTGAAACCATTGTTGGAAAATTTATTTTAGGCGAAAAAATGTCTATGCAAAATGAATCTGGAAGTATGATATTTGATGGCAATGGAATGACTATTACAAGTGTTTCCGATGATGGTGTTGGCACGATGACATTTAATGAAGATGGTCTTATTGTAAATCACGGAAATAACACCGTAACAATTAGTCCAAAATCTGAAGAAGTTATGAATATTACTAATGGAGATGATAAGGTTTTTGAAGTCAACGAGGATGGCGAACTTAGCATTAATGGTAATATTATAGCTCGTAGTTTGAGGCTGGAAAATGGAGTTACAATTGACTCAGGCGTTATCACTAACTTGGCTACAGTGGCAACAAGTGGCTCTTATGATGATTTGCTTGATACTCCTACGAAGTTAAGTGATTTTACAAATGATAAATTGTTTATTACTAAGGATGTTAATAATTTAACAAATTACTATAAGAAAACAGATTTGTCTGATGTTGCAATTTCTGGTTCATATAATGATTTAATTGACACTCCAACAAATGTTTCTTCATTTGATAATGACATTGGGTATATAACCAATGATGGTTTAGACAATGCCATTAACGATGCTTTGGATATGGCAAAAGAAAATGGTGAGTTTGATGGAAAAGATGGTGTATCTGCAACTCATTCATGGGAAGGAACGGTATTGACAATTACTTCTGCATCTGGTGCATCTTCTGCCGATTTAAAGGGAGACAAAGGTGATTCACCTGTTCGTGGTACTGATTATTGGACTGATAACGATAAATCGGAAATAGTCAATGCTGTGTTGGCAGAGCTGAGAAGTCAAGGTGTTATTAGCTAATAAAGGTGATGGTTATGAATCGAAAACAAAATAAAAAGAAAAAGGGCTTTAGCAAAAAATTGCTAATAGCAGATTATGTTATTGCTGTCATTTTAGTGGCGGTATTTTTTATTTGTACATATATCAACGGCTCTTACACTATGGAAACTATGAACAATCTAATTGAAATGGGTATAGATGTTTCAATGATTAGTATCTCTCCCCCATTTGATTTAAATATATTTGGAATGTTTCTTAGTACATGGATTATTCAACTTGGAGTATCTAGTGGTGCATATTACATGATGGCTAAAAGTGAGCACAAAATTGAGCTTCCTATGGCTCTTGTTAATGATTTGCCACAAGATATTAAAGAGCGAGTTGATATGACTCAAATTATTACCACAGTACTTGGTTGTACAGATAATTAAGATTGGAGAGTGTTTTATATGTGGGAAACAATTTGGAATTCTATTTTTCCTAATATTTTAGAAATTGTATTAACAATTATTTCTTTGGTCGTTGCTCGTTATGTGGTTCCATATATTAAAAATGATTTTATACCGTGGCTTAAGGAAAAACGGGTTTATAATACTGTAAAGAAATTTGTTCAGGCAGCCGAGAAGTTGGCTGAATCTGAAGCAATTGCAAAGATTGACAAAAAGGCAAAGGTTATTGAGCTTTTAGAGAGCAATGGTATTGTTGTTGATGCAACCGTCGAAGCATTTATTGAAAGTGCGGTTAAAGAATTAGATGTGATTACTTCAACGATTTACGAAGAAATTGTTGAAACAGAACAATAAAAAAAACGATATGGGTTATATATGACCCCTTTTTTATTATAAATAAGGAGGCTAATGTTATGGCTAATGCAGTAGATAAGATAATTAAAATTGCTTTAGATGAAGTTGGATATTTGGAAAAGAAGTCAAACTATCAATTAGATGATAAAACTGCAAACGCTGGCTATGGCAACTTCACTAAATACGCAAGAGATTTAGATGCAATCGGAAATTTTTATAACTATCCAAAAAACGGATATCCTTGGTGCGATGTATTTTTTGATTGGTTGGTCGTTAAAGCGTTTGGTGTTGATAATGCAAAGAAAATATTGAATCAGCCAAATTATTCATTAGGTGCAGGTTGTGTATTTTCTGCAAGATATTATAGGGATATCGGCAGGTTTTATACTAGTAATCCTCAAGTTGGAGACCAAATTTTCTTTGGCAGCTATGGAAATGAAGAGCATACTGGAATTGTATACAAGGTTGATACAAATAATGTGTATACAATCGAAGGAAACACTTCTGGAGCATCTGGAGTAGTTGCAAACGGTGGTGGTGTGTGCAAGAAATCATACGCCATTAATTATTATAAGATTGTTGGCTATGGCAGACCTAACTATGACGGCTACAATTCTGTTCAAACTCAAACACCAACAGTTCCTACTCGTAACTATCTTATGCGTGGTGACAAAGGAGCTGAGGTTAGAACAATGCAAGAAAATTTAATTAAGCTTGGTTATTCTTGTGGAAGATATGGTGCAGATGGTGATTTCGGTAATGACACCGAGGTTGCAGTTAGAAAATTTCAAAGTGAGAACAGCTTGGTTGTTGATGGAAAATTTGGCGAAAAATCTAAAGCTAAGATGGATGCGCTTTTGGCAAAACCTGCTCCACAACCCCAGCCACAACCAACAAACAAAATTGACACAATTAAGGAAGTTCAAAATTGGGTGAACGCCAACTATAAATCTGTGACCAATCATACAATTGCAGTAGACGGAATTTATGGGTATGAGACAAAGACCGCATTGGTAAAGGCTCTTCAAATAGAAATCAATAAATCGTATAGGGGCAATTTGATTGTAGATGGAATTTGGGGAATAAGAACAATGTCTGCCTGTCCGACACTTATGCAAGGTTATCAGAATGGTGTTGTTGCCGTACTTCAAGCATTATTGATTTGTAATGGGATTCCAAATGTTTATGTAGATGGAATTTACGGCTCTGTGACAGCTACTGCTGTAGGAATATACCAAAACAAAGTTAGACTTGTTGCAGATAAACTTGCTGGTAAAAACACATTTGCTAAACTATGTGGTTAATCAATTTTAATTTTATAATTAATAAATATATAATGGTTAGAGACGGTGAGTAAAACCGTCTTTAACCACTAGACATCTCTATTCCAAGGGTGTCAATAAAAATATTAATGAAAGGATGGTCGTGGATGTGAGATGGAAAATGTAGAGCAATTATCACAAATAAATTGGTGGTATGTAATTATCGCCGTAATTCTTGCACTTGTTTGTGTGAAATTTGTTTGGTCTTTATTTGATTGGTTTTTTGAAAAACTTGGAATTGAAACTAAAAAGATGAGACAAAGAAGGTTAGAACGGGAAGAGTTAAAAGCGACTACTGAACTGGCAAAAACAACTGCAAAAAATTTAGATAAGTTACAAACAAGACATTGTAAAGATGAAGAAGAGTTTAGAAATAATCTAAATAATTATATGGAAGAAAGTCGTAAAGACCGTAAGGCTTTACACGACGAAATGACAAAATTTACTAATAATAGAATAAAGGACAGGCAACAATCTCTTGAAATTCAAAAGGAGTTAAAAGATTCTATTAAAAATTTAGTAGATGGGCAGAAAGATAGAGATGAAAAAATTAATAATCTTACTGATATGTTTGTTGACAAAGAGATTGACGATTATCGTTGGGAGATTATTAATTTTGCTACAAAGGTTTCAGAAGGAAAACCTTGTAATAAGGATAGTTTTAAACACTGTCTTCGTACTTATGAAAAATACGAAGCCCTCTTAGAAAAATATGGCTTAGAAAATGGCGAAGTAGAGATTTCGATGCAAGTTGTTAATGAAGCCTATAAGAAAAAGTTATTAGAAGGATTTTAATTAAGCCATATATTTTTTAAAGGTGGTGATTAGATATGGCTTTACAAACCACTATAAATATAAATATTGATTTTTATGATAAGAAATACATATTAATCAACGCAAAACAGTTTGACAAAAATTCAAGATTTCTTTCGGTCACTTGCTATAATCGTGGAGAGCTTTATTCTCTTAATGATGGTGAACATTCCGCATATATAAGATATAAAAAAGCCGACAACAATAGTGTTTTTAACTTTTGTGAGATAAACAATAAAGGGAAAATTATAGTTGAACTTACAGAACAAATGCTTGCAGTTGATGGTATTTGCTGTGCTGATTTAGTTGTTGTTAATGAAGGTGGAGCAAAAGTAGATTCTCAAACTGGTGAGATTATTGGGATAGAAAATGCATCTATCTTGTCTACTATGCCTCTCCATATTGATGTAACTGGAAGTGCTACCGAAAATTCAAATATTGAATCTTCATATGAATTTAGTGGTCTTAACACAGCATTGGAAAAAGCTGAAGCTGAATATACAGAAGTTATGAAAACTTCTAAATCTTGGGCTGTTGGCGATACTGGTATTAGAGATGGTGAGAATACTGATAATGCCAAATATTATGCCAAGCAATCTTCTAATAGTGCAAGTTCAGCAAATACAAGTGCTTTAAATGCTTCAAGTAGTGAAACCAATGCAAATAAATACATGAACAATGCTCTCACTTATTCGCAAAATGCACAAACATATATGAATAATACAAAAACATATATGGATAATGCATATACTAGTGAGCAAAATGCTAAAAATAGTGAGATTAATGCTGCCGCTAGCGAGGCTAATGCGGCAAGCAGCGAAGCTAATGCTGCTAATAGTGAAGCCAACGCCCTTAGTTATAAAGAGATTGTTGAAAATATTAATGACAGCATTGTTGGCAGTATTAATACATTGGCTTCTAGTGGCACTGTAGGCAGTTTTATTTTTATGGGCACAATTACTTTCGAAGAACTAATGCTATTATCTGACGATGAAAAAGCAATTGGATATGTGTATTGTGTTATAAATGATTTTACCACAGATGACACTTTTGTAAATGGAGGCGGATTGTCATATACTGCTGGAACGAATGTACAATATACTGTTGATGGATGGAATTGTCTTGGTGGAAGCTCTTCTCCTACTGCAACAATTGATGAAGTAAAAGATTATTTGGGTATTTAAAGGGGTGATTTAAATGTATACAATTCTTGTGAATAGTGACAACTCGTTATATGGCTCTCATAAAGAGAGAATCATGAAAGGTTCAAAGCTTGTTGATAATTTGGTATTTATTGTGGAGCCAATTTATAAGGGTATTGATATGACTAATGCTTCAGTAATGTTAGAGTATGTTCTTCCCATAAGTCGTGAATATAAGACAGAATATCTTACTTTATCAGATGAAAAGTACAATGATTGTTTTTTGCAATATAAACTCCCCTTTGATAGTAATCTAACGAAAGAGGCAGGGGCTATTGAGATACAGTTAACATTTGCTTATGCAGATATGGATGCAAGCGGAAAGATTGTGCAAAGAGTTAGAAAGACATCTTCTACCACAATAGATATTATACCTATTAGTGTATGGAGCGACATCATACCTGACTCAGCTCTTTCTGCTCTCGACCAGCGCATTTTAAAACAGGACGCACAGATTAAAGCTCTAACAGATTTGGCTAATGTTCTTGAAGATGGCGTTAACATCGTAGATAACCTAGTATACGATGATGCCAACTCTACCCTTCAACTTTCTGCTAATGGTGTTGGTGTTGGCGACAAGGTGTCTGTTCGAAATATGTTGGATGAGGGTGCTCCTGTGGTAGACCTTAATTCAAAACCTGAAGATAAGCCTAATGACGACGATGAACCCACAGAAAATAATGTTGTGGAATTTTAATAAATTGAAAACCGAGGATGATAAATTTGTCCTCTTGGTTTAGAAAGGAGGAAAATAATGAGTTTATCATTTGAAGAATCTCTTAAGATGAATAATGAGAATAAAAATATAGCAACTGCTGAGATGCTTGCTGAAGATATTGGTATTGCCATGCCAGCCATTATGACACTTGATGAAACACAAATGGTTGCTGCTTATTCAGGCGACGACGGAAATTGGCAGCAACATCCTGACTATGTTCGTTATACAAGTTTTTCCGATGACAATATTTCTACTATCAATGATACGAAAGATATTTCTTTAAATAAAAAGCAGTTTAACATAACGCAAGAAGAAAATTCTCAGTATATACCTTTTGAAATGCCGAGATATTATGATGGTTTTGACTTGGTTAGAACCACTATCTCCATTCATTATCAAACAAATGGTGGCAGACACGGAGCCTCTAAACCTGTTAATGTAACTTTTAACGATGAGAAAATTAGATTTGGTTGGCTCATTGATGCTGGTGCAACTCTTGATGTTGGAATGCTTGAATTTGAAATACACGCTTATGGCACTATTGCTGGTACTGACGGTGTTTCTAAAAGTTATACTTGGAAGACAAAGAGAAATAAAGATTTAAATGTTCTCGAATCATTATGTGATTGTGAAGATGTCATTAATAATATAGATGATACTTGGATGCAAGAACTTATCACAGATGTGGCAGAAAAGGTCGCAGATGAGATTAAAAATGTTGCAGTTGGTGAACAGGTTACTGCTGCCGAAAATGCTGCTGCCGAGGCTGAGAAATACGCAGATGCCGCTCAACAATCAGCAGAAACAGCCGCTTCTGTCGCAAACACGGCTGTAACTACCGCTCTTAAAGATTATGCTAAGACTGAATATGTAGACGAAGCTGTTGCAAGTGTAGATGTTTCTGAACAATTAAAGAGTTATGTAAAAACATCTGATTTACAAGAGAATTATTATAATAAGACTGAAACTGAACAGAGAGTTTCAACTGTTTTAGAAAATTATGCCACAAAAGATGATGTTGCTAATGCGATTACCGAGGCTGATATTTCTGAAAAATTAAATGATTACTATAAGAGGTCAGAGACTTACAATAGAGACGAAGTTGATGATAAAGTTGCAAATGTAAAAGTAGATTTAACTGGCTATGCAACTGAGAAATATGTAGATGATAAAACTGGAATTTTAAGCTCCGATGTTGCTACTAATAAAGAAAATATTTCTTCAATTAGCAAAACTCTTGGTGAGTTACAAGAAGATGTTGGCAATATAGACACCTCTCCTCGTCTTACATACGATGTCGCATATAATGACGCAGAAGATGAAGAGGTTGGAGAAAATGTTTTTGTGCTGTATGAAATTACTAGCGAAGGAACGGAAAACGAAGTAAGAGAAGCAAAAAGAAAATTTACTATTGTCGGTGGCTCAGGTGGAGGCTCTTCTAGCTCTCTCAAAATTTCTTATGTTACTGCATCTCCAGTTATTGCAACAGTAAATGATAAAGTGTTAATTACTTATAACTTTTCTGGCACTGACTCTTCTGGCGATATCGTTCCAGAAGGTAATTACACATGGAAAGTCGGTTCAAAGATTATTGCGTCTGGCATTGCTACATATGGCGAAAACACATTTGACGCTACAGACTTTGCTACAACCACAAGTCAAAAATTTGTATTGACAATTACTGATGATGCTGGAAGCTTAACAACAAAGTCTTGGACAGTGCAAAAAGTAGACCTGAGATTAGAATCTACTTTTAGTGATGCTTATGGATACCAAAAAGATGTTACCTTTAATTACACTCCATATGGTGCAATCCAAAAGGATGTTCATTTTATTTTAGATGGTAAAGAGTTGGGAACTGTAAAAACATCTACATCTGGCATCCCTACATCTTATACTATTCCAGCACAAGCTCATGGGTCACATTTGTTAGAAGTATATATGACTGCTACTATTAATAACACTTTAATAGAATCAAATCATGTATATAAAGATATTTTGTGGCAAGATGGCGCAAGTAATATTCCTATAATTGGTTGTGCTACACAGACTATAGACGCTGTGCAGTATAATACAGTTAATATTAAGTATGCGGTGTTAGACCCAAATACGGAAACACCAAAGGTTACTTGGAGCATTGGCGATAAGATTGTAAGTGAAGAAACATTAACTGAAAAAGATTCTTATGGCTATTATACATTCTCTTATAAAGCAAATGAAGCTGGAACTTTTGAGTTTACTATTTCTTGTGGTGAAGCAGAGCCAAAGAAAATCACAATAAAAGTAGAAGAATTAAATATTAATGTTTCCCCTGTAACTGCTGGTTTGGAATTTGACTTTAACCCCGTTGGATATTCTAATAGTTCGGCAGATAGATTATGGTCATATAATAATGTAACAATGACGGTTTCTGATAACTTTGACTGGGTAAATGGCGGTTATCAAATTGATGAAAATGGCGACCAGTATTTCTGTGTTAAAGCAGGAACTAATGCTGTTATTAATTATAATTTGTTCGCAGATGACCCCAAGAAAACTGGTAAAGAATTCAAGGTTATTTTTAGAACAAAAAATATTAGAAAGCGTGACACATCTTTCTTAACTTGTATTGATGAAAATATTGGTTTAGATATGAAGGTTGAACACGCAACAGTATACAATAGTGGCGGCTTATTAAAGTCCGACTATTGTGAAGATACTATTATTGAATATGAATTTAATATAAATAAAGACACCGATATGATGATAGTTATGTCTTATGAGGATGGTGCTCCTAGTAAACCTTATGAATATACAGAAACTTCATCATTCAAGCAGTCTTCTCCTAAGCCAATTACAATTGGTAGCGAGGATTGTGATATATTTATTTATAGAATGAAGGCTTATTCAATTTCTTTAACTGATACGGATATTAAAAATAACTTTATTGCTGATGCAAGAAACGCCGATGAAATAATTGCAAGATATAACAGAAATAATATTTATAATGAAGATGGTAAATTAATTTCTACATCTGCAAGTGGTGACTTCTCTGTTGATGCGTTGATGAAAGCCGCTCCTGATTTAAGATATATATTCCTTGAAGTTCCTCAGTTTACAAACGACAAGGATAATAAGATTGATGGATGTACGGTTCACTTTAGATATCCTGCTGGTACAAGACCGCAAGACAACTGGACTTGCACTGGTGTAAGGCATAGAGGTCAAGGCACTTCCAGTAACTTATATGGTTACGCAGGAAGAAACATTGACCTTTGTATGGACAGGGATGAATCTTTGTTTACATGGACAGATGTAGACGAAGATGGAAAGCCTATTACTGTAGAGTCTTCTACTATTACTTTGACAGATACATCCGTTCCTACTGATTATCTGAATATCAAAGTAAATATTGCATCTTCTGAAAATGCGAATAATGCACAATTGGCTCGTAGATTTAATGAATATCAGCCTTTCTTACGTTATGCAAGAAAGAAAGATAGCAGAGTTAAAGATACGATGGAATTTTATAACTGCGTTATTGCAACGGGCGGAAGCGCCGTTTACGGCAAAGAGGCTATGGAAAGCCTGAAAGCAAACGGAGTTGCCGTTTACCTCAAGGTTGAGCCTCAGGAGCTTGAAAAACGCATAAATAACATTCATACGCGCGGAATCGCCATGAAAGACGGCACAACCATCGCCGAGCTTTATGCCGAGCGTGCACCGCTTTATGAAAAATATGCGGATGTGACTGTCAACTGCACCAACCTCACTCCCGAGCAATGCGTTGATGAAATAATGAATATGATATAAAAACAGGGATTGGCTCAATGAGTCAATCCCTGTTGTTGTATTACTTGTTTGCTTCTGCCTTTGCTTCTGCGTTCTGACGTGCGATTGTCACGTTAACGGTCTTATATGCCTTGTTGATAACAGCCTTATTGCGTTTAGCCTCATAATTCTTTTCAACATCGGCTTTGTGTTCTTCTGTGTAATCCGCTTCAGCCTTGTTGGTCTTGAGATTATCTTTCCAGGCATAGTCGCCTTCGTTTTTGCCCATATAATAAACCGCAACACAGCCTACATCGGAATCCATTATCTCATAGAAAGCCTTGTTTTATCTCCATTTTTTGTTAATTTTCGTGAAAAAAAACGACTTTTCTCAGGCTTTGTTTACTTCGGGCCCGACAAGAAATTTCGCGTATACTTTCGCTGTCAGAACTAAGGATTT
>CALEJF010000028.1 GCA_937898625.1 uncultured Clostridia bacterium | reverse complement strand
TTTTAGTTCTCAATTCAAGAATAATATCTTTAGTTTCCATATTGTTATCACCTCAGTGTTATTTTATCACTGAATATTTTATTGAACAAGCAACTATCGGTTGCTGTCAGTTCGACAAATTGGAATTTGTTGATTACACCGGTGTTCCTACTTCAATTAAGTTACCATCCAAATCATAGAATCTGACCACCTTTTGTCCCCAGCTGTGTGTCATCAGGTGATTGACATATTCGATTTCAGGGTAAAGTGTTTCAAGACGCTCTACAAATTGTTCTATGTTGGGCTCTTCAAAATACAACTCAGATTGATTACTGTTTGGAATTACACTTCTTTTTGTAAATTGTTCCCAATATCTCAATTCCTGTAAATATATATTATTCGTCAATTCCATATTCCCATCGTTGTCTTGAAAAAGTTGAAATCCAAACATATCACTATAGAACTTTAACGCACGGTTACAATCTTTAACAACAATAAGTGTTCCTTTGTATTTCATATACGTTCTCCTCGTCAAATTCTTATTTGTCAAAACAATTGTACCACACATATACCAAGCAAATCAACCTGAATACATATCCTCGTATAAACACAAGGATTTTTTATCACAAAAATTTTAATTAAAGGAAGGTGAAACTATGCTTTAGCAAAAATTAAAACATCATTTTATGTTTCAAAAACTTAAACAAAAAATTTTCAAAGAAAGGAAAAAGAATTTAATGGAAAACGAAAAAATTGAATATTTAAAACTTGAAATGCTCCATCCCTTTGAAAACAATCCGTTTCAGAGCGTTGATGAAATTGAATACGATGAGCTTCGTGACAGCATTATTGATTTCGGAATTATTACACCGCTTATTGTTAATAAGTCAAAAAACGGTTATGAAATAATCTCCGGACACAGACGATGGCAGATTGCAAAAGAATTAAATTTTGAAAGTGTTCCCGTTTATGTCAGAGAATTTTCAAAAGAAGAAGCGGTAATAAATTTTGTTGACTGTAATCTCAGCCGAGAAAAAATCTTGCCGAGCGAAAAAGCCCGTGCGTATAAAATGAAACACGATGCAATTAAAAAGCAAGGTGCAAGAACTGATTTAACTTCGTCCCAACTTGTGACGAAGTTCCGCAGCGATGAAAAGCTCGCAGAAACAATGCCCGATTCACGAATGCAGATTCAAAGATATATCCGATTGAACAATTTGCAACCTGCTCTTCTTGATATGGTGGATGAAAAAAGAATTGCTTTTATACCTGCAGTTGAACTTTCATATTTAACAGAAGAGGAACAGTGCAACTTAATTGAAACTATTGAAAGTGAAGATTGCACTCCGTCACTCTCGCAGGCACAGCGTATGCATAAGTTAAGTGATGAAAAGAAACTCACCATGGATGCTATCTTTGAAATTATGCAGGAGCAGAAAGCTAATCAAAAAGAATATATAAAAATTCCTGTTGAAACTTTTAAGAAGTATTTTAAGAAAGATATGCCACCGAAAAAGATGGAAGAGATAACAGAAAAGGCTCTTGCACGGTATGCAAATTTTCTTCAAAAGCAACGACAATGGGAGCGATAAAAAGTGTGGTATAAGTCTTAACAAGCACTGAATTTGTACGGTCATATTTGCTTGTTTCGACTTTTATGCCATGGCATCAGTCTCAACAAGCATTGAATTTATATCCACAAATTCGCTTGTTAAGGGTTAACCCCTAACACCCCGACGGAAATAAAAAAAATAAGGAGATGTTTATTATTAGAATTACAGGAGTTATAAAGGAAATAAAAGTATACTACGAAATCATAAAAGCAGATTTTATAAGAACTTTAAGCGGCACAAAAGCAGAATGCACACTACCTATAGATACCTATGCCCTTGAAAATTTCGTGCGTTGTGTCTGGTATGATATTACAGAGTTTTTCTCTAAAGAGGAAAATGTAATTAACTGCAGACAGCAAAAGCCTGAAAATGCAGATACTGCACCTTTGACAGAAGAAGTTGTTTAATCAGATAATAGGGGTGTAAAAAATTGCACCCCTAAAAATTAAGGAGGAATAAAAATTATGACAGCAGTAATTTATGCACGATATTCAAGTGATAATCAAAAAGAAGAATCTATTGATGGTCAGCTCAGAGAGTGTAAATCTTATGCCGAAAGAAACGGTATTAAGATTATAAATTCGTATATTGACAGAGCATTATCCGCAAAAACAGATAACAGACCTCAATTTCAAAAAATGATTCATGACAGCTCTCGCAAATTGTTTGATATAATCCTGGTATGGAAGCTTGACCGTTTTGCTCGTAACCGTTATGACTCTGCTCATTACAAAAATGTGCTTAACAAAAATTCAGTCAAGGTAGTTTCTGTAACTGAAACAATATCCCGCGGAGCAGAAGGAATACTTCTTGAATCCATGCTTGAGGGTATGGCTGAATATTATTCAGCAGAATTAAGTGAAAAGATAACAAGAGGTCTTACAGAAAATGCTCTTAAATGCAAATTCAATGGTGGTACAAGAACCATAGGTTATCTTATAAATTCTGAGCAAATGTATGAGATAGACCCACAGGCTGCACCTATTATTTTAGAAGCTTTTAAACTTTATGTTTCCGGAAAGACAATGAAAGAGGTTACGGAAATTGTTAATGAAATGGGACTGCGTACTGCCCGAGGACATAAATTGAATCTAAGTGCAACACAGAGAATGCTTCAGAATCGCAAATATTTAGGTGAATACAGATACAGTAATCATGTTACCGAATGCGGTATTCCTCAGATAATTCCCACTGATTTATTTGAAAGAGTACAGAAAACCTTGGAGAAAAACAAAAAGGCTCCGGCAAGTCATAAAGCAACGGATGATTATCTGCTCACAACAAAACTATTCTGCGGTGACTGCGGCTCAATTATGGTCGGTGAAATCGGCAGAGGCAGAAACAATCAACAGTATCGTTATTATAAGTGCATAAGTGCAAAACGCAAAAAGGGATGCAAAAGTCGAAAAGGCATCAAGAAAGATGTTCTTGAAAATCTTGTTCTTACGCACATTATAAAAACCATTATGGATGATGATACTGTAGAAGCAATTATTGATATTGCTATGAAAGAACAAGCAAAAGAAAATGTGGCTCTCCCTGCTTTGAAGAAACAATTGAGTGATGTTAAACGTGGCATTGAAAATCTGCTTAACGCCATTCAGGACGGCATTTACAATTCGTCCACAAAAGAGCGTTTGGATAAATTGGAAAAGAGCAAAGAAGAACTTGAAATTCTTATCGCAAAAGAAAAACTCAGCAAACCGCTTCTGCCAAGAGAATGTATAAGATATTGGCTCTACGAACTTCGAAAACTTAATATAGACAGCCTTGAAGCACGCAAATGCTTGGTAAATACCTTTCTCAATTCAGTCGTAGTTTATAAAGATAAAATAGAATTAGTTTTCAACTATCGTGAGGGGACAGAAACTGTCCCCTTCGACAGATTGATTAGCGTTTCGGATACATATATTGATACTCCACCATATTGGAACGCAAGTATTGATACGATACTTGCGTTCCTTTTCTTTTTGCCAAAAGTGGCTTGTTGCAAGGCTTTTGCAAATACGAATCGTTTCATTGTATCAAAATTGTACACACAAAAGCCGCGGTGAAGTGACTCAAACCCACCCAATTTTCGAGTGGATAAAAACACAATGACACTTATCTTAAAGACTAGTGTCATTGTAAAAAGTAAAGTGTCATCGTGATTAAGATCAGTGTCATTGTCATTGAAAAAATAAGTGTTTAGTGATATAATATAGAAAAATAAGAACAATTTCCAAAAAAATGAGGTGAGCATTGTGGCAGAGAAGAAAGAAAAAAGATATGTGAGCGATAATACTCAACTTATGTCAGAATGGAATTGGGAGAAAAATAGTATATTGAGATTGGATCCCGATAGGCTAACTTGCGGTAGTGGTGTCAAAGCTTGGTGGAAATGTGATAAGGGTCATGAGTGGATATCAACAATTTATAACAGAAGCAATGGTAATAGATGTCCGTACTGTTCAGGGCGCTATGCAATTAAAGGCGAAAATGATCTACAAACCGTTAATCCTGTATTAGCTAAAGAATGGGATCACGATAAGAACGGCGAGTTGAAACCAGAAAATGTTACTGCATATAGCGGAAAAAAAGTATGGTGGAAGTGCAGCAAAGGTCATGAATGGCAAGCTGTTATTGCTAGTAGAAATCAAGGATCTGGTTGTCCGTATTGTGCGGGGCAAAAGGTTTTAGTTTGTAAGAACGACCTTAAATCAGTTAATCCAGTTTTAGCTAATGAATGGAACTATAAAAAGAACAATGGATTAACTCCTGCCGATGTAATGTCGAATAGTGGAAAAAAAGTGTGGTGGAAATGTAGCAAAAATCACGAATGGAAGGCATCTGTTGCGCAAAGAAATAACGGACGCGGATGCCCATATTGCACAAGCAAAAAAGTTTTGATTGGTTATAACGATTTGCAATCAACTAACCCATCTTTGTCTACAGAGTGGAATTATGGAAAAAACGTCGGATTAACACCCATAAATATAACGGCCAATAGCCATAAAAAAGTATGGTGGAAATGCGACAAGGGTCATGAGTGGCAAGCAACGGTATATCATAGAAATAAAGACCGAGGATGTCCATTTTGTAGTCTTGAGCGAAATACGTCTTTTCCTGAGTATGCACTTGTGTATTATCTTGAAAAATATGGAATAAAAACAAATCACTCATACAAAGGGAACGGCTATGAATTGGATGTTTTTATTCCTGATAAAAAAACAGCTATTGAATATGACGGATATTATTGGCATAAAAATAAAACAAAGCAAGATTTGGAAAAAAACAAAAAATGCCAAGCTGACGGGATTAAGTTATATAGGATAAGGGAAGGACTTCTTCCATTAAACAGCAGTTCGACAGATTATATTATTGACAAAAGTCAAAAAGATCTGCCCAAAGTAATTAAAGAAATTTTGAGTGAGATTATTGAGCAAAATATAGATATAGATTTTGAACGTGATACTATTGCTATAGAAAATTTACGAGAACACACAGAAAAGGAAAATTCTATTTTATTTTCAAATCCTTTGTTGGCAAAAGAATGGAACTATGAAAAGAACGAAAATTTAAAACCAGAACATTTTAAGGCTAATAGCAGTAAAAAAGTGTGGTGGGTGTGCAGTAAAGGTCATGAATGGCAAGCGACTATAGCACATAGAAATAATGGACGGGGATGTCCATATTGTTCTAACCAAAAAGTTTTATGTGGATACAATGATTTACAAACAATTAATCCAATTTTGGCAAAGGATTGGAACTATAAAAAGAATGGTAAATTAACACCTTTAGACGTACTACCTAATAGCGGCAAAAAAGTATGGTGGATATGCAGCAAAGGTCATGAATGGCAAGCGACCATAAATCATAGAAATCATGGCCGAGGCTGCCCTCAATGCGCCAGAGAAAAACACAATAAAACCAAATAGTTGTTAGAAAATGCACCACTACCACAAAATGCACCAAGACACTTTGGTATCAAAAATTGCGTTGTAATCCAAGAAAAAGCACTTCTTCGGAAGTGCTTTTTCAATGAAATAAATCCTTACGGATTTTTGAAATATCCTTCGGATATGAAATAGCTTACGCTATGAAATACGCTGTGGCGTATGAGGATTTATTTTATTTCACATTTTGGCTTTAGACAAAATATTTCATAATCGTCAGATTATTTCATATTGCGTAGCAACGAACGAAGCGAAGCTTCGGTTCTCACCATCTCCACCATTAAATAAATGCCCCAAAATGGGGCATTTATTTTTTAGGTAATCGAAACCACACAGTCCATCTTTTGCGTAGCAAAAGGGACATATAAATGCGAAAGGTTGCGTAGCAACGAACGAAGCGAAGCTTCGATTACCACCATCTCCACCATTAAATAAATGTCCCATTTTGGGGCATTTATTTTTTAGGTAATCGAAACCACACAGTCCATCTTTTGCATCAGAAACAGCAGCTTCTCTGATAATGAATTCTTTATTCATTTTATACTTTCCCTGTAATCTGAAGTTTATCTGACCAACTGAATCCAACCGATAATAAAAAGATGCAAGGGATAATATATGTAAAAAAGCCATTTCATAATTTTGTTTATCTTTTGGTTATATCCTCTCTGTCCGTTATACATCATAATGACAGGTATTGCAAATATAACCCCCATTTGTATAATTCCGTAAAGCTTATCAAGTGCAAAGAAATATACAACAGAATAAATGGCTACATAAAAAATCATCCATAACATCTGTTTTTTGAAATTTCCTCTGTTTGTACCCATAGCCATAATACAAAGGCTTGCAATACAGCTCCAGTCACTTGGGAAAGTAATAACGCAAATCAGCAGAATAAAAATAACCTTTATGCTTGCCTTTATTCTTTTACTGTATACAACACGGAGCATTACCAAACCCCAAGCAAGAGGCCACATAACGCTTGTCTGATTAAAAATATCTCCGTAATACAACGGAATAAATGATTTCCAGTCAATGTAACTTGACGAAGCGAATATGTAAGCAAAATGCGATATAAAAGCAAACGCAAATAATCGCAGAGTATATTTATTGATATTCTTTGTGTAATGATAGCCTTCCGCAATGAAATAACACATAATCGGACAAGTGAGTCTGCCGATTATATGCAATATAACAGGGACAATCCCATTGTCATATCCCGGAAAAATCAACCAAGCAATGTGGTCTATGGTCATTGCTATTATTGCAATGAGCTTAACAATATTTGAGTCTAATACTTTTTTCATTCTCTTCACCTATAAATCACATTTGAAAATTACTAAGACCCTGCACAATCCTTTTTAACTAAAGGTTTTTTAGTTTTATATAAATAATAAGCATAGAGTATTGGTGGGATTGTAAGCATAATCCATCCCACATGCTGTTGCACTTCTGATAAATCCTTCGGTAGGAATACGCCGGTTGCATTTATGCCGACATGGCATATTATACAAGGGATAATATTATTTGTTTTGTAAAAAAACATTGCAAACATTAAACCTAAAGCAGTTGCGTAAACAACCTGAATCAGCGTGAGTATTATATCCCTGCCGTAAAACAAATTAAAGATATGAATCATTCCGAATGATATGCTTGAAATAATAATCGCTGCTGTTGTGCTTTTATTCATTATTGCCTTCATCAAAAAGCCTCTGAATAAAATTTCCTCCGAAAATCCTACTCCTAACATCATCAGAATGTGTAAAAGAATCTGATGCCAGGGATAATTTATATGTATTCCACATCTCAAATTATTTAATGCAACAATAATCATCGGTAAACAAAAAAGCAAGTTTTTATAATCAAGTTTTGTCAAACTGTTGATACCATAATAAGAAAGAAGATTTTTCTTTTTTAGATAAACAAGTACAGCTATTAAAAAAATCATTCCTGCTAATGCATCTATACTTTTGGGTATGTTTATTGCATTGGACAGCATGGTTCCCAGATTACTCAATGCAAAATACACAGATGTCATTATAGCGAAAAAAATAATTTCTTTTTTTAATTTATTGTCTGTCATCCTTTTTTCACCCGCCAAATCTTAATTCCGAATTCAATTTAACTCCGACATTCTTTATTCAAGTTCTTGAACAGACTGTCCCCACAAAGTTGAGAGCAGTTAACTGATTTAATTTATTATTGGTTTGTATAGATTTCTTCAGGAATGGCAAAATCGAACTGTTTTCTTCCCGAAAAGGTCTTTTTTGACCTTCTGTCAGGTGAATTATCATCCCAAGTACTTAAATTTGAAATACACGCTTTCAAAAAGCTGTTCATATAAACATCAAAGTTTTCTTGTTCGCCGTTAAAGCTGTATCCTTTAACAACAGGCTCTTTATTATCTAAAAACAGTTCTCTTATCTCAAAAACATTCAAAAGATTTCCCTCATCATCAGTAAACCAGCAACCAAAGGACGGGTCAAATGAGCACCACTTGTCAATTTCGGATATATAAACAAGACAAGTAAAATGGGAGCCTGAAAATCCCGATGAAACCATAGCCACCGGGAATGCTTTTATTCCCACAGCCACCAGACAGTCTGCAAATGCTATCGCTCTGTAACGACAGTTAATCGCACGGGTAAAAGGCTTATCAAAGGAATAATCCAAAATATCAAGTGTATCATCTTTTAAACGACTCATTTGCATACCACTGTAGTATGTATGTTGTGTAAGCCATTCAAGGATTTGAACAGTTTTGTCGAAATCACTGTCAGCTGATGCGATGTCAGATAAATTATATTTTTCATCAAGTTGTTTGTGAAAATCATGAACTTGTATAATTCTATCAAGTTCAGTTTCTTTAAGTTTTTTACCCTTTGGTGACATATCTTTTATACATACAGGATTTTTCAACAAATCTTCTTCATAATCAATTTCAGACACATATTCTGAATATTTTTCTTTGCTGAACTGTACTATAATCATATCTATTAAATCAAACCGTAAATCAACAAGAAAAACAGCTAAAACTATCGCACTTATAATAGCTAATATTTTAATTTTCTTCATTTTTATGCCCCCCATCAGATTTTTATTTGTCGAAATAAGTATACCACTTAAAAGACAAGCAAGTCAACCTGAATATATATCCCCGTATAAACACAAAGATTTTATGTTAAGCGAAAAAATCGGAAATTTAAATCTCGATTTACTCTGTCTTGTATTTTCACTTTCTCCATAGTATAATGAGGATAGAAAAAATGGTAGAATAAGGGAGAAAATGATATGAAAAAGACAAACAAATTGTTGTGTATCATTCTGGTTTTTATTATGCTCTTTGAGTCTTCATCAGTATCTTTTGCTATACTTGATGACATTGACAAAGGAATTTGGGATAAAGGCTGGGAAATGGGAATCGACTCGACTGAAGCTGCTGTTACAATGTTTGTGGGTAACGACGAAAACGACAGAACAATTGCTTGGTATTCCGATACTGAAGCAGGATATGTTGAACTGATAAGCACTGAGGGTAGTAAGAAGATTGATGCAACCGCAAAAAAGACTGCCGAGGGTGATTATCGCCTTTTTGTAACTCTCACAGACCTTGGAGCCGGTTTTTACACCTACAAATGTGTCAGTGGTGATTTTGAATCACTTCCATACACATTCACCATTGAAGAAAATGAAAGCAACACCGTCCTTTATGTAACCGATATTCATATTTCTAAGGATAGCGAAGATAACCATAATGAGCTTCGTGACACATCATATCTCTGGAATGAAGTGTTGGAGGATGCCGTAAAAACTGCAGGCTTTGAAGGAAATACAATCGATGCCGTTGTTTCCGGTGGCGACCAGGCTTCGGAAGGGTTGAGAGACGAATATGAGGGTTTAAGTTCTCCTTACCTTCTCAAATCAATCCCTTTTTCGGTTTCTATCGGAAATCACGACAGAAAAAGCGTTGGCTATAAAGACTACACTGCTAATCCTAACGAGGCAGAGCAAACCTTTAAATCATACATAGGTAATGACTACTGGTTTAGACAAGGCGATGCACTTTTCCTTATTCTTGATTCCTGTAATGTCTCTATGAAAGAGCATTACAAATTTATGAAAAATGCAACGGAACAAAACGAAGATGCTGTATGGGTAATTGCTGTTATGCACCACGATATGTTTGGTGGCAGAAAGCCTCATCGTGATTCAGAAAATAAGATGTTACAACTTTTATGGACACCTTTCTTTGATGAATTCGGCGTTGATTTATGCCTTTACGGACACAGCCATTATTACAGCGTTTCAAATGTTATTTATGACAGAAAAACCGTAGAAAAGACCAGTCAGAATGCCCAACTTACAGACCCACAGGGAACAGTATATATAGCATCAGGTTCATTGACACGCCACGCATCTGTGCTTAATGACGAAGGAGAAACACCACCTGTTGGTGAAGATATTGGCTATACCCGACTTGAAGAAGCTGAAACTATATACAACCTGATAGAGATTACAAAGGACACTCTTACCTTTAAATCATATTCAGCAGAAGGTAACGAAGAATTCAATCGTCTGGAAATCACAAAAACATCAAAGCAAGGTGGTCACAATTATAAAAACTCCGCGTGGTACCTTAAACCTATTGCTTTCTTTGTGGGCAGAATTGTTAATATTGTAAATAATATTGATATGTATAACAGATACAAAGAACAGGGTTTTGATGTTTCATTTAAAGAGGGACTTATTGGTAGTTGATTTAATAGTCAATTTTTAAATATGAGCAATAAGGGCGAGGTAATAATTACCTCGCCCTTACTTATACTTTTATTTCTCCTTTGCTACTAAACCTGACAATGCAAAGAATACATTTTTTACGACAAAATATATGTCAATGCCATTATAAGCCCCTCGTCGGCTTTTTCACTTTTTAAAAGCATAATAAGTCCCAGTAATAACGCCCTGTCGGGCTCGGCAAAAAGATTTTCAAGAGTATTCTTTTTCTCGTCTTTTATTAACCTTTTTTCGCTTTTTATTTCTGCTTGTGATTTTTCCTTTTCCTCGTGAAAAACGGTCTTAAATGAGGAATATGGGCTTCTCTCCGGGAAATTGGGGGGCATATTAGTAACCTTGGGTGTAATTACCTCTGGCTTATAATTATTTTTACTTTCTCTTTCGAATTCTCTTTGTGCAGACTGAGTAACCATATCGGAATTGCGTTTCATTTCACGGACTCTTTCCATAGCCTTTCTCTGCATATCCTGAATTTCTGAATATGAATAATTACCCATTAAAACATCCCCTTAATCAGTGGTAAAATCTCCATCAGTTGCAGAAATTTTACCGCTTCATCTGCTTTTTTCTGTCGCTCAACACTGAGCATTGGCTTTAAATCATTGATAAGCCGGGTACGATAATCGTCTTTGCCCATTTGCCCCATAACAGACATAATTTTATTCATTGTATTCAAATCTATAGGGAAACTACTTTGTTCTTTTTCTGGTTGCTTTTTCTCCTCATTTCCCGAAAGACTGTTCGCTATTTCTTTGATTTTCGCCATATCCTCATCACTTATTGACGACAGTAAATTTTCAATATCAAGCATCCTTATCCTCCATGAATCTCTTTAACAGCGCCTTAGCCTGCGGAGTTGATAAAAGCTGTTCCAACGCCGACCTGTCACTCATTACTTCTTGCAATTTTTTAGTCTGTGACGGATTTAATTTCTTTTTAAGAAAATCCTCTGTTTCCTGCCTATTGTTTTGTGATTTTACAGAATTAATTATTTCATCAAAATTATTATTACTCATTGAAACCACCACCATTTTATTATATAATATGAGCATTAAAGAGGTGATATGCTTGAGAATACTTGTTTTGTCCGACTCTCACGGAGATTTCTTTTCTATGAAAAAAGCCATAGAAGCTCAACCGACAGCGGAAGTAGTTGTATTTTTAGGTGATGGTCATATTGATTTTGAACGAGCAAAACCACTCCTTGAAGGTAAACGCATATATGAAATTCAAGGAAACAATGATTTTCATTGTAAATATCCCAAAAATCAAATCATTAACGAGGGTGGACTCAAAATCTACATAACCCACGGTCATTACGAATATGTTAAAAGCTCATTGGCAAGACTTATCTCAATCTGCAAACGAAACAATTGCCAATTAGCACTTTACGGTCACAATCACAGACAACAAGAGGACAATGCAGATGGCATTAAACTCTTCTGCCCCGGTGCTTTAAAAGATGACGAATATGGTGTTGTTGATATAGTTGATAATGGATTTATCTGCATAGGGATTAAATTACGATAAATAACAAAAGTTAAGGGATGGCTCTCGCCATCCCTTTTATATATAATCAAACTCTTCTTTATCCTTTATTAGAAAAACCCCTGTTGCAACAATGTGAATAATACAAAGAACAGAAATTATAATATATCCTATCTCTGCTTTGTCTGTTATATAAGAAATCCAATAATGAGATGTCCAGCCAATTGCAGATACTATTGGCATTGTTGAAGATAATATTGCTGTTGTATTAGAAATATCCTTTCTGTAAAAAATAAACAATAATACTGATAACGCAACATATATTGCAACCGCAATCATAAGTCTAAACGGTAGAGCTTCATAATAAAAATATCCGTCAAGAAAATCCCAAATAGGTTCTGGTAAAAGTTTTGTGTCAAAACAATATTCACCTGCTATATAAACAATTTCCAACACAGAGGTCGTTGCTGTTATAATATAAACTGCTATGATTGAGATAAAACCATATTTTTTTACTTCACACATAAAATCACCTCTCTGAATAAGTTTTACAAGACTGTTTTCTGCATAAATATCACCTGCTTTCTAATTTTATAATTACATAAATACAAAAGAAGGTCAAGCAATGATTTGTTGCATTGAATAAAAAATACCCCTCAGGATTTCCCGAGGGGTTAGTTTTATTGGTTTTTTAAAGCCTTACCGCATTAGTCAGCGATGAGTTCGATGATGCACATTTCAGCAGCATCGCCTCTTCTTGGGCCGGTCTTGATAACACGTGTGTAGCCACCGTTCTTATCTGCGAACTTTGGAGCTACTTCTTCCATCAACTTTTTAGCTACAGACTCTTTTGTGATGTAAGAGTAAACCTGACGCTTTGAGTGAAGGTCGCTTGATTTAGCGATTGTAATCATTTTTTCAGCCATAGCCTTTACTTCTTTGGCTCTTGTTACAGTTGTTTCAATCTGACCGTTCTCGATAAGATATGTTACCATACCTCTGAGCATAGCCTTGCGGTGATCGCTTGTTCTGCCGAGTTTTCTTGTTCCTGGCATTCAAAATCACTCCTTTATTATTCGTCTTCCTTACTTAATGAAAGTCCTAATGATTCGAGCTTTGCGATAACCTCTTCAAGAGATTTTCTACCAAGGTTTCTAACTCTCATCATATCCTCTTCTGTTCTGTTTGTTAAATCTTCAACTGTGTTGATGCCTGCACGCTTGAGGCAGTTGAAAGAACGAACTGAAAGGTCAAGCTCTTCAATTGTCATTTCAAGAATCTTGCCCTTTGTATCGTCAGGCTTAACAATCATTGTCTCTGTTTCTCTTGCCTCGTCTGAGAGGTCAACAAAGAGGTCGAGATGATCTGTAAGGATTTTTGCGCCGAGAGAAACGGCCTCTTGCGCTGAAATTGTACCATCTGTCCAAGCTTCAAGTGAAAGCTTGTCGTAGTCAGTAATCTGACCAACACGGGTATTTTCAACCGTATAATTTACTTTTAATACGGGTGTATAAATTGAATCTATTGCGATTACGCCGATAACAGGCTGCATAAGTTGCTTGTTTCTTTCTGCTGAAACATAACCTCTTCCCTTATCGCATGTAAGTTCCATTTTAAGAACTCCACCTTCTTCAAGGTTTGCGATTACATGGTCAGGGTTAAGGATTTCAACATTAGCATCAGCCTTAATATCTCCTGCAGTAACCACACACTTGCCACTTGCATCGATATAAATTGTTTCTGGACCATCACCGTGAATTTTAAGGATTACTCCCTTTAAATTCAACACGATTTCTGTTACATCCTCTTTCACACCGTCAATGGTTGAGAATTCATGAAGAACACCATCAATTTTTACCGAAGTAATTGCATAACCTGGAAGTGATGACAAAAGTACTCGACGAAGGCTGTTACCAAGTGTTGTACCGTAACCACGTTCAAGTGGTTCAACTACGAATTTGCCATAAGTTCCATCTGCTGTTAAATCAAGTGCTTCAATGCTGGGCTTCTCAATTCCTATCATTCAAAACCCTCCTAACTGAGTACAGAAAAATATTTTCCGCTATTGTTATTATTGTTTCAAGCCTATTATTTAGAATAAAGCTCGACGATAAGATGCTCTTCAACAGGAACAGCAATTTCTTCTCTGTCTGGAAGCTTAACAACCTTAGCTGAAAGCTCTTCTGCATTCTTATCAAGCCATGCAGGAACTGGACGAGATGCGTTAGCTTCAAGAACTTCCTTAATCTTAACGCTATCTTTGCTGTTGTCCTTAACTGAAACTACATCGCCTGCTTTAAGAAGGTATGATGGAACGTCAACCTTCTTACCGTTTACACGGAAGTGAGCGTGAATTGTGAGCTGTCTTGCTTCTGCACGAGATGAAGCCCATCCGAGAAGATAAACAACGTTATCAAGACGGCTTTCACAAATCTTCAAAAGGTTTTCACCGACAATACCCTGACGCTTTTCAGCCATCAAGAAATATTTATAGAACTGTCCTTCCTGAATACCGTAGTAACGCTTAGCAGTCTGTTTTGCACGAAGCTGCAAGCCGTATTCAGAAACTTTTTTACGGTTCTGGCCGTGCTGACCAGGAGCATATGAACGACGCTCGAGAGCACATTTACCAGTATAGCAACGGTCGCCTTTAAGGAAAAGCTTCTTTCCTTCACGACGGCAGAGCTTACAAACCGCACCGGTATATCTTGCCATAATCTGTTACCTCCAAATTTCTGTTATACACGTCTTCTCTTAGGTGGGCGGCAGCCGTTGTGAGGGATTGGAGTTACGTCTTTAATCATTGTAACTTCAAGGCCTACTGTCTGCAATGCACGGATTGCAGCTTCACGTCCTGAACCCGGACCCTTAACGTATACTTCTACGGTTTTCATACCGTGGTCAATCGCAACCTTTGCTGCTGTTTCAGCAGCTGTCTGTGCAGCGAATGGTGTAGATTTTCTTGAGCCTCTGAAGCCCATTTCACCAGCGCTTGCCCATGATACAGCGTTACCCTGTGTGTCTGTAATTGTAACGATTGTATTATTGAAGGTGGACTGAATATGAACTGCGCCTTTTTCAATGTTTTTCTTTTCACGACGTCTGCGTGTAACAGCGCCTTTTTTAACCTGCTTTGCCATTATTTAGCCCCTCCTTCTTACTTCTTCTTGTTAGCGATTGTCTTCTTTGGTCCCTTACGTGTACGAGCGTTTGTCTTTGAACGCTGTCCTCTTACTGGGAGATTCTTGCGATGACGAACACCTCTGTAGCAACCAATTTCAACAAGTCTTTTAATATCAAATGCTGTTTCTCTTCTAAGGTCACCTTCAACTGTTACGTTGTGTTCGATGTACTCACGAAGTTTTGAAACATCTTCTTCGGTCAAATCCCTAACACGTGTGTCTGGATTGATACCTGTTGCAGCAACAATGTCGCTGGCTGTTTTTCTGCCTATACCATAGATATATGTGAGACCGATTTCAACTCTCTTTTCTCTTGGTAAGTCAACACCTGAAATACGAGCCATTTACAGTTGCACCTCCATTTTCAAAATGTGGCTTTTATTAAGCCTTTTTGTTTTTTTACAAAATATCGTTCCTTAGTACTTTAGAAACGATTGAGCGAAAGCTCTAAGACAAATTCAAGCTGCTCTGCAGTTGCAGCTCACTACGATTCATCTTAGCCCTGACGCTGCTTGTGCTTAGGGTTTTCACAGATAACCATTACTTTACCCTTGCGCTTAATTACTTTGCACTTTTCGCAAATTTTCTTGACAGAAGGTCTAACTTTCATTTAATTTACCTCCTCATAAAATGCTGTCAATTTTTTCTTACTTTGAACGCCATGTAATTCTGCCGTTGTTAAGGTCATAAGGTGAAAGTTCAACTGTAACCTTATCTCCTGGAAGAATTCTGATGTAGTTCATACGAAGTTTACCCGAAATTCGAGCATGTACTTTGTGTCCGTTTTCAAGCTCTACAATAAAGAATGTATTAGGAAGAGCTTCAACGACTGTACCTTCAACTTCAATCATATCTTGTTTTGCCATAAGTTTAAACCTCTTTCGATAATGCTTTTCTCAATGCTCTGTCCGTTGAGCACATAATGTCAGAAATCTGTTTCTCTGTTTTCTTGACGTGTTTAGGATTTTTTCGCTTCGGATTGTCAAGCTTTCTCTCCTTGCCGTCGCAGAGATAAACATATTTTCCGTCAAATGCTGATACACACATAAGCCTATCTTTCTCACGACCTGCAATACAAAGCACCAATTCCCCTTTACAAAACTCCATAAGTCACCTCATTAAAGCTTTGTAAGAATTATTGGCTCACCCTTTGTGATTGCAATTGTGTGTTCAAAGTGAGCGGACAGTTTGCCGTCAAGCGTTTTGACGGTCCAACCGTCAGGCAAACATTTTATTGCTTTTGAACCGAGATTAATCATAGGTTCAATGGCAATAGTCATTCCGGGGAGAAGTCGCTGACCTCTTCCCGCTGTTCCATAATTAGGAACTGACGGGTCTTCATGAAGATGTGTTCCTATACCGTGTCCTGTGTACTCACGGACAACTGAGAAACCTCTCTCCTCACAGTAGGACTGAATTGCAAAAGCTATATCACCGATTCTGTTGCCTGCGACAGCCTGTTCGATACCTTTATAAAGGCTCTCTCTCGTTGTGTCGCACAGCCGCTTCGCTTCGTCAGAAATCTTTCCGACTGCGAAAGTAGCAGCATTGTCGCCGTTATAACCGTTTACCTTAGCCCCTAAGTCGATACTGACAATATCGCCTTCCATCAGCACTCTCTTTTTTGAGGGAATACCGTGGATGACCTCGTCATTTATGGAAATACATGCCGTTGCCGGAAACCCGTTATAGTTTAAAAAGTTTGGTTCAGCACCTTGCTTTTTGATGTAACGGTATGCGATTTGGTCAATCTCATAAGTTGTGATACCTGGTTTGACCGCCTCGCCCGCCAACTGTAATGCTTCTGCGGAAATTTGACACGCTTTTCGCATCATCTCAATTTCCTTTGCAGTTCTAAGCACTATCATGTTAATCCTCCAATACAGAGAAGACGAGAGCAGTTGTATCTGCAACCTCTTCCTGTCCTTCTACTATTACAAGCTTACCAGTCTTTGAATAGTAGTCTTTAAGTGGCTCTGTCTGCTCATGATAAACATGAAGTCTGTCAAGAACTGTTTCAGGGCTGTCATCCTTACGCTGAACAAGTTCGTCGCCACATACATCGCAGATGCCGTCTTTTGAAGGCTTTTTGTATTCAAGATGATAAGTTGCACCGCATTTTAAGCAAACTCTTCTGCCTGAAAGACGAGCTGTAATCTTCTCATCTGGAACTTCGATATCAACAACCTTGTCAATAACGATGCCCATTGTATCAAGAGCCTCTGCCTGTGGTATTGTTCTTGGGAAACCATCGAGAATAAAACCGTTTGCACAGTCACTCTCTGCAAGTCTTTCCTTAATAATACCTATAACAACATCATCTGGAACCAATTTACCGGCATCGATATAGGACTTAGCTTTAAGTCCCATATCTGTACCGTTTTTAAGAGCTTCTCTGATGATATTACCTGTTGACACAGCAGGAATATTGTATTTTTCACAAATCTTTTCTGCCTGTGTACCTTTTCCTGCGCCTGGTGCGCCGAGAAGGATTAAATTCATACCATATACCTCCGAATTAATCAAGGAAGCCTTTATAGTGACGCATCATCATCTGGCTTTCAAGCTGCTTCTGAGTTTCGAGTGCAACACCAACCAAGATAATGATTGATGTACCGCCAATTACAAGATTCATCTGTGCTCCTAAAAGACCGGAAAGCTGTGAATAAAGAATTGGGAACATTGCAACAACACTGAGAAGAAGTGCGCCGATGAGTGTCAATCTATTAAGAATGTTCTGAATGTAAGTTGAAGTTGGTTTACCAGGACGGATGCCTGGGATTGAACCACTGTTCTTACGAAGATTCTCTGCCATTTCTACTGGGTTGTACTGGATAGATGAATAGAAATATGCAAAGAAGATAATCATTAAGAAATAAAGTGTACCATAGAAAGGATGTGTCTGACCAAGCCATACTGTTGTAAGCTTATACCAGAATGAGCCTTCCTTACCTGGTGCAAACATAGCGATTGTAGGAAGAAGTGAAAGGATTGAACCTGCAAAGATAACAGGAAGAACACCGCACATATTAACCTTGATTGGCATATGTGTGCTCTGTCCGCCATACATCTTACGGCCTACAACACGCTTTGCGTACTGAATCGGAATCTTTCTTTCTGCATTATCCATCCAAACAATGAAGAAAATCATACCAATAAGTGCAATTGCAGCGATTGGAACAAGTACATAGTACTGACCTTTGCTACCGCCCTGATTGAAATACTGGAAGAGGGCTGCAATTGTTGTTGGTGTACGAGCTACGATACCAGCGAAAAGAATCATTGAAATACCGTTACCGATACCCTTTTCGTTAATTAATTCGCCAAGCCACATTACGATAGCTGTACCAACTGTGTAGCAAAGAATAACAACGATTGCCTGGAACACTGCCCAGAAACCTGTGAAATCTTTACCATTTGCATCTGTCATCAACATATCCTGTGAACGAATGAAGAAGTAGTATGCGATACTCTGTGCAAATCCAAGACCAAGAGCAGAATAACGAGTGATTCTGTTCATCTTCTTTCTGCCTTCTTCACCCTCTTTAGAAAGATTCTGAAGATAAGGGATAGCAACAGCAAGAAGCTGGATGATGATTGATGCGTTAATATATGGTGTAATTGAGAGTGCAAACAATGTACCGTAGTTGAATGCATTACCTGTCATCATTGAAAGGTAAGTAACAAAAGTACCTGCAGCAGCATCTCCGAAGAGTCCGTCGCCTCTCATTGCGATATCAACGAAAGGAACAGGCATTGCTGAACCGATTCTGTAAATTAAAAGTATAAGTGCTGTGAAAAGAAGTTTCTTTCTTAAATCAACGATTTTCCACGCATTGATAAAAGTACGGAACACGGTTAAATCACCTCAGCCTTTCCGCCTGCTGCTTCAATCTTCTGCTTAGCAGATTCTGAATAAGCATTAACCTGAACAGTAAGCTTTTTGCTGATTTCGCCATTTCCTAATACTTTAACTCCGTCAAGAGCTTTCTTTACAAGGCCTGCATTAACGAGTGCCTCGATTGTTACTGTTGTGCCATCCTCAAATGCATTGAGTGCTGAAACATTAACAGTTGCGATTTCCTTTGCGAAGATGTTGTTAAATCCACGCTTTGGAAGTCTTCTCTGTAAAGGCATCTGGCCACCTTCGAAGCCGACCTGCATACCTCTACCTGCACGGGCCTTCTGACCCTTGTGACCTTTACCTGCTGTTTTACCCTGACCTGAAGCAGCACCACGACCGATACGCTTTACATCCTTCTTTGAACCAGCAGCTGGTGAAAGTTCGTGCAATTTCATATTGTGCACCTCCTTAAGCCTTTGTAACCTCTACAAGATGAGAGATTTTCTTAATCTTACCTTGTGTTTGATCGTTATCAGGTTGTTCTGATACATCGCCAATTTTGCGGAGACCAAGTGCATAAGCGGTGGCAATTTGGTCTTTTTTGCTTCCGATAAGACTCTTTACGAGTTTAACCTGAATTTTATCCATTTTGTCCACCCTTCCTTATTCTACAATCTCTTTAACTGATTTGCCGCGGATAGCAGCAACTTCCTCTGCGTTACGAAGCTTTGAAAGTCCGTCAATAGTAGCACGTACTACATTGCAGGGATTATTTGAACGAAGTGCCTTTGAACGAATGTCCTTGATACCAACTGTTTCAACAACAGCACGAACAGGACCACCAGCGATAACACCAGTACCAGGTGCAGCAGGTTTCATAAGAACTACACCTGCGCCAAATTTACCGATGATTTCATGAGGGATTGTTGTGCCTTTAAGAGAAACCTTAATAAGATTCTTCTTAGCATCTTCAATACCCTTACGGATTGCGTCCGGAACTTCGCCTGATTTACCAAGACCGAAGCCTACGATGCCGTTACCGTCACCTACAACAACCAAAGCGGAGAACTTGAAGATACGGCCGCCCTTAACTGTTTTAGAAACACGGTTGATAGCAACTACTCTTTCCTGAAGTTCGAGTGTTGATGCGTCAATTTTTGTAGCCATTTTCATTTTCTCCTTTCTTAGAAGTTGAGGCCACCCTCACGGGCACCTTCTGCGAGAGCAGCAACTCTACCTGTGTAAACGTAACCGCCTCTGTCAAATACAACATCTGTAATGTTCTTTTCTTTTGCTCTTTCTGCAAGGATTTTACCTACTTCTTTAGCAGCATCCTTGTTTCCGCCGTAATTTGCGAAGTCCTTCTCTGTTGATGAAGCGCTTACAAGTGTAACACCTGCAACGTCGTCAATCAACTGAGCATAGATATGCTGGAGAGAACGGAACACATTAAGGCGTGGGCACTCAGCTGTGCCTGAAATCTTAGCGCGGACTCTCTTATGTCTCTTGAGTCTTGCCGCGTTTGTATCTGGTCTGTTAACCATAGCTTTACTCTCCTCCTATTATTTGCCCTTACCGGCTTTACCTTCTTTACGACGGATATGCTCGTCAGCATATTTGATACCCTTGCCCTTATATGGCTCTGGTGGTCTCTTTTCGCGAACTTCTGCTGCGAACTGACCAACCTTCTGCTTGTCAGGGCCAGAGATAACAATCTTATTTGGGTTTGGAGCCTCAACTGTGATTCCTTCTGGAGCAGGCATAATCACCTGATGTGAGAAACCAATGTTGAGAACAAGGTCCTTGCCCTGAATTGCTACACGGTAACCAACGCCGTTAACTTCGAGTTCCTTTGTGTAACCCTTCTCAACGCCTTCAATCATGTTAGCGATGAGTGTGCGTGTAAGACCGTGGAGTGATTTGTTGAGGTTTGAGTCGTCTGGACGAGATACTGTAACAACTGCGCCATCGAGTTCAACCTTCATATTGCTGTGCACTGTTTTAGTAAGAGTACCCTTAGGGCCTTTAACGGTAACAGTGCTGCCATCTACTTTAACTTCTACCCCTGCTGGAATAGCAATAGGGTTTCTGCCTATACGTGACATTTACTGTACCTCCCTTACCAGATGAATGCGAGAACTTCGCCACCTACATTGAGTTTGCGAGCCTCTTTATCTGTCATAACACCCTTAGATGTTGAAAGGATTGCAATACCAAGACCTTTCATTACCTTAGGCATGTCTTCACAGTTTGTGTAAATACGTAAACCTGGCTTTGAAACTCTTCTAAGACCTGTGATTACGCTTGATTTGTTAGGACCGTACTTAAGTGCGATTTCGATAACGCCCTGCTTGCCGTCCTCTTCTACTGTAAATCCTTTGATGTAACCTTCATCAACAAGAATTTGAGCAATCGCTTTCTTCATGTTTGATGCAGGCACTTTCACTGTATCATGCTTTGCGGAATTCGCATTACGGATTCTGGTGAGCATATCACCGATTGCATCTGTAATTTGCATAATGAGTTACCTCCTATAATTTTAGATTGCTCTATTACCAGCTTGATTTCTTCACGCCAGGAATCTGACCTGCGTGTGCTAACTCTCTGAAGCAAATACGGCAAACGCCATATTTACGGAGGTAAGCATGTGGTCTACCACAGATTTTACATCTGTTGTAAGCTCTTGTTGAATACTTTGCAGCTCTCTGCTGCTTAACTTTCATCGCTGTCTTTGCCACTGTCTACCCCTCCTTATTTAGCAAATGGTGCACCCATGAGTGTTAAAAGCTCACGAGCTTCTTCATCTGTGTTAGCTGTTGTTACGAAGCAAATATCCATGCCACGTACCTTATCAATCTTATCGTAATCGATTTCAGGGAAAATCAACTGTTCCTTAACACCCATTGAGTAGTTACCTCTACCATCGAATGAGTTAGGGTTGATACCTCTGAAGTCACGAACACGAGGAAGAGCAAGGTTGAAGAATCTGTCGATGAATTCATACATCTTGTCGCCTCTAAGTGTTACTTTAACGCCGATTGTCATACCTTCACGAAGCTTGAAGTTAGCAACTGATTTCTTAGCAACGCACTTAACTGGTTTCTGACCTGTGATTTTTGCAAGGTCGCCGATAATTGCGTCAACAACTTTTGCGTTGTCCTTAGCTTCTCCACATCCAACATTGATAATAACCTTATCAATCTTTGGAATCTGCATAACGCTCTTGTAGTTGAACTTCTTCTGAAGTGCAGGAACAACATCGGCTTTGTACATTTCTCTAAGTCTAACTGCCATTTTATTGTTCCTCCTTATTCAAACTTTGCGCCGCATTTTTTGCAAACGCGTACTTTATCTTTGCCTGTGCCTTCGTGACCAACTCTTGTAGCTGCTTTGCACTTAGGACATACAAGCTGAACTTTATCAGCGTAAAGAGCACTTTCTGCCTTAATGATACCGCCCTGTTCACCCATCTTGCGAGGTTTAACATGCTTAGATACCATATTTACGCCTTCAACAATAACTTTGCCTTCTGAAGGGCTAACTTCAAGGACTTTGCCCTTCTTGCCACGGTCTTTACCGTTGATAACGATAACTTCGTCACCTGTTCTAACATGAACCTTATTCATTTAGGGCACCTCCTTAAAGTACTTCTGGAGCGAGTGAAAGGATTTTCATATAGTCCTTATCACGAAGCTCTCTTGCTACTGGCCCAAAGATACGAGTACCTTTTGGGTTTTTGTCTTCTTTGATAATAACTGCTGCGTTTTCATCGAAACGGATATATGTTCCGTCATCTCTGCGAACGCCTTTTACTGAACGAACAACGACTGCTTTCACAACATCGCCTTTTTTAACAACGCCGCCTGGTGCTGCTTTCTTAACAGATGCTACGATAACATCGCCGATGTTAGCATATCTTCTACCTGAACCACCGAGAACTCGGATGCACATAATTTCTTTTGCACCTGTGTTGTCGGCAACCTTGAGGTAAGTTTGTTGCTGTATCACAATGATTGCCTCCTTTAATTACTTAGCTTTCTCGATAATTTCAGCAACACGCCATCTCTTATCTTTTGAAAGTGGACGTGTTTCCATTACTAATACTCTGTCGCCTACACCGCATTCGTTATTTTCGTCGTGAGCCTTAAGCTTCACTGTCTTGTTAACGATTTTGCCGTAAAGAGGATGCTTAACTCTGTCCTTGATTGAAACAACAACAGTTTTATCCATCTTATCGCTTGTTACGATGCCGACTAATGTTTTTCTGAGGTTTCTTTCCATTTTGAACGCCCTCCCTTTCCTTAAGACTCACTGCCGTGAAGTTCGATGTCGCGAATTACTGTTTTAACTCTTGCGATATCCTTCTTAACAGCACTGATTCTCATAGGATTTTCGAGTTGGTTGATGGCTTGTTGAAAACGAAGCTTGAAAAGTTCGTCTTTAAGCTCTAAGAGCTTTGCATCCAACTCCTTAGGAGAGAGCTTTCTAATCTCGCTTGCTTTCATTACTGCTCACCACCCTGTTCTTCTTTAGTTACAAACTTACATTTTACCGGAAGTTTCATAGCTGCAAGACGCATAGCCTCACGAGCAACTTCCTCTGAAACACCCTTAATCTCGAACATTACGCGACCGGGCTTAACTACTGCTACCCAATATTCAGGAGAACCTTTACCTGAACCCATTCGAGTTTCAGCTGGTTTTTCTGTAATTGGCTTGTCTGGGAAAATCTTAATCCAAACCTGACCACCACGCTTGATGTATCTTGTCATAGCGATACGGGCTGCTTCGATTTGGTTAGATGTAATCCATGCTGGTTCAAGAGACACAAGACCGAAATCACCGTAAGTAACTTGAGTACCTCTTGAAGCTTTACCTGTCAAACGTCCTCTGTGAACGCGACGGTATTTTACTCTCTTAGGTAAAAGCATTATTTTGTGCCTCCTTCTTTGCGTGATTTGCGGCTTTCGTGAAGAACTTCGCCTTTGTAAATCCATACTTTAACACCGAGTTTACCGTATGTTGTGTCTGCTTCTGCAAAACCATAGTCGATGTCAGCACGAATTGTCTGAAGTGGAATAGTACCTTCATGATACTGTTCTGTACGAGCGATTTCAGCACCGCCGATACGGCCGCTAACCTGAGTTTTGATACCCTTTGCACCAAGTCTCATTGTTCTGCCGATTGACTGCTTAAGAGCTCTTCTGAAAGAAATTCTTCTTTCAAGCTGTGAAGCAATGCTTTCAGCAACGAGCTGTGCATTGAGGTCTGGTTGCTTAACTTCAACGATATTGATGAAAACTTCTTTATCGCCGCCAAGCATCTTTTTACATGTGTCTTTAAGTTTTTCAATCTCTGCACCCTGACGGCCGATAACCATGCCAGGTTTTGCACAGTGAATGTTAATGCGAACTCTCTTCGCATCTCTTTCGATTTCTACCTTTGGAACACCTGCAGGAGCGAGTGTCTTAAGGAGATATTCACGAAGCTCGTAGTCAGAAACAAGTGTGTTACCGAAGTCTTTCTTGTCTGCATACCAGCGTGATTCCCAGTTTTTGATAACGCCGATTCTTAAACCGGTTGGATTAACTTTCTGGCCCATAACTTAACCTCCTCCTTATTCTGCTTCCTTAAGTGTGATGTTGATATGTGATGTTTTCTTGTTGATTCTGTAAGCTCTACCCTTGTCACGAGCTCTGATTCTCTTAAGAGTAGGACCCTGGTCAACTGAACAAGCTGCAACATAGAGTCTTGAAACATCCATGTTCTTCATCTCTGCGTTAGCCATAGCTGACTTGAGAAGCTTGTAAAGTGGTTCACACGCAGCCTTAGGTGTGTATTTAAGAATCGCCATTGCTTCATCACATGGTTTGTTTCTGATAAGGTTAAGAACAATCTTTACCTTACGTGGTGCAATTCGCACAAAAGTAACTTTTGCTGTTGCTTCCATTATTTAATACACTCCTTTCGACTTATTTACCGTTGTTAGATGTTTTTGAACCTGCATGACCTCTGTAAGTTCTTGTAGGTGCAAACTCGCCTAATTTGTGGCCAACCATGTCTTCTGTAACATATACAGGAACATGCTTTCTACCATCATGTACCGCAAATGTATGACCAACAAAATCTGGGAAAATTGTTGAGCTGCGGCTCCATGTCTTAATAGCGATTTTTTCGCCATTTGCATTCATTGCTTCGACCTTTTTCATAAGACTAGCTTCTACATAAGGTCCTTTTTTAGTACTTCTACTCATTTAATGACAGCTCCTTTCCCATTATTTACCGTTACGACGCTTTACGATAAGCTTGTCGGAACTCTTCTTCTTGTTTCTTGTCTTGTAACCAAGAGCTGGTTTACCCCATGGTGTGCAAGGACCTGGACGGCCGATTGGTGACTTACCTTCACCACCACCGTGAGGGTGGTCGTTAGGGTTCATAACAGAACCGCGAACTGTTGGACGGATGCCCATATGACGTGTACGACCTGCTTTACCGATTTTAACATTTTCGTGGTCAACATTTCCTACTGTACCAACTGTTGCCATACATGTTGCAGGAACATTTCTAAGTTCACCTGAAGGAAGTCTGAGAAGTGCATAGATGCCTTCCTTAGCCATAAGCTGTGCTGCATTACCAGCTGCTCTTGCTAACTGACCGCCTCTACCTGGATAAAGCTCAACATTGTGTACGAATGTACCTGTTGGGATGTTTGTAAGAGGAAGTGCGTTACCTGGCTTAATGTCAGCATCTGCACCAGATGCTACTGTGTCGCCTACTTTAAGGCCTACAGGAGCAAGGATATATCTCTTTTCACCATCTTCGTACTGAACGAGTGCAATATGAGCTGAACGGTTTGGGTCATACTCAAGTGTTAATACTGTTGCAGCGCCCATCTTATCTCTCTTGAAGTCGATAATACGGTACTTTCTGCGATTTCCGCCACCGTGATGACGAACTGTAATTCTTCCGTAGCTGTTACGGCCTGCGTGCTTCTTGAGAGAAGTGAGAAGACTTCTTTCAGGAGCAACCTTTGAAAGCTCGGAATAATCTGTAACCGACATATTACGTCTTGCGTTTGTAGTCGGCTTATAGACTTTAATCGACATTTCTTTCATCTCCTTTGTTTATTTTAATAATATGGAGTGGCTCTAAAGCCTGTCAGGAAGCTTTGCGGAGTATGTCGAAACTCCATACCTTACCGCCTGACCTCAAAATCATTACATCATTCCGTCAAAGAACTCGATTGTCTTTGAATCTGCTGTCAAAGTTACGATAGCCTTTTTCCAAGAAGCTTTGTAGCCTTCGAAGCGACCATAGCGTCTTAACTGGCCACGTACATTCATTGTGTTTACCTTTTCAACCTGTACGCCGAAAAGTGATTCAACAGCCTTTTTGATGTCAACCTTAGTTGCATCCTTAGCAACTTTGAATGTGTATTTTTTGTCTGCAGTGCCCATCATTGACTCTTCTGTAATAACGGGAGCGAGGATAATTTCCTGTGCAAGTTTCATTATGCGTAAACCTCCTCAATTTTTGCTACTGCATCCTTAAGAACTACGATTGTGTCGCAGTTAAGAATGTCATAAACATTAAGTGTGTTTACAAGAGTTGTGTTAACACCAGCGATGTTTCTTGCACTCTTATAAACTACGTCGTTTTTCTCAGGAAGAACGATAAGAGCTTTCTTGCCAGCCTTGATAGCTGCGAGAACATTTGCCATTTCCTTTGTTTTGATTGCATCCATATTGAATGAATCAAGAACAATCATTTCGTCAGCTGCAACCTTTGAAGAAAGAGCTGATTTCATAGCAAGTCTTCTTACCTTCTTGTTGATTGAGAAGCCGTAAGCGCGTGGCTTAGGACCAAATGTAATACCACCATGTGTCCACTGAGGTGCTCTTGTTGAACCCTGACGAGCTCTACCAGTACCTTTTTGTCTCCATGGTTTTTTACCGCCACCAGACACCTCTGCACGAGTGAGAGTTGACTGTGTACCCTGACGCTGATGTGCCAAGTAATTAACTACTACAAGGTGCATAGCTGACATATTTGGCTCGATAGCGAAAATGCTGTCGTTAAGCTCGATATCAGAAACTTTCTTGCCCTTTGTATCTACTACTGCTAATTTAGCCATTTCTTAACTCTCCTCTCTTACTTTGATTTAACTGAGTCTGCGATAACAACGATACCGTTCTTAGGACCTGGAATAGCGCCCTTAATAGCGATGAGGTTGTTTTCTACGTCTACCTTAACAATGTCAAGGTTTTGTACTGTAACTTTTTCAGCACCGAGATGACCAGCCATCTTCTTGCCTTTAAAGATACGAGCTGGGTCGATAACGCCGAGTGAACCACCGTGACGGTGAACAGGACCTGTACCGTGAGTTTCCTTAAGACGTGAGAAGTTCCAACGCTTAATTACGCCTGCTGTACCCTTACCTTTGCTTGTTCCTACAACGTCAACTCTGTCGCCTACTGCGAAGATGTCAGCCTTGAGGATGTCACCTACGTTTACTGATTCTGTGTCTGCAAGTCTGAATTCCTTGAGCACTTTCTTTGGAGCAACGTCAGCCTTCTTGAAGTGACCTGCCATTGGCTTGTTCACTTTTGTAACCTTAACGTCGCCAAAACCAACCTGAACTGCTGCATAGCCGTCGTTCTCGATTGTTTTCTTCTGCACTACTGTGCATGGACCAGCTTCAACAACTGTAACAGGAATTACTTTACCGTTTTCGTCGAAGAGCTGTGTCATACCGATTTTTCTACCGATAAGACCTTTGTTCATTTTTATTTCCTCCTTTGGTTATTGGTCGGTTTTTCACCGACTTGACCTTGCTTGGTGTTTTTTCTTTTAGATTAGAGTTTAATCTCGATATCTACACCAGCAGGAAGCTCAAGACTTGTAAGAGCTTCAACAGTTTTGTTTGAAGGTCTTAAAATGTCGATAAGCCTTTTGTGTGTTCTCTGTTCAAACTGTTCACGGCTGTCCTTGTACTTATGAACAGCGCGAAGGATTGTAACGATTTCCTTTTCTGTAGGAAGCGGAACTGGACCTGAAACCTGTGCGCCTGTACGCTTTGCAGTTTCAACAATCTTTTCTGCTGCCTTGTCTACAAGGTCATGGTCATAACCCTTAAGTCTGATTCTGATTTTCTTACCTTTTGTTGCTGCCATTTTGTTTTCCTCCTAAATTACTGGGCACGTTATTTTACTTGCAACTCATCCGGGTGTTTCCACCCTTCCGTTTTTAAAACCGAAAAATCGGTTCTGATTTTTCGGACGGCGTAAAATAGCGCAGAATGCTCCTGCAAGTACCGTTATGGCACAGTTGGGGTATGCCACAAGGTTTTAAAGCATTATTGGTCGCCCGATTTTAAATCAGACATACTCCACGGTAATTCCCTGCATCTTCGTGCAGCCACCTACCGCTTCAACGCATATCGCACGGTATTTGCAAATGGACATACTACGCCCATTCCCACGCGTGCCCTAGTATAATAACATATTCTTTGTGAAAATGCAATAAGTTTTTTAAAAAAACTTTGTGAAAAACAGAGATTTTTTTCGTTCTGTTTTCAGGCACAATATCTTGTGTTTTTTGCAATCTCAAACACTAAATTTGTATATCTTATTCCCGCCAAAATGGCCTATATATAATATGTATAGAAAAAAAGAAGCAAATTATAAAAAAATACGGCAGTATTTTCTGCCGTATCATATATTATATATTATTTTTTGTAACATACTCAAGAGCATCATCAATATGAGCACAAAAGTTATCAGCACCAACTTTGTCATAAAAGCCCGCTTTCTTCATAGCATTAAGCGGTTGTTCGTTTACATGAGAAAGGATAAGTGATATACCTTTATTCTGACATTTCCTATAAAGAGTTTCAAGAGAATGCATGGCAGTCGCATCAACGGCTGTTACACCCCTCATTCGCAAAATAAGACAATTTGTATATTCTTTCAACTGGATATCAAGAATTTTATCCGCCGCGCCAAAGAATAAAGGTCCGCTGATTTCATAAACTCGAACATTTTTGGGGACTACCTTCAAGTCAAGACTATCCTCGTCATTTTCGCTATCTACATACTTCCAACCTGTAACGGTAGTTTCCTCACTCATGCGCTTCATAAAGAGCATGGCAGCAAGAAGCATACCCACTTCAATAGCAATAACCAAATCAAAGATAACTGTGAGACCAAAAGTAATTATCATTACAACAATATCACTCTTCGGTGCAGTTTTAACTATATGTACAAATTTTTTCCATTCACTCATATTATAAGCAACCATAAATAAAATTGCTGCAATAGTAGGCATAGGAATAAGTCCTGCCAAAGGCATAAGGAATAAAAGCACCAATAAAAGCACAACTGCATGTACCATACCTGCTACAGGAGTTCTTCCACCGTTTTTAGCGTTGGCTGCAGTTCTTGCGATTGCACCAGTTGCAGGAATTCCACCAAATAATACAGATGCGATATTGCCCACACCCTGTGCTACGAGTTCAGCATTTGAATTGTGACGAGAATTTACCATACTGTCCGCAACAACACATGATAATAAGGACTCAATAGCGGCAAGAATGGCAATTGTAAATGCATCGGGTAAAACTGCTGATACCTTAGCAAAACTGAACTCCATTCCTGAAAGTGCAAATTTGGGGAAACCGGATGGAATTGTGTATAACTCTCCAATTGTGAAAACTCCGTTATCAAGTCCCGGAATAAACTTAACCATCAACGCACCAACAACCACGGCTATAAGTGATGGTGGTACTCTCTTTTCAAATTTTGGGTATATAATAAGTATAGCAAGTGAGACTGCACCAACTAAAAGTGCTTGCCAACTAAATGTACCAATAGCGTGAATATTTGCCTCAATTTTTTCAATTGTTTCAATTGGTTTTACACCATCAGCATACTGTAAGCCTAAGAAATCCTTAATTTGACCAATGAATATTGTAACTGCAATACCTGCAGTAAATCCTGTTGTGATTGTATATGGGATAAATTTAATCAATGAGCCTAATTTGAAAACGCCCATAAGGATTAAGAATATACCTGCAAGGATTGTAGCGATAATCAAACCTTCCATTCCCTGTGTTGCTACGATTCCTGCAACAACAGTTGCAAAAGCAGCAGTAGGTCCTGCAATCTGCACACGGCTTCCGCCCAAAAATGAAACCATAAAACCTGCAAAAATCGCAGTATAAACACCACAAGCAGGTTCAACACCTGATGCCAATGCCAAGGCGATTGACAAAGGTAATGCTATAATTGCAACAATTACACCTGCAACAATATCTTTTACGGCTTGTTCTTTTGAATAGTTTTTCATAGTGCTGAAAAACTTCGGTTTAAGATAAAAATTCTTCACATAATCACATCCGTTTAATGCTAAACTAAATTGCCGAAGAGAATATTATCACTTTTGATTTGTGTAGTCAATAAGAAAATTACAATTCTGCTGATAAAATGGAGTTTGTCTAACTGAGTGCGAAAAGCGAAATTCGGAATTCGAAATGTCGGAACTGCGTTGCGATTATAATTGCGTCGCAGACCCTTAATTATTCATTATTCATCATTCATTATTCATTAACTTCTCCCCAACAAATTCAAATCTGTATATCTAAATGAAAAAAGTGGGGTCAATACCCCACCTTAATTTTTATTCAACTATTTGCCTGTCCTGTATATGCCTGAACAAGGACTTTAAGTTGTTCTACCGTTTCAAACTTTGCTCCTGATTCAACAATGGCTGACCTTATTGAAATTGGTAAGGCATCAAAGTAGGCTCTTGTTTCCATATTCATATTATTCATAAAAAATCACCTCGGTAATATTTTACCAAGGTGATTTTACTTTATACATTATAAAACTTTTGATAAGAAATCCTTAAGTCTGTCATTCTGTGGATTTTCAAAGAAATCTTTTGGATTATTCTCTTCAATGATTCTACCACTATCCATAAATATAACTCTTGTACCAACTTCTCGAGCAAATCCCATTTCGTGAGTGACAACAACCATTGTCATACCACTATCTGCAAGTTCTTTCATAAGTTCAAGAACCTCACCAACCATTTCAGGGTCGAGAGCAGATGTTGGCTCATCAAAAAGAATAACATCAGGATTCATGGCAAGCGCACGAACAATTGCAACACGCTGTTTCTGTCCACCTGAAAGCTGACTTGGGTAAGCATCAGCTTTTTCTTCAAGTCCAATTCTTTTAAGAAGTTCCACAGCCTGAGCCCTTGCATCTTCTTTGATTTCCTTTACGCTCTTAATAACTTCATTCTGTGGATTATTGCGACGAAGTTTTTTCATTCGTTTTTTCTCAACATAAACCGGAGCGAGCATAATATTTTCAATTACTGTTTTATTATTAAAAAGATTAAAATGTTGGAAAACCATTCCCATTTTCTGACGATGAACATTGATATCCACCTTCATATCGGCAATATCAACACCGTTGAAAATGATACTGCCCGATGTTGGGTCTTCCATACAATTAAGGCAACGCAAGAATGTTGATTTACCCGAACCTGAAGGTCCTACCACTACAACCTTTTCGCCCTTATTGATTTTGATATTGATATCATGAAGGACATCTATTTTTCCAAATGATTTGTTAAGGTTAACGACCTCTATCACTCTTACCCAGACTCCTTTCCATCAATTTAACAAGACCGCTGATTATAAGAACAAGTACAATGTAAATCAACGCCATTACAAGATACGGCACCATAAATTCGTAACTATTAGAACCAATACGGTTAAATGCAACATACAAGTCAAGAGCACCAACAAAGCTTACAACAGATGTTTCTTTAATAAGAGTAATAAACTCATTGCCAAGTGTTGGAAGAATGTTCTTAACTGCCTGCGGAATGACAATTTTGAGCATTGTTGTAGAGAAACTCAAGCCCATAGCACGGCCGCCCTCCATTTGTCCCGGGTCAACCGACTGAATACCGCCACGCATAATTTCAGAAATATAAGCGCCCGAATTAAGTCCGAATACCACAATGGCAACCGAAACTGAAGGCAAATTAATGCCCAAAAGCGGTAATGCAACATAATATGACAAAAGAAGCTGAACTACCATTGGTGTTCCACGGAAGAATGAAACATAAAAACTGCAAATTCCGTTGAGAATTCTCGGCAAAAGTTTGTATTTCGGTAATACTCTTACAATAGCAATAAGTGTACCGATTACAATACCGATAATTAGACCGATAACTGCAATTTGCAAGGTATTCAGAAGCCCTTCAATTACAGTTTTATAACCATCTGCATCAATGAAGACTTCAATAAATCTTTGTACTTTTAAATCAAAATTACCCATAAATATATATCCTTAAAAAACGCCATAGCCCCACCGCAAGGTGAGGTTATGGCAAAACATTTTTATTTTTAACTATGCAACTGCATTAATAGCTTCTGTAATAAATTTAGCAGGGTCAGAGTCAATAACAACTAATTTAATATTGCCGTTGATAAGGTCCTGAACTGCAAGAGAACCGCTACCGTAGCCTTTGCCGTCCATCTTAAATCCTGCAAATCCCCAGTCTTCATCGCCTTCAACATACAAACCGCCTGTTGTACCATTCTGATAGCCAACCTTCACTGTTTCGTCATAGCTGTTGAGAATTGCTTCTACATCTTCTACTGTCTTGCAGTTATCAAATGTTGTGTCATCGCCCTTAACGATGAGCTTCTGGTTTGCAGTGTAATAAGATGTTGAGAATGTAACATACTCTTCTCTCTTTTCATTTACAGTAAGACCAGCCATTGCAATATCGCACTTGTGCTGACCAACTGTCAAACAAACTGCATCAAATTCCATATCCTGAATAACAAGTTCCTGTCCGAGATACTCTGCAAGAAGAGCAGCGATTTCCATATCGATACCATAGTATGTATCGCCTTCTTTATATTCAAATGGTTCAAACTGAGCATTTGTTGCAACTACAAGTTGGTCTTTTGATGTGTCAAGTTCAGCAGAAGTAACGCCTTTCTTTTCACCATCACCAAAATAAGCATCACAGATAGCATCAAACTTACCATTCTTCTTAATCTCCGCAATAAATGCGTTTACTTTTTCAAGAAGCTCTGGCTGGTTTTTGTCAACACCGTATGCATACTCTTCTTCTGTAAGGTTAATGTCAATCACCTTAACTTTTGCAACAGGTGTATTATTAGCACCGCTGTTGTCTTCTTTTCCGCCACAAGCTGCGAAGCAACCGATAACGATTACAAGAGCGAGAACGATTGAAAGAATTTTAACTGATTTTTTCATTTCAAATTACCCCTTATGTAAATAATTTTAATTTTGTAGGTAAATTATATATCGCTTTTTCATTAAAAGTCAAGTGTTTATGCAAAAAATCAAGTCAAAAACCGTCTTGAATGCATTTTTATACATAAACTATGTGAATATACATAATTTTATACATAAAAATGAGCATATATTACAGAAATATACGCTCATTCTTATTTCACCATACCATTTCGTCTTCCGAGAACAGTATTTCATCTTCAATGATTTCCGTTTCTTTCGTTACCGGTTCTTTTAACCATTCTTCAATAGGTATTCCTGCTATTCCCAATTCTGTAACAAGGACTTTTCCGTTTTTCACCTTGAACTTTATGTATGGGTTTTCCAACTCAGCATTGTTAAATGGATAATACGCCCTTTCTGTTTCTGTTATTTCGTATGAACGGAATCTTTTTACTGATTCCTTATCTATCTTTATATATGCCTGATTTTCGGGTTTGTCATCAACCACCTTTGTAACAATGGCATATCCGTTTTCGTCAACACCCAAAATCGCATACTGGTTTTCCGAACGCAAATACCAGGAAAGAATAACGTTATCATTTGTCCGAGTAGAAAAATGCACCTCATTGTTCTGCATATAATTCAGGTCGATAAGCATTGTATATTCTGCTTCTTTTTGAATTTCGTTATTAAATCTTACCGAATAGACTATCATTGATGAGAAAATTGCAATTTGAAAAACTATAACAGCTATGAGGAGTTTCAATGGTTTATTTTTCATCATCAACACCTCCATCAGCAAGTTTTCTGCGTTTCACTACCTTGAAAACAGTTCCGTTTATCAAAAGGATAATTGTACCGAAAATTGCAAAAGTAATTCCAAAATAAATGAAACTTCCGTAGTACACATCCGAGCATAAATACATAATCTGTGCAAAAATCAGCAGTAATCCCAAGTCGATATGATACAATTTGACTTCCCTTATACCAATAACTACAAGTGTTAAGCCGTGCAAGAAAATAAATGCGGAGAACACCGTATATACAATACTATAATCATAATAAAAGAGTTTAAAATAGTCAGTAATTACAGTCATAATGCATACAACCAACATAAATGAAATTGGCAGAACAGCACTTATTAAATCCGGAATAGATTTTGTAAAATCTTTTCTTCTAATTACAAGACATATTATTGGTAATCCCAAACACACAAGGAAGAATAAAACAAAAACTGCTATGTTCTTTGCGGATACACCTATGGAAAATGATGCTATAAACATTGAAACACATATTCCCAATATACTTATAGGTCGGTATGGCAGTGTGAATGTTTTGATTTTAACAGACAATATGTACATACAAAGGGAATATGCCAATAGTATTATAAAGAAAACCTCACACAGGATATCCTTTCTGTCAAAAACACTTGCCAAAACAAACAGCATTGGAATCGATGCAATAACTGTCACCCATTGAGTAAAGATTCCTCTTGCATCGTCCTTTTTCTTTGCCATTACAATATTGAAAAGCACTCCCAAAAGGAAGAATAACAGCCCAAAGACGAAATATTCCCCTCTGCCTTCTGTGGAGATGTGAATTGTCATATAATAATAAAAAGCAAGAGGTGAAATTGTTTTTAGCACAAACATTATTGGTAAAATGAGAACAACATCAATCACCATACAGTTTATATAACCACAATTAATGCTGAAAATCTCGTTTATAAGCGCAACTGTTGCAACTGTACCAAGCGTCCATAGAATTCCTGCACTCTCACGCCAGGCAACACTGTTCTTTTTCTTTTGAGTTGCAAATACAGAAATTAACTGTCCAGCCAAAGCAGGTAACACAGCAAATACGGTCTTAACTATCATAGAAAAATCTTTCCAGAACTCAAAAAAGATAAAGGCCAGACCAACACCCAGAAATAGTGAGCCCATTATAGCAAGAATAATCTTAATTCTGTTTTTCTCTTTTGATTTATCTTCAACTGTAATTTTTTCTTTTCGTTCGCCGTAAATCAGTTCCTCAACCTGAACATCAAGAATCTCTGCTATTTTTAAAAGGGAATCTACATCAGGTTTTGTTTTTCCCGTTTCCCAGTTAGAAATTGCCTGACGAGTAACAAAAATCTTTTCAGCAAGACTTTCCTGTGTCATTCCTTTTTCTGTTCGGAATTTTTTGATGTTTTTTGAAACTTTGGACATTCATATCGCCTCCTTGCAACTTTATTATTACATAATACTATAAAAAAGTCACGCAACAATTTGTTGCAAATGAAAAATGAGAAATCAAAACTCCAATTTAACAAATATATTTTAACATATAAAAACGGTAGGATTTCTCCCACCGTTGATTTTAATACTTTGTAAGATATTCTTCAATTTCCCATTGGGTTATTCTTGTTGTGTAGCTTTCCCATTCCTGCTTTTTACCTGCAAGGTATTTTGAGAATATGTGTTCACCAAGAACCTCTTTTACAAATTCACTCTTTTCAAATTCTCTTGTTGCCTCTTGTAATGTGCTCGGAAGATTTTCAATGCCATTTGCTTTTCTTTCTTCCCTTGTCATATCGTAGATATTTGTTGTGATTCCCTCAGGTGCTTTCATACCTTTTTTGATACCGTCAAGACCTGCTGCGATACAGAGTGCCATTTCAAGATATGGATTACATGAAGGGTCGGATGAACGAAGTTCAACTCTTGTTGCCATTCCTCTTGCTGCAGGAACACGAATAAGTGCTGAACGGTTTGAAGCAGACCAAGAAATATAAACAGGTGCTTCAAAGCCAGGAACTAATCTCTTATAAGAGTTTACAAGTGGGTTTGCAACGCAAGTAATTGCCTTGATATGGTGAAGAACACCTGCAATAAACTGGTAAGCCGTTTCACTAAGTCCATATTTGTCGTCAGGGTCGTAGAATGCATTTTTGCCATCCTTCATAAGGGAAAGGTTTGTATGCATACCGTTACCTGCTGCACCATAAAGAGGCTTAGGCATAAATGTTGCGTGAAGTCCGTTACGACGAGCATAAGTCTTTACAACATGCTTGAATGTTACAACCTTATCCGCTGCATCAAGAGCCTCGGCAAATTTAAAGTCGATTTCGTGCTGACCTTCTGCACATTCGTGGTGGGATGCTTCAATTTCATAATCCATCTGCTGAAGTGCTATACAGATGTCATTTCGACACTGTTCACCATCGTCAGCAGGACCAATATCGAAATATCCAACGGCATCGTTTGTCTTTGTTGTTGCTCTGCCTTTTTCATCAAGTTTGAAAAGGAAAAATTCACATTCAGGGCCAACATTGATTGAATAGCCCATACTTGCTGCATCCTCAATTACCGAACGAAGTACATAACGAGGGTCACCGGTGAATGGAGTTTCTTTATCCGCTCCGTAAACATCGCAGATTACTCGGGCAGTTCCCTCTTTCCAAGGTAAAATTGTAAATGTATCAAGGTCAGGCTTCAAGTACATATCGGACTCGTCAATACGAACAAATCCCTCAATTGATGAGCCGTCAAACATCTGACCATCAGTAAGAACTTTTTCAAACATATTTTCAGTAATTGCGATATTCTTCATCTGACCGAAAATGTCAGTAAACTGTAAACGCAAAAACTTTATATTCTTTTCTTTTGCTATTTTTAAAATGTCTTCAACTGTATAGCCCATGGGATTTACCACCTTTCAATTGTGCATCTAATGTATATATACCCATTTAATCTCTAATATTATACCATTGATTGAAAAGATGTCAATAAATATTGAGTGCAGAAGTATGGCGGGAGCAAGCAAGCCCCCGCCATACTAGTATATGTTTAATTACATAAGTGAAAGATAGAGTTCTTTAATTTCTTCAACACTTGTATCTCTTGGGTTACCTGGACGGCAAGCATCATCAAATGCAGACTGTGATAAGAAATCAATATCCTCTGCCTTAACGATTTCTTTAAGGTCTGTTGGAATACCAACATCAACAGAAAGTTGCTTAACTGCATCGATTGCAGCTTTTCTTGCATCCTGGAGGCTCATAGCATCAACACCATCTACACCCATAGCCTTTGCGATATCCCTGTACTTTTCACCTGTTGCAGGAGCATTATATTCCATAACTGTTGGAAGAATAATAGCATTTGCAACACCGTGAGGTGTGTCATAAAGAGCACCAAGAGGATGAGCCATTGAGTGAACAATACCAAGACCTACATTACTAAAGCCCATACCTGCAACATACTGACCGAGAGCCATACCCTCTCTGCCCTCGTCTGTGTTTTCAACTGCACCGCGAAGTGATTTTGCGATAATTTCGATAGCCTTAATGTGGAACATATCTGAAAGTTCCCATGCACCCTTTGTGATGTAGCCTTCAATAGCATGAGTAAGCGCATCCATACCTGTTGCTGCTGTAAGGCCCTTTGGCATTGATGCCATCATATCAGGGTCAACAACTGCTACAACTGGAATGTCGTGAACATCAACGCAAACCATCTTTCTGTCTTTTTCAGCATCTGTGATAACATAGTTGATTGTAACTTCTGCTGCTGTACCTGCTGTTGTTGGAACTGCGATAATTGGAACGCAAGGGTTCTTTGTTGGTGCAACACCTTCAAGTGAGCGAACATCACTGAATTCCGGATTTGTGATGATGATACCGATAGCCTTTGCTGTATCCATTGAAGAACCGCCACCAATTGCTACGATACAATCTGTGCCTGCTGCTTTAAATGCTTCAACACCTGTCTGAACATTTTCAATTGTTGGGTTTGGTTTGATATTTGAATAGATTTCATAAGGGATTTCTGCATTATCAAGAATGTCTGTTACCTTTTTAGTAACACCAAACTTAATAAGGTCAGGGTCGGAGCAAACGAAAGCCTTTTTAAAGCCTCTTGCTTTGATTTCGTCAGCAATAGCAGCAATAGCACCTTTGCCGTGATAAGATGTTTCGTTAAGTACAAAACGATTTGCCATAATTAATTTACCTCCGTAAGCCAGAAAAGTCTGACAAAATTTTAACAATAACATTATACAATAAATCCTCCAATATTTCAAGAGAAATATGGAGGATTTTGTAATGAAATATTATCAATCTTTGTTTTGCTTCTTCTTGTAAAGAACATAGGAATAAACAAATGGAACAATTACCATTGGGATAAGCACAACAAAGAAAAGCCAGAATAATCCTAAAAATGCTGTTGCCATTATTACAATACCGCCGATTACCCAGAGGAAGCCTGCCATGCGGTGTGTTTTATTCCAGTTTTCTTCATCATTTAATGTCCAAGGAATTTTAATTCCCACTGTGTAACTCTGCTTGCATTTTGGAAAATAGTTGCCGATTACAATAAACAATGCACCCATAAAAAGTGGCATAATTATTTCAACGCTTATCTTATAACCAAGGGCTGTTGCATAAACCATTGAGTTGCAAAGCAAGGATATAACAGGAATAATCCACAAAACGAGTGTAAACATTTTATCGTTGATATTTTGCTTTTTGGGGTCAAGGCTTGTTCCAACAACACAAATCCAATGAGCTGCAACCAACACTAAAGGCATCACAAATACTGCCGTTGCTTTGTTACCATAGCCATCAACTTCGCCATTTGCTCCCCAATGCATAGGGACTTGGTCGGGCAACTTATCCCACAGAATAAGCCCAATAACTATTGGTATAAGTGTTACCAATGATGTGATTATCAGTTTTGATAAATTCTTCTTAATCATTATTACTATCTCCTTTCAAATCTGTTATCCAAAGCATAATTTCTTCAAGCACGGATGCGTTCAACTCATAGATTATGAATTTTCCGTCCCTTTTATCCCTTACAAGGTCGGCTTCTTTAAGCACGGAAAGATGTCGTGAAATTGCAGCACCCGTAATATCAAATTTTTCGGTTATTTCCCCCGCTGTCATCTGTCCGTTTTTAAGCATATTAAGTATTTCTCTGCGTACTGGGTCAGAAAGGGCTTTTAATGTATTTTGAATTCCCACAAGCTCACTCCTTTAACATTTAACTTAAATGTTAAATGTATTTTAGCATAAATATTTTTATTTGTCAAGAAAATATGTGGTTTTACCCATAAATGGTTATATAATTGATATCCACAACACAAACATTAAATCTTTTAATATTTGTTTGTAATTGTGTTAGTAATCTAAATAGTTTCACATCGTTTTAAATTAAAAAGAGGTATTTAAAAGAAATAACATATAAAACACAAAAAAACCACTAAAAGCCTCTATTCACAAGGTTTTCAACGGTTTTTCTTTGGAGCTGCTAACCGGATTCGAACCGGTGACCTCGTCCTTACCAAGGACGTGCTCTGCCACCTGAGCCATAGCAGCATATTAAATTTGCAAGGGTTATTATACAAAGGTTTTGGGTGTTTGTCAAGAAGTTTATAGGCTCTCGCAACAAGGAGAGCCTGACAATAAAGCATTATTTTGTTCTTAGTCCCTTAGGATAATGGTTTTTCGCTCTGCCGTTTGAAACTTTTACTCCACCTACTGTACAACCATCAACTATAACCACTGCCCACCCATTTGGACAATTGGTTTCAAATTCTTCGCCGTGAAGATATTTTTTAAGTTCTTCGCTATCTGCTGACAGTTCTATTTTTCTCCTGAATTCAGTTCCCAATGCCATAAAGAATTGATGATGCGGTTGAATATAATTTTTGCGAATTTCACCAATTGTAACACCACAAGAAAAAGCAGTACCCTTTCCAACAAGAAAATCAGGTGTAAAATATACAGGGTTTCCGTTATACATAAGCACATTACTTTTATTGTAATCAACAAGTGCATCATTAAGGAAATCAATAACTACTTTATCAATTCTCTCTTTATTAGTTGAAGAAAATGATTTTCCTGCGTAATTGTCATTTGTATTGTGAAGCACTGCTACGAATTGTCCTTCACCCTTTGTCTTATGAGGATAGCAACGACGGGTATAACGAATGTTTTCACATTTACAACCGTCAAAACATACTCCGTCAGCAGTATTTTCTCTCACCCTTTCAGTTGTTGGCACAAGCTCAAATTCAGGGTGTCGTTGTAAAAAGGCATCAACGGTCATCTCATTTTCGTGGAGTGAGAATGTGCAGGTTGAGTAGACTATATATCCACCTGATTTAAGCATTTTGACAGCACAATCAAGAATTTCTGCCTGACGCTCTGCACACATTTTAACATTTTCAGGACTCCACTCATCAATTGCAATTTCCTCTTTACGGAACATTCCCTCCCCTGAACAAGGTGCATCAACCATAATCATATCAAAGGTTTCGGGAAATACATTTAACAATTTTTGAGGATTCATACAGGTTGTTACAACATTTTTAAAGCCCATTCGTTCCATATTTCCTGTCAAAATCTTGCATCTTGATGGGACAATCTCATTTGAAACAAGAACGCCATCTTCGCCCAACTTGTTTTTTATCTGACTGCTTTTGCCACCCGGTGCAGCACACAAATCAAGAACTTTCCACTGAGGTTGAATATCAATACTTTCAACGGGTACCATAGCTGCAGGTTCTTGAATATAAATCATACCTGCGTGGTGATAAGGGTGGTTGCCGATGCCATCATAGTTAAAGTAAAAGCCATTATGTACATAAGGAATTCTTTCAGTTTGGAACGGATTGATTTTTTCAAAATTATCAACTGAAATTTTATCCGTGTTCACACGAAAAGCACGAACTGGCGACTCCTCATAGGACTTTTTAAAATCCTCAAACTCGTCACCTAACAATGCTTTCATTCTGTTTTCAAATTCAACAGGTAATTGTTTCATTTTACTCTCCCAAACGCATTTCTGCGTGTAACATACACATTCCAACAGATGTAATTGCTGCAGTTTCAGTACGGAGAATTCGTTTGCCCAAAGAAATCACTTTTCCTCCATTTTCTACTGCCAAATCAATTTCCTTTTCGTCAAATCCACCTTCAGGACCAATTAGAATACCCACGGACATACCTGTTTTAATTTGAGCAAGGGCATTTTTTGTGTCTTCCATTCCGTTTTTGCTCTCGTAGGGCACTAAGAGTAAATCAAGAGTTTTTGCCTTTTCCAAAGCTTGTTTATATGTAATCACATCTGATATTTCAGGAATTTTATTGCATTTACTCTGCTTTGCAGCGCTTTCGGAAATTGCCTGCCAACGGGAAACTTTACTTTTCTTTTTCTTATCATCAAGTTTCACAACACAACGGTTCATTTCTACGGGAATTATGCTCTCGACACCCAACTCAACAGTCTTTTGAATAATCAACTCCATTTTATCCCCTTTAGGAAGCCCCTGGAAAAGATAAATGCTGATTGGCAGACTCGTATCATTGTAGTTTTCTTCAATAATTTTTGCTATTACCGTGTCGTTTTCGAAACTCTCAATTTCACAGAGATTACTGACACCATTATCACTAACCAAAAAAGTATCCCCAACAACCATTCGCAAAACATTTTTTATATGGTTAAAATCAATACCTGTTATAACATATTTATTATTCAATTTTTGGTTTTCATTAACAAAAAAATTGTGCATAAATATCTTCCCTTTACAAAAATGGTGGATAAGTCACATCTCATCCACCATCCGATTTTATTATTTTATCATATCAAGGAATGGAGAGCCACGATGAACAACAAATGTTATTGCACTCTCAAGCATCTTGAATTCTCTTTCAGTAACATAAGCACATTCACCGTCGACATTAACTGCTGCAGGGCTAGCACTCTCAACCTTTACATGCTTACATCTCTTAACTGTTGTGAAATCCCATTCAACATGCTCTCCCTTCTTATATCTGCCAAGAAGAGGAATAAGTCCAAGGGGATTACTTCCCTTAAGTTCCTTAGGGAATTTAACCATAACACATTCAATCAAACCATCGTTTGGCATAGCTGATGGAGCTGCCTGATAGCCCCCGCCGTACCAACGGGAGTTACCGATATAGCAGAAAAGATAATCGTCATCGTCATGCAACTCACCATCAATGGAAATCCTGAAATGATTTGTGAGTTTTCCTTTAAGAATAGCCTTAACTGCTGCAAGAGTATATGCCAAAGTACCACTTACAAAAGGTATCTTTTTGAAATCGGACTGCATAGCACAAACCTCTGAGTCAACACCCATTGCACATTCGTTGATTGAAACCTCACCATCAGCAGTTTCAATAAGGTCAAGTTTTACAGGAACACCATTTACATGGTCATCAATACTCGTATTTCTGCCGAAAAGGCGGTTAAAGTCGTTACCTGAACCTAACGGAATATTTGCTACTTCACAGTTAGGATATTTATAACAACCGTTAACTACTTCATAAAGACAACCATCACCGCCACAGGAATAGAAACGAACAGGCTCACCTTTTTTGGCAACTTCCTCAGCATGTCTCATACCGTCACGAGGGCCTTGTGTTCTGTAAACATATCCATCAAGATTATGTGTTTTTAAATAGTGCTCTGCCTTCAAAGCAAAATTTCTTGCCTTGCGACCTTTACCGGATTTGGGGTTAATAATAAAAATGTGTTTCATATCCTTCTCCTAAAAATCATTTGTAATACATATATAATTGGCATTTAATCATACCATTGTATAACTTTCGTCGTTTATCTGCCTTTCTGCCGAAAACCTTTTCAAATTCTTCGTCAGGGCTGATAATATAGTATGCCCAACCACGGTCAGGAGTAAAAATTCTTCCCATTGTCTTGTAGATTTCCTCTGCAGATTTAATATCTAACATTCGTTCCCCATAAGGTGGATTGCAAATAACAGTACCTTTTTCGCTCTTGCGAACAAAATCCTTCAAATCTCTTTTAGAAAGGTCGATTTTCATCCCCACTCCCGCTCGTCTTGCATTTTCTCGCGCAATTTCAAGAGCGTGGAAATCAATATCGGAGCCGTATGCCATAAAATCTGCATCCTGAATAACTAAATCAGCAGCCCTCATTCTTTCTTGTTGCCAGAATTTTGAATCTATATTTTCAAATCTTTCAGAGATAAATGAGCGCTTAAGTCCCGGCGCAATATTAAGGGCTTTCATAGCACCTTCAATAAGAATTGTACCTGAACCACAGCAAACATCATAAAATGTATGGTAATGACGAAGTCGGGCAAGGTCTGCCATTGCTGCAGCAAGAGTTTCTTTAATAGGTGCAGAGTTTGACACAGGGCGATAGCCTCTTTTATGAAGTCCCACACCGGATGTATCTATAAACAATGTTACAACATCTTTCATAATTGAAAACTGAATCTGGTGAACAGGTCCTGTTTCTTCAAACCATGAAAGTTTGTATTTTTCTTTAAGTCTTTCAACAACTGCTTTTTTGATAATTGCCTGACAATCGCTTACGGAAAAAAGTTTAGAATTAAGAGAATATCCTTTTACGGGAAATGCATCCACCTTCCCTATCCACTCTTCCCAAGGTAACTTTTTTACACCTTGAAAAAGTTGTTCAAATGTAACAGCTTTAAATTCACCCATACGGATTAAAATTCTTTCACTGTATCGTGAACAAATATTAGCACGAGCAAGGATACTTTCGTCACCCTCGAAATCAACTCTACCGTTGTTGGCAACAACATTCAGAGCATCCATATCACGCAATTCTTGAGCAACTAAACCCTCTAAACCTAAAAGGCATGGTGCTGAAAACCTCATTAACATCAAATTACTCCATTTTAAAATATTCACAGAGATTATATAGGATTAATTTCTAATTGTCAACAAAACATTAAAAAAAATAAGGGCAAGTTTTTCACTTGCCCTGTTTCTCTTTATTTATAACTTAGCTTGAAGCAAGCTGAAGTGCCAAACGAACATCCAATGCTGATACCTTGCCGTCGCCGTTTATATCCGCTGCTTTAAACTGGTCAGCAGTAAAAGGTCTGGTTGCTGCAACATACTGTAAAATCCATCTTGCGTCAATGGCACTTACCTTACCATCGCCATTTACATCTCCAAGGAAGATGTTAGGCAAAAATCCGTTTTCCTGTGCGTATGCGTAAGCATATGAATCCACAGGAGCATCAATATAGAAGCTTTCGTGACATCCCGCAAACGCACCTTCGCCAATATCTGTTACTGTTGCAGGAATCTTAACTCTTTTAAGGTTTTCACAACCTTCAAAAGCTGCTGTTTCAATAGTAGTTATATTCTTTGGAATTTCAATTTCTTCAAAAGATGCGCCCTCAAATGCACCTTTGCCGATTGTAGTTACTGTTTCAGGGAATGTAACCTTTGAGTAGTCAACCTTATTAGGAGCATAAATAATAGTTGTCTTACCCTTGTTATAAAGAACACCTTCTAATGATGAATAGTATTCGTTACCATCTGCAATATTAATGGCTGTTAAATCTTCACAATTACAGAAGGCGTAGTCATCAATTGTTTCCACACTTGCAGGAATTGCAATTTCAGTAAGACCTGAACCGTTGAAAGCTAACATACCAATCTCATTAACGCCTTCAGGAAGAGTAACAGATTTAAGTGCTGTACATTTAAGGAAAGCATAAGCACCAATATTTTTAAGTGTTGTTGGGAGTTTTACCTCTGTTAACTCTACACACTCTCTAAAAGCGAGGAGACTTATAGCTTCCATTCCTTCCGGAATTGTAACTTTTGTAAGTTTTTTACACTCTCTGAAAGCAGCATCTGCCATTACTTTTGTACCCTCTTTGATTGCATATTCGCCCTCAAGAGTATCCTTTGCAGTAATCACAAATTTACCAATATAAAGAACACCATTTTCCCAATTCGCCTCGTTCTTATACATTGCTGTTTTTGAGAAAACATATTGACCGATTCTTTCCACAGTATCCGGAATTTGAACAGTTTCAACTTCAGTGTTGCTCCAGAAAGCACGGTTTTCAATATCAACTACCTTGTAACCATCAATCTCGTCCGGAATCACCAAATCAACTGTTCCTTTTTTTGCACCAGTAACCTTACAGGTTTTGTCTTCTTCTGAAAGAACAACATAGGTTATTTCAGGAGTTTCAGCCAATACCATTACAGAGAAAACTGACAATGCCATTACTAATGCTAAAATAATAGAAATAGTTTTTTTCATAATAATTTTCCTTCCCAATTTGTATTGGAACTTATAGAAAGTTCTACAAGTAAATTAAACCATATTAACTGTCTTTTGTCAAGAAAATAGAGCGAGAGTTATCTCCCGCCCTATATGTCAATATTTTCAAGTAAAGTTTTGCGGATAATAAGCCTGTTCACCGTTTTTTGAGCAGATTTTTCGCAAGACAATCTTGCAAAGGCGAAGCTGTATAGGTATACCGCGAGCCGAGAGCAAGGCAGTATTGCGGAAAATATGCCGAAAATTAATTTTCCGTCATCTTGCGAACATATCTCTTAAAGAATGCAATTGCATCTTCACAGCAGGCAATCGGAATTCTTTCATTTGTACCGTGTGTGCAGAGAAGAAGTTTTGTATCTGCAACGAAAGGAGCAAAACGATAGATATTTTCACAAACAGGCTCGTAGTTATAAGCATCCGTTCCACCCATTACAAGGAATGGTGTTACAAGATTTCTACTATCCTGTGCTTCTGCAAGTTCCTTAATTGTCTGGAATGCTTTTGAGTCCGTTGGTGAAACCTGTGAGGATTCTTTACCAACAAGGAATTCAACTTCAATATCCTTATTCTTTACGCTATCGCGGATATGTTGTTCAACATCTTTAATTGAAACTCCGGGCATTGTACGGAAGTTAACAGTTACTGATGCCTTCTGTGGAAGAACATTGAACTGTGGGCTACCCTCTGCCATTGTAACTGCAGTACAAGTGCGGATAAGGGATGCGGCCGCAGGAATATTTTTACAAATTGCAAGAATGAGTGGTTGTAAAATAGGAGCATTTACAAGGACAACTCTTAACGGATAACCTGCATTCATACCAACTCTCTTAATGAGTTGTTTAAGGTAATCAGGCATTGTTGCCTTGAACTGATGATTTTCAATATCCTTGATTACATCTGCAAGTTTACCAACTGCAGTGTGTTTAGGTGGCTGTGATGAGTGACCACCCTTTGCATTTACACTTACCTTATAGTTAACGCTACCCTTTTCGGCAATACCAACGCCTGTAAGGTTAATGTCAAGTAATTTACCAAGTTTGACAGGGAGAATTGCACCACCCTCGTCAAGGACTGCTTCAAGGTGAACACCCTGCTCTTTAAGATATGCTGCAATTTGTTTTGCACCATTATCAGGAGCTGCAACAACTTCTTCATTATGACCTAAACAGATATAAACTGTTCTCTTTGGACGGAAGCCCTCGTTAATAAGTTCTTCCATACATTCCATTACGGCGATAAGGTGATTTTTCATATCCATAGCGCCTCTGCCCCAGATAAACTCACCGTCGTTATAACCGCTGAATGGCTCGTGTTCCCAATCTTGTTCTGTGCCTGCAGTAATCGGTACAACATCCTGATGAGCAAGCATTGCGATTCCGTCAAGACTTGGGTCTGTGCCTTCCCACTTATAAACAAGGCTTGCTTCTGCAACCTTTGTTTTGGTCATTGTTTTATGTACCAATGGAAATCTTTCTTCAAGAAAAGCATGAAACTTATCGAACTCATTCCAATCAACAAGCTCTCTGTCGTAGTTAGAAATTGTCTTAATTTTAATTGCATCACTCAAATCCTGACAATATTTTTCCATATTAATCATTTCAGGCTCGAGTTTTTTGTTTTCTGCCTTTTTCTCTTTAAAGAAAATAGCACGGATAAGTGTTACCACAATAAAAAGACCTAAAAGTCCAAGAATTGCCCACAAAATTTTCATTTTTCTACCCCATTTCAGTATGTATAAGTTTTGTAAAACAAGAACCGCTCCCTCCGTGAGGGAGCTGGCTGCGAAGCAGACTGAAGGAGTACTCCCCCAGTCACTCGCAAAGCTCGTGACAGCCCCCTCAAAGATGGGGCGGAAAGTTTTATTTATTTTTATGTATTCTTATCGACTTGGTGGAATGTTTTTAAGTTTCCCGTTTTATTGCTTCTCTTGTCGAGTTCTGCCATAACATCTTCCACAGCAATACCCTCGTTTGCCATCATAACAAACAAGTGAAAAATAAGGTCGCTGATTTCACCAACGGTTTCTTCCTTGTTACCATTTTTTGCAGCGATAATTGTTTCACTACATTCCTCGCCAACTTTTTTGAGAATTTTATCAAGCCCCTTCTCAAAAAGATAGCAAGTGTAAGAACCCTCTTGCTGATTTGCTTTTCTTTCAAGTATTGTTTCGTAAAGATTTACTAATGTATCATTCATTTCTATCACCTATTTGATTTTATTAAAGAAGCAGGACTTACTGCCCGTATGGCAAGCAGGACCTGTCTGTTCAACTTTTATAAGTAATGTGTCGTCATCACAGTCACCGTGAATTGAAACCACCTTCTGCAAATGTCCCGATGTTGCACCCTTGTTCCAAAGTTCCTGACGGGAACGACTCCAGAACCAAGTGTAGCCGGTTTCAAGTGTTTTTGCCATTGACTCTTTATTCATATAAGCAAGCATCAAGATTTCACCCGTGCTTTCTTCCTGAATAATTGCAGGAATTAACTCTGCTTTTACAAAATATTTATCAAGGTTCATTATTTCGCCTCCTTGATAGCATCTGCAAGATTTAACGTGCCACTGTAAATTGAACGACCACAGATAGCACCATACATATTTGCCTTTTTAAGGTCAACGATATTCTGAATATCCTTAATACCACCACTTGCTGTAATGTTGCAAGAAACTGCGTCATTAAGTTTAACTAACTGTTCAAGATTTGGTCCTGAAAGCATACCGTCACAGTCAATATCCGTAAAGATAATATACTTTACACCAAAATCTTCCATTCTTTTTGCAAGGTCAATATAGTGAGTGTCACTTTTCTCCGTCCACCCTTCGGTTGCAACCATTTCATTTTTAGCGTCAATGCCAACTGCGATTCTGTCACCGAATTCCCTGCAAGCCTCTTTTACAAGTTGTGGATTTTTTAAAGCAGCAGAGCCGATAATTACTCGCTGGATGCCATTTTCAATATAGAAATCAACATCCTTCATTGTACGGATACCACCGCCAACTTCAACTTTAAGACCACTATTTTTAGCAACATCAAGGAAAATGTCGGAGTTTATTCTAACGCCATCAAGTGCACCGTTCAAGTCTACCATGTGAATCCACTCTGCACCTGCTTTTTTAAAGTTTAGTGCAGTTTCCATATAGGAGTCTGCAACCTTACCTGCTGTTGCGAAATCACCTTTATAAAGGCGGACACATTCTTTATCTTTTATATCTATTGCCGGAAAAACTATCATCTTTTAAAGAGTCCCCTTTGTTGAGAGTGTTTTGTCTGTTTTTTCTGTTGCAATACTCATTGCGTGGCCGAAAGCCTTGAAAATTGCTTCTGCGATATGATGGGAATTGTCACCATAAGGTGCACGAAGGTGTAATGTAATTTTCGCATTATCTGCAACTGCACGGAAGAATTCAACACACATACAAGCATCAAAATCACCGCATTTTTCCTGTGGGAAATCTGCTTCAAAAACTGTGTATGCACGGTTACAGATGTCAACTGCACAAAAACCGAGAGCCTCATCCATTGGCACAAAGAAACTGCCATAACGAACGAGGTTTGATTTATCCCCTAAACACTCAAAAAGAGCCTGACCGAGTACAATACCTATATCCTCAACTGTATGGTGGCAGTCAACCTCAATATCACCTTTACAAGTTACAGTTAAGCCATAACCTGCGTGAGTTGCAAAGGCTGTAAGCATATGGTCAAAGAAACCAACACCTGTATCTATTTTAACCTCACCACCATCAAGGCAAAGGGTTAAATTAATATCTGTTTCCTTTGTTTTTCTGGTTATTGTTGCAGTTCTCATTATACTTCCTCCAGCACTTTTTTGAAAGCCTCTAGCATCTTTTCATTTTCTTCCTTGCTACCTGCTGTAATTCTCAAGAAGTCTCCCATATTACGGATGATAATGCTATTCTCTTTCATCTTTTCAAAAACACTCTTTGCGTTTTTTACCTTCATAAACACAAAGTTTGTATGAGTTTCATATATTTTTTCGATTTTATCACTCTCTAACTCAAGTATTGCAGAGTAAAGTTCCTTTCTTGAATTTACAACTGTTTTAATGCAATTATCAATATAGTCAGGATGTGAGAAAAGCACTTCACCCAAGACTTGAGAAACAGAGTTTACATTATATGGTGATTTTACTGCACGGATAACATTTGTAAGTGTTTTGTTTGCTACTGCAAAGCCTAAACGCAGTGCCGCACAACCAAGAGCCTTTGAACAAGTCTTTAAAATAATGAGATTTTCGTAATTCTCAAATTCACCTAAAAGGCTTTCATCCTCTGCAAAGTCCATATATGCTTCGTCAAGGACAACAAGGGCATCCGTATTATTTATGAGTTTTCTTACACTGTCTTTTGTGATAATTCTTGATGTTGGGTTGCAAGGATTTGAGAAAATCACAATTCGTACTTTTTCTTGGTTAGCAAGTGCAATTACATCATCCATGTTCACATCGAGATTTTCATTTTTCTGATACTTAACACATTCGCATTCTGCAATTTCAGCATAGAAACGATACATTGAGAAATCAGGTTCAAGAGTTAAAATCTTGTCACCTTTCTGCAAAAATGCATTCATTATAACTGAAATTATTTCATCGGAACCATTACCTGCTGTTACACAATCGGCATTCACATTAAAATAATTTGCAAATCCTTTTACTAATTTTGTTGCATTCGGGTCAGGGTAACGGTTGAGAGCAGATTTTTTAAGTGCCTCAACCATTTCATTCTCAATATTCTCGGGAACTGTCAAAAATGACTCGTTAGCATCAAGACGAATTTCATATATACCACTGATTGGCTCATAAGGTGTTAAATTTTTTACCTTTTCATTAAGCTGGAACATCTTTAATCCTCAAATCTGACTTTAATGGAATTTGCGTGAGCTGTTAAGCCCTCTGTTTCTGCAAGTGAAACAACCTTATCCTTGCATTCACGAAGTGCGTCCTCTGTATAGTAAATAAAGCTTGATTTTTTAATAAAGCTATCAACTGACAATGGAGAAAAGAATCTTGCAGTACCACTTGTTGGAAGAACATGGTTAGGACCTGCAAAATAGTCACCCAATGGTTCAGGTGAATAGTTACCAAGGAATACACTGCCTGCATTATCCATTCTGCCGATATACTCAAGTGGGTTCTCAACACACATTTCAAGGTGTTCAGGTGCTAATTTGTTAGCAAAATCAACAGCCTTGTCCATATTATCACAAATGATAATTGCACTGTAATCTTTAAGAGATTTTTCAATAATCTCTTTTCTTGAAAGTGTTGCACACTGACGAGCAAGTTCACTCTTCGTTTCTTCTGCGATTTTTTCACTTGTTGTAATGAGAATTGCTGATGCCAATACATCGTGTTCAGCCTGACTCATAAGGTCTGCCGCAAGGAATTTTGGATTTGCAGTTTCGTCTGCAACAATTAAAATTTCACTTGGTCCTGCAACCATATCAATATCAACTGTACCATAAAGAAGTTTCTTTGCAGTTGCAACAAAAATGTTACCTGGTCCTACGATTTTGTCAACCTTTGGCACAGTTTCTGTACCATAAGCCAATGCAGCAACAGCCTGTGCCCCACCCATAAGGAATACCCTGTCCACACCTGCAATTTTTGCAGCAGCAAGAATATCGGGGTTTGGTTTACCGTCCTTTGCTGGAGGAGTTACCATTATAATTTCTTTAACACCTGCAATTTTTGCAGGAATTGCATTCATAAGTACACTTGATGGGTATGCAGCTGTACCTCCCGGCACATAAATACCGACTCTTTCTAAGCCACGAACACGTTGACCCATTATAACACCATTTTCTTTTGTGGTGAGCCAACTCTGTTGCTTTTGACGAGCGTGGAAATCACGGATGTTTTCTGCTGCATCTTCTAAAGATTTTACGAAGAATGGGTCACAGGTTTTAATTGCGTTATCAATTTCTTCCTTTGAAATCTCTGCTTTTTCGGGTGCTTTTCCATCAAATTTAATTGTATATTCTAAAACGGCTTTATCGCCATTCATTTTTACATTTTCAAGAATATCAGTAACTGCGAGAGTAACTTTTTTGTCAACCTCGCCACTTCTTTCTTTAAGTTGTGCGATAAGGGAAACATCTGCCTTACCGTCTGCAAAAACTGTATTAATCATATCATTCACCTTTTGGGACTACTTTTTCGATTTTTTCAAGGAACTCATCGATTTCCTCACGACGAAGTTTCATACTTGCCATATTCACGATTACTCGTGCAGAAACAGGCATAATCTTTTCTTTAACTTCAAGTCCGTTTTCTTTTAGTGTTGTGCCTGTTTCAACAATATCCACAATACCATCCGCAAGATTTAAAAGTGGTGCTAATTCAACGGAGCCTTCGATTTTAATAATCTTAACATCCATTCCCTTGCCTTCAAAATATGCTTTTGTGATATTTGGATATTTTGTTGCAATTCGCTTTGTGTTAAAACCATCGTAAAAGTCAACACCCTTTTGTGTAGCAAGGGCAAAATCGCATTTACCAAGGTTTAAATCCATCATTTCATAGAAACTTTTTCCGTTTTCCACGATTGTATCTTTACCTACAATACCGATATCGCAAACACCGTGTTCAACATATGTAATAACATCGGCTGCTTTTGCAAGGACAACTTCATAGTCCCCTGCATTGAGAATAAGTCTTCTGCCTTTGTTGATAAGCTGGTCACAATCTATTCCCATTTTCTGGAAAAGTTCAACACTCTTCTTTTCAAGTCTGCCTTTTGTAAGGGCAATTCTCAATTTTTTCATAAGATTTCCTCCCTTACTGTTTCACCTACTACACAAACTTTTTTAATGCCTTTTGAAAGAGCATATTCCTTTGTATCTTCAAGTGTTTCAAAAGTGCTGTTTTCACAGTAAACACCATTTCCACGAAGATTTTTGGAATACTGGAGTGCCTTGATTATGTAATTCTGCTCACCGTAAACGATAATTTCAGGAAGTTGTTCTTCGTCAAGTTCATCACGGGACAGCATAACTGATGCCAGTGCACCTGTTTCAATACCGAAACCGGTTGATGGCATATCACGACCGAATTCTGCACCAAGGCTATCGTAACGACCACCTGAAACTACTGAAACACCACTACCCTGCAAATATCCCTTAAAAATAATTCCAGTGTAGTAATTTGTACGGTTAACAAGACTTAAATCAATAACGATTTTGTCAGTAAGTCCCGCATCTCCTAAAAGTTCATATAATTCTTTTAAATAATTAAGACTCTTTTGTCCCTCGTCACCTAAATCAATGGACTTTGCTTTTTCAATAATTTCAAGTCCACCAAAAAATCTTGGAAGATTACGAATACAGTCTGTTATGTCATTTTTTCCGATTTTATCAAGGATATTGTTAAGAGAAACAAAATTTCTGCTTTCAACACAATCGTATATTTCACTTACAACATCGCCTGTGACATTGAGTTTTTTGCAAAGTTCTTTAAAGAAACCTGCGTGACCGATTTCAAGTTTAAAATCAGCTGATGTGCAACTTTCAATGGCTTCAACTGCAGTTGTAATAACCTCTAAATCTGCACGGAGTCCGTAAGCACCCATAAGTTCAATGCCACTCTGTGTTGCCTCGTCATTTCTGCCTGTCAAATTCTTCTGTCTTACAAAAACATTCTGATTATAGTAAAGACGAAGTGGCAGACGAGCATTCTGGAAACGAGTTGAAACAAGTCGTGCAATAGGCAAAGTTGAATCAGGACGAAGCACTAAAAGTCTGCCATATGAGTCAGTCAAACTGTAAAGGTCTTCAGGGTTGTAACCTGAACTGTCCCTGTTGAACACATCAAAAAATTCTATTGTAGGTGTCATTACCTTTTCGTAACCCTTGGACTTAAAAACTGCTGAAAGTCTTTTTTCTGCACAACGGATTGCTCGGCTCTCCTGTGCTAAATAGTCCTTTGTACCCTCGGGTGTAATTTTGGAATAATTTTTCATTTATAAATTGTCCTTTTTATTGTTGTCGCTTTAGTGTGCTAATATGCTAACATAATAAAGTGTATCTGTCAAGTATAATAATGTACAACATTATCAGAAACCAAAGAATGAAATCTGTGCAGTTTCCGGTAAGTCTGCAAATGCACCTATTTCCTTTAACGCTGTAACAACTGCACTTGATGCGCCTGTTTTTGCTTGGAAATCGTCAATAGAAACAAAGTTTCCGTCACTGTTATCCCTACCCTCAACAAGTGCTTTGGCAGCATTTTCACCAACACCTGAAAGTGCAGAGAATGGCATTCTAATTTTTCCGTCTTCTATGTAATAAACAGTTGCACGAGATTTATAAATATCAACAGGAAGAAGTTCTACACCTCTTGCCATCATTTCGTTAACAACCTGCAAAGCAGTAAACTGGTCTTTTTCCTTGGTTGACATTGGTTTTCTGTCCTTTGGCTCTGCATTAAGTGGACCGTGGAGTTCAACCATTTTACGCTTAACCGCGTCTCTGCCTTGTGCAACCGTTACTGCATCAAGGTCACCGCCACGGACTGTTAAGAATGCAGTGTAATATTCAGTAGGTTTATAAATCTTGTACCAGCCAAGGCGAAGTGCTGCAATAACATATGCCGCCGCGTGAGCCTTAGGGAACATATACTTAATCTTACGGCAGGAATCCATATACCACTGTGGCACATTACAAGCCTTCATAGCCTCTTCTGCACCTTCAGGGAAACCTACCTTTGCAACAATGCCCTTACGGGTTTTTTCCATAATATTGAATGCAAGACCTGAATCAAGTCCCTTATGCATAAGGTATGTCATAATACTGTCACGAGTACCGATAACATCGGAAATTGTACAAGTACCGTCTTTAATGAGTTCCTGTGCATTACCAAGCCAAACATCAGTACCGTGGGAAAGTCCTGAAATCTGTAAAAGGTCGGAGAAACATTTTGGTTGTGCTTCCATAAGCATTCCACGAACAAAATCCGTACCCATTTCAGGAATTGAAAGTGTACCTGTCTGAACACCGATATCGTCAGGAGTAAGTCCCAACGCCTCAGGGCTTGTACACAAACTAACAATTTTAGGGTCGCACACATCAACATCCATAACGGGGATTCCCGTCATATCTTCAAGGTGCTTATAGAGTGTGGGCACATCATGGCCGAGAATATCAAGTTTAAGAATGGTATCGTGCAGGAAATGGAAGTCGAAGTGAGTTGTTTCCATATCGGATGTTGTGTCGTTTGCAGGGAATTGAACTGCCGTGAAATCATAAACATCAAATTCATTAGGAACAACAACCATACCGCCGGGGTGCTGACCTGTTGTACGCTTAATTCCCGTGCAACCCTTTGTAAGTCTGTCTTCTTCTGCACGAGTTACAACTTTTCCTCGTTCTTCAAGGTATTTTTTAACATAACCATAGGCAGTTTTATCGGCAACAGTTGCGATTGTACCCGCTTTAAACACGTGGTCACGACCGAAGAGTTCTTCTGTATATCTGTGGGCATTACCCTGATAGTCACCTGAGAAGTTAAGGTCAATATCGGGAGCCTTATCACCGTGGAAACCAAGGAAAGTTTCGAATGGAATCTCGTGTCCGTCACGCACCATCGGAACATCACAATGAGGACAATTCTTTGGTGGCATATCAAAGCCTGAACCATATTCACCGTGTAAAAAGAATTCACTATGTCGACACTTTGGACAGCGATAATGGGGTGCTAACGGGTTAACCTCTGAAATACCTGCCATTGTGGCAACGAAAGATGAACCAACAGAACCTCGTGAACCAACATGGTAGCCGTGAGCCTCGGAGTCCCAAACAAGCTTTTGTGCGATAATGTAAAGAACTGCGAATCCGTGTTTAATAATTGATTCAAGTTCTCGGGTCAATCTATCAGCAACATATTCAGGAACAGGGTCACCGTACCAGTCCTTTGCTTTATCCCAGCAAATCTGACGAAGTTCATCTTCTGCACCCGGGATAGATGGTTGGAATGTACCCTTAGGAATTGGTCTTACCTGTTCAATCATATCTGCGATTTTATTTGTATTTGTAACAACAACCTCAAATGCTGTATCTTCACCTAAATAGGCAAATTCCTCAAGCATCTCATCAGTTGTTTTAAAATAAAGAGGTGCTTGGTCATCGGCATCGTCAAAGCCTTTACCCGCCATAAGAATTGCACGGAATTTTGCATCTTCGGGGTCCATAAAGTGAACATCACCTGTTGCACAAACCAATTTATCTAACCTATCACCCAAATGGATAATCTTACGATTGATGTCACGAATATCTTCAAGAGTTTTAATCCTGTTGTATTCTTTATTTCTGTCAGGATTTTTCGCATTAGGGTCAGAATGGGAAGCAATCATAAACATATTGTTTCCGTCGGGCTGAATTTCAAGATAATCGTAGTATTCAGCAATTTTTATAATTTCTTCTTCGCTTTTTTCAAGAAGAATTGCTTTTATAAGTTCACCTGCTTCACAAGCAGAGCCAAGAATTATACCCTCTCTCAATTCATTGAGTTTTGAGCGAGGAATACAAGGTCTTGTATGGAAATATGTTGTATGTGCCAAAGACACAAGTTTATATAAGTTTTTAAGACCAACTTTATTCTGCACAAGGAGAATAATATGATATCTTGGTAACTTTTCCCAAGGAGTTTCAGGCTCACCAATATCGTCAATAAGGTAACCCTCAACACCATAGATAAGTTTGATGTCGTCCTTCCCCTTACCTTTCATGGCATCGGGATAACCTTGCACATTACCGTGGTCAGTAATTGCAATAGCGGGATGTCCCCACTGAATTGCTCGTTTAACAAGCTTATCTGCTCCTGTCATACCGTCCATATCGGACATATTTGTATGGAGGTGTAATTCAACTCTTTTCTTCTCTGCCTTGTCCTGTTTTTTGATAGGAGTAACTGTATTTACTGCTGTTGCAGAGATAATGTTTTCACCTGAATATTTATCAAAAGTCACTCTGCCATAAACAAGTACAGTTACACCTTCACTTAGTGCACCAAGAAATGTTTTAGCATTTGTGCAACTTTCAAAAATCTTTACCGTATATGAGTAAGTTTTATCTGTAATATTAAAATTAATAATGTTATTCTTTCCGTCACGGGTTGTACGCACATCAAGTGAGAAAACCTCGCCCCAGACTGCAACTGCACCACTTTCAATGGAAACATCACAAAGGCTCTGCAAGTTGCTTGTACGAATAAGATTACCATAAATGGGCTTTTGCGTTTCAAGATATAGTGGGAATCCTTCTTTAATTACATGGGGCTTTGACTCACCACTGTTAGCAGATACACTCGGTTCAGGAATATTCTTTTCCCTACGGATTTCCTCATCCACCTTTTTCTGCATACTGTCAAGAGCCATTTCCGTGTTAAAATCCTCTTCCTGAATAAGAGTTACAGTATAATCAACACCAAAAATACCTTTGATGATTCTCTCTGTTTCCTTTTCACAATTTGCAGAAAGAAGAATGTCTTTTCCACCTTTTTTTAGAGTGATTTTCAACTCCCTGCCAAGAATTTCATATTCCGCATTATTAAAATACCCGTTTGCAACAACAATTTTATCTCTTAAAATCTCAATAACAAGTTCCATAAACTCTGTGCGGAAACCAATTCTTGACTCGTCACAAACAATGCTTATATTGACATTGACAGCTCTTGAAAGTTGTCTTTCAAGAGCTTCAATTCTTTCTTTTTCAATTTTTCTGTAAGGCTTAATGGTGAGTCTTGCACTCATTTTTTCCTGCGACACAGCAAAACCCACAATATCAGCAAAGGCAATATCGAGATTCTGTGTGCAGTCAAAATACTCCCCAAAAAGTGATTTTACTACTGCCATATGTAATTCACCGTTATATCTTCTCTATTTCATTTAAAAGTTCATCTACAATTTTCTCTTCAGGTACTTTTTTAAGCACCTCGCCGTGCTTGAAGATAACACCACAACCGTCGCCACCTGCGACACCGATATCAGCCTCTTTTGCTTCACCCGGGCCATTAACAACGCAACCCATTACAGCAACTTTAATTGGCTTATCATAGTTTACAAGGGCTTTTTCGACCTTATCGGCAAGACCGATTAAATCAATTTTTGTTCTTCCGCAAGTAGGACAAGAAACAATCTGTGCACAGTCGGTTTTAATTCCCGCTGCCTTTAAAATGTCATAACCTGCTTTGACCTCTGTTACAGGGTCAGCAGTCATTGAAACGCGGATTGTGTCACCAATACCGTCAAGAAGTAAAGAACCAATACCGATACTTGATTTTACAAGTGCCATATTATGTGTACCTGCTTCGGTAACACCTAAATGCAAGGGATAATCGCACATATCGGCAACTAATCTGTATGCTTTAACCATTTTCTGCACATCGGATGATTTAATTGACACAACAATGTCGTTAAAATCAAATTTTTCAAGAAGTGAGATATGATACATAGCACTTTCAGCCATCGCCTCAGGTGTTGGTGAACCGTATTTGCTGAGTAAATTCTTTTCAAGTGAGCCTGAATTTACGCCAATACGAATTGGCACATTATGAAGCCTGCAGGCATTTGCAACTGCACGAACTTTCTCATCATCACCAATATTGCCCGGGTTAATTCTGATTTTATCCACACCTGCTGCAACGCTTTCCAATGCACAACGATAATCAAAATGAATATCTGCAACAACCGGTATTTTCACTGCATTTTTCACTGCATACAATGTGTTAACCGCCTCTTTGTTTGGCACAGTAAGGCGGATAATCTGACAACCTGCTTTTTCTAATTCCACAGCCTGACGCACATTACCCTCTGCGTCCTCCGCAATAACATTGAGCATTGACTGAACAGAAATTGGATTGTTTCCACCTATTTTTACATTACCTGCCGTTACAACTCGGCTTTTTCTACGTTTTATCATAAATCACACCGTCTTTATGTTTTAATTAAATTCACTATATCATTAAAAGTTACTACCAACATTAAAAGAAGCAAAAGTACAAGCCCTGCACCGTGAATAAATCCCTCATATTTTGGTTTTATGGGTTTTCTGCGAATACCCTCAATAAGCAGGAAGAAAAGTCTGCCACCATCAAGAGCAGGTAATGGCATAAGATTAAAAATACCGATATTAATTGTAATAAATGCCATTATGTTAAGAGTTGCTATAAGGCCCTCTTTACTTTCGGTTGCACTTGACGCCATATCAGCGATTATATTTACTGTTCCCACGGGTCCTGATAAATCAGTCAGTCCGTATTGCCCTGTCACTAAATCAAAAAGACTTAACCACACAAGCCTTGCCATAGAGGCTGTTTGCTTAAAAGAATTTGCAATAACATTTAAAATCCTTGGTTCCTCTCCCACAATTATGAAATCATATTCGATAAGAGTATATTTCCCTTCTTTAGTGGTTTTAAATGTGACATCTTTAAGTTCAACCTTTTCACCATCACGACGGACTGTCATATCAAAAATGCCGTCATCACTTCTCGTCATAAGAAAGGATACATCCATTCCCGATAACACCTTTTTGCCATCAATGGAAAGGATTTCGTCATTTTCTTTAAGTCCTGTTTGTTGACTGATTGCCCCCTCATTAAAACTGTGAATCTTATTTGTGGCAATCAAATCGTCCATTGAAAGAATTGTTGCAACAATTACAACACCTAAAATCAAGTTCATAATTGCCCCTGCGGCAACAATTATAAACTTCTGCCACACCTTTTTACGGTTAAAAGCATTTTCGTCGGTGCTTTCTTCGTCCTCACCCTCCATACTCACATAACCGCCAATGGGCAAAAGACGAAGAGCATAAGTTGTGTCACCTTTTTTCTTTTTGAAAATGGCAGGTCCCATTCCAAGGGCAAACTCATTGACTTTTACCTTGAAAAGTTTGGCAAAAGTGAAATGTCCTAACTCGTGTATTGATATTAAAAGTCCAAAGAATAATATTGCCACTAAAAATGGCCATACCTTTGACCAGATTTCCAAAAAATCACTGCTTTCCTGAATACTTAATAACTAAATTTCTTGCCTCAATATCAGCATTATAAACATCATCCACCGTGTATGTATCCACTTTCGGTGCTTCATTCATAACTTTCTCAACTAACTCGGCAATCTGTAAGAAACCGATTTCACCTTTTCTGAACATAAGGTTTGCCTGTTCGTTTGCAGAGTTTGCAAATGCAGGATAAAGCCCTCCGCGAGTAATTGCCTCACGACAGATATCCATACAACGGAATGTATCATAATCGGGTTTATAGAATGTAAGTGTACCTAATTTTGTTAAATCCAACTCACCTGTAAGTGACTCAATTCTTTCAGGATATGTGAGAGCATACTGAATTGGAATTTTCATATCAGGAAGTCCCATTTGGGCTATTACTGCATTATCATCATACTCAACTGCTGAATGGATTATACTTTCCCTATGAACAATAATCTCAATTTTTGACGGATGAACATCGAAAAGCCAAACTGCCTCAATAAGTTCAAGTCCTTTATTCATCATTGTAGCAGAGTCAATGGTTATTTTTTGTCCCATACTCCAGTTCGGATGTTTAAGCGCATCTGCAACCGTCACTTTTTCTAATTCTTCACGAGTTTTCCCAAAAAATGGTCCACCACTTGCAGTAAGGATAATTCTTTTTAATGCCTTATTGGTAGGTTGACCCTGTAAACATTGGAAAATTGCTGAATGTTCAGAATCAACAGGCAAAATGTCAATGCCCTTTTCCTTTGCCTTTGTTGTAACAAGCAAACCACCTGCAACGAGTGTTTCTTTATTTGCAAGAGCAATTTTCTTGTTTGCCTCAATGGCAGAAAGTGTGGGTTTAAGCCCTGCCATACCAACAACGGAATTTATTACTGTATCAGCACTTTCTACCCTTGCACATTCACAAACACCCTCAATACCAGAAAGGATTTTCACATCCATATCAGCCACGCGATTTTTAAGTTCTTTTGCTGCATCTTCATCAACCAACGCGGCAAGTTGTGGCTTGAACTCACGGATTTGCTCCTCAATTAAATCTACATTAGAATATGCTGAAAGCGCGGAGACAGAGTAACCGCACTTTCTTGCTGTTTCAAGGCTCTGCGTACCGATTGAACCGGTTGAGCCTAAAATACTTAGATTTTTTGTCATTATATCGACACCTCGAAGATGTTAAATACTGCATAGAAAGCAGCAGAAACAAACATAATGCTATCAAAACGGTCCATAATTCCACCATGACCGGGAATTAAGTTTCCGAAATCTTTTATTCCGTAATTACGCTTAATAAGTGATGCTGTAAGGTCACCACACATACCTACAATTGATGTTATTACTGATGCTATAACAATTGGCAAATAATTATTAACAGGATTTTCAAAAATAAAGTTATTATAAACTGCGTAGAGAATTACATTTGCAATAACACAACCGATTACGCCACCGATAGCACCCTCAACTGTCTTTTTAGGGCTGATTTTAGGGCAGAGCTTATGTTTTCCTAAAAAACTACCTGCAAAGTATGCACAGGTGTCCGTCATACACGCAGAGAAAAGGATAAAAAGAATTAAGAAAATTCCATGTGCATCCGTATATCCATTATCGGGATAATACAATTTGATGTCCCTAAAGTACATAAGTCTTGTGAACGCAAATGGTACAAAAAGTGATGACATCACAACAAATGAAACATCAGAAAACTTTGTGTTTTCGTGATTATGAAGCATCAAAAAGCACAAAATTAAAACATAAGCCGTAATAAGATATTCTGTTTTCAAGTTAAGTCCGTTTATTTCTCTTAAAAAGTGTCCGTACTCATAATAGAGTGGGAAAGCGGTTGAAACTACAAGACTTAAAATCATTATAGGCTTGTTTTTAAGACCAATTGAGCGGTTGAGTTCATAGGTTGCCATAAAGCATAAGAACATCGCAAAAATCAGGAAAATCCAAGTATGCATCAAAAACAATGCAGATATTCCTATTACCGTCCACAAAAGACCAAATACTAATCTTTTAGCCATATTTTTCCTCTTTTCTATCCTCAAACGCCACCAAACCGTCTGTTGCGTTTTTCAAACTCCCTTAATGCTTCACAGAGGTGTTCTTCTGTAAAGTCAGGCCACAAAACATTTGAAAACCAGAACTCTGAATATGCTGACTGCCAAGTCAAGAAGTTTGACAATCTGTATTCACCGCTTGGTCTGATAATCAAATCCGGGTCAGGAAGATTTTTTGTGTAAAGACTCTGTGAAATCATCTCTTCCGTTATATCATCAGGAGAGATTTCACCATCTGCCACTTTTTGAGCAATAGCCTTCACACCCTGTGTAATTTCGTGACGACCACCATAGTTAATGGCAAGGTTCAAAACAACCTTGTTTTCATATTTACTTACATTTTCAATATGCTCCATTAATGCCTGAATATCCTCGGGAATTCCTGTACGGTCGCCAATAAATCTTAAAGTGATTCCTTTTTCCTTATTTTCTTCTGTTCTTTCGTCCGCCTCAATAAGGTATTCACGGAAGAGCTGCATAATTGCATCCACTTCTTCTTGAGGTCTTTTCCAGTTTTCAGTTGAAAAAGCATAGAAAGTCAAACACTTAACACCAACATCAGCTGCAAATTCACCGATTTTACGAAATGTTTTTGCACCCTCTATATGTCCCTTATATCTTGGTAAGTTTCTCTGCTTTGCCCATCTGCCGTTACCATCCATGATAATACCGATATGCTTTGGCAAAACGGAGAACTGAGGAATATTTTTCTTATCCATAATTCCAAAAATAAGCAAATCAAGGCGGTATTACCCGCCCTTTGATTTGTTTATATCTCCATAATTTCTTTTTCTTTCTTATTGGCAATACCGTCGATTTCCTTTACAAAATCATCGGTAATTTTCTGAATCTTTGTTTCAGCATTTTTCTGGTCATCTTCAGTGATTTCACTGTTTTTCTTCATTGTCTTGATTTTGTCGATTGCATCGCGGCGGATTGAACGGATTGCAACCTTTGATTCTTCAGCAGTCTTGCTAACATCCTTGCAAAGCATCTTTCTGCGTTCCTCTGTAAGAGGTGGGAATGTAAGACGGATAACCTTGCCGTCGTTCATTGGAGTAATTCCAAGGTCAGAAGCCTGAATAGCCTTTGAAATAGGATTAATTGTACTTACATCCCAAGGCTGAATAACAAGAACACGACCTTCACTTACTGAAACAGCAGCCATCTGCTGGATTGGTGTTGGAACACCGTAATAGTCAACCGAAATTTTATCAAGGACTGCAGGAGTTGCTCTGCCAGCTCTCATACCTGCAAATTCTTTTTCAAGAACACTAATTGTCTTGTTCATTTTTTCTTTCATTGTATCAAAAACTGTATTCATAATATTTCTCCTTTTAAACTATTTCTCATCCACAACGAGTGTACCAACTGTTTCGCCTTTAAGAGCCTTAATCATGTTTTCAGGCTGTTGAAGGTTGAAAACAAGGAGCGGAATTTTATTATCACGGCAAAGGGATGCTGCGGTACTGTCCATAACTGCAAGTCCCTTGCTCAAAATATCCTGATGTGTGATTACATCGTACTTAATTGCATCGTCAAAACGATTTGGATCTTTATCGTAAACACCGTCAACATTTGTTGCCTTGAAAATAATATCAGCATCAATTTCTGCTGCACGAAGAGCTGCTGCAGTATCAGTTGAGAAGAATGGGTTACCTGTTCCGCATCCGAAAATAACAACTCTGCCCTTTTCAAGGTGACGCTTTGCTCGGTGGCTGATGTATGGCTCGGCAATTTTATTCATTTCAATAGCAGTCTGAACTCTTACAATAACACCTAACTGCTCAAGAGAGTCAGCAAGAGCCAATGAATTCATTACAGTTGCAAGCATACCGATATGGTCTGCTCTTGTCCTATCCATATCACCACTGCTACGACCTCTCCAGAAATTACCGCCACCAACAACGATAGCAACTTCAGTGCCCATATCTGCCATTTCTTTTACTGCAGAACAAACGCTGTTTACTGTGTCAAAATCAAAGCCGTGCTTTTTATCTCCTGCAAGGACTTCACCACTAACTTTTAAGAGTACTCTTTTATATTTTGGTTCCATAATAAAACACCTCCACGGTAAACACAATTTTCCGTTTACCATATTTAGTATATTTTACATTAAAATACTCCTTATGTAAAGGGTATTTTTAAATAAAATGGACCTACCATCTCTTATGCAAAGTGCATATTGACTTAATTTGGCGAAAGATGTATAATTATTACGGTTTTAATCTCTTCGCTGGCGTTTTGTCAGCCTTATTTTTGTAATAATGAGGTGTTTCTTTTGTCAAATATTCCTTTTGACTTAGAAAAAATTTGTAAAATGTTCTCTCTTGACGGAATATTTACGGGGTATGAAAAAATCAATAACGGTCATGTTAACAGCACTTTTACTTTGATTTTCGAGGAAGACGGAGAAGTTGCAAAATATGTTCTTCAGAAGGTAAATACTGAAGCTTTTAAAAAGCCTGATGAACTTATGAGCAATATCGTTGCTATTACAAGTCACATTCGTAAAAAGAACGAAAAAATGAACATTCCTTGGGCAGACCGCGGAGCTCTTACTTTCCTTCCTTGTAACGACGGTAAGTATTTCTTTATTGATGAAAAAAATCAGTGTTGGCGAGTGTACAAGTACATAGACGATGTTTATACCTGTAATTCTATTGACGATGAACAGGTTTTTTGCAACGCAGGCGTTGCCTTTGGTGAATTCCAAAAGCTTCTTTCAGACTTTGATGGTTCAACTCTTTTTGAAACTATTGAAAAATTTCACAATACTGTTTCCAGATTTGAAAACCTTAAAAAAGCCATTGAAGAAAATCGTTCAGGCAGACTTGATGATGTAAAAGAAGAAATTGAATTTGCATTAGGTTATGAAGCAGAAACTCATATTCTTGTTGATTTGATTGATGAAGGAAAACTTCCGTTGAGAGTTACTCACAATGATACAAAACTCAACAACATCCTTTTTGATAATGTTTCAAATAAAGGTATCTGTATTATTGACCTTGACACAGTTATGCCCGGTCTTTCACTCTATGATTTTGGTGACAGTATCCGTTTTGGTGCAAACACAGCAGCAGAGGATGAAAAGGACCTTTCAAAGGTAACTTTAAGCCTTTCACTTTATGAGGCTTATGTTAAGGGTTATCTTGGCAGTGCAAAGGATGCTTTGACAGACCTTGAAAAAGAACTTCTTCCAATGGGTGCTAAAATGATGACCTATGAATGTGGCATCCGTTTCCTTACTGACTATCTTAATGGTGACATCTATTTCCACATAGATTATCCTGAACACAATCTTGACCGTTGCCGTACACAGTTTGAACTTGTGAAAGATATGGAACGCAAATGGACAGAAATGCAGGAAATCACAAAGAAATATAGTTAAACAAATCAAACTGAAACTCCTATTTCACATAGGAGTTTTTCTTTTTTCTTTCCCTTGAAAATGTGCTACTGTGATGATATAATGAAAATGCAAATTGAACTTTTTAAAAAGGTGATAATTATGATTTTTGACACTTTAGAAAACATAAAGAATTACGAGGGGCTTGGCAGGGTGTACACTGCGCTTGAATTCCTTTCAAAAACAGATTTCTCCCAGATGGAATTGGGAAGATATGAATTAGATGGGGATAATATTTTCTATATGGTACAGACTTATGATACTGACCCAAATAAGACTATTTCCGAAGCTCATAAAAAGTATATAGATATTCAATTTATGGTTGATGGTGAAGAAATCATAGGTGTTGCACCTATCTCCTGCGAAAAAGATGAAACCGAGGCAAAGCCCGAAAATGATGTATGGTTTTATGAGTGCAAAACTGAACCATTGACACTCTTTAAAGGTAGTTTTATGGTCCTTTATCCCAATGATTTGCATTGTCCCGGTGTAGCTGTTGAAAATGCAAAAACTTGTCGTAAAGTTGTAGTAAAGGTGAAAGTATGATTAAGGATATTTATTCAAGAAGGATAACTGAACTTCGTGAAAAGAGTGGTATGTCACAGTCGGGACTTGCTGACCGTGTTAATACCGACACCGAAACTGTAATTTCTTGGGAAAATGGTAAAAGTGTGCCGTCCGCTGAAAGTTTTTATAAAATGGCAAAGCTTTTCGGTGTTTCAATGGATGTTTTCTTTGAAGCAGAGCAACCAAAACCTGAAAGGGAAACTCTCAACGGAATGGAATCCTTAAACCAACTTTACAGAATTGGCAGAGGTCCATCAAGCTCTCATACAATGGGACCTGAAAAGGCTTGTGTGCTTTTTAAAGAGAAAAATCCCGATGCAGATGAGTTTAAAGCAATTCTTTATGGCTCACTTGCAAAAACAGGCAAAGGTCACTGCACAGACACCGTTATTGAAAGCACTCTTTCCCCTATTCCTTGTAAAGTTGAATTTGACTATCTTAAAACAGATATTGAGCATCCTAACACAATGGAATTATATGCCTATAAAAATGGTGAACAGACAGATTTTATCCGTGTTTTCAGTGTTGGTGGCGGACGAATTGAATTTGAGGGCAGTTCTTCTGCAAAAGAGCCAATTGTATATAATTTAAGCACATTCAAGGACATCAAGGCATATTGCAAAGAGAAAAAATATCGACTTTGGCAGTATGTTGACGAGGTTGAAGGCGAATATATATGGGATTACCTTGCAGAAGTGTGGAAAACTATGAAAGATGCTGTTGAGCGTGGTATAGAAGATGAGGGTATCCTCCCCGGTGGACTTGAAGTACAGAAAAAAGCAAAATACCTTTACAATATGGAACACATTGGTGAAAGTGCAGAAACAAGGGAAAACCGTGAGGTTTGTTCCTATGCTTTTGCGGTAAGCGAACAGAACGCATCCGGTGGAAAAATCGTTACTGCACCAACTTGTGGTGCTTCAGGTGTTGTACCCGCAGTTCTCTACTATATGCAATTAAAGCACGGTTTTACTGACCGTCAGATTTTACAGGCACTTGCAACAGGCGGGCTTATCGGCAACCTTATTAAAACAAATGCATCAATCTCAGGTGCAGAATGTGGTTGTCAGGCAGAAGTTGGTACTGCTTGTGCTATGGCTGCCGCCGCATTGGGTGAACTTTTTGGCCTTAAACGAGGTAAGATTGAATACTCTGCCGAAATTGCTATTGAGCATCATTTAGGTCTTACCTGTGACCCTATCTGTGGACTCGTGCAAATTCCTTGCATTGAAAGAAATGCCGTTGCTGCTATGAGAGCTATTAATGCAGTTAACCTTGCAAGTTTCTTGAGTGAAACAAGAAAAATCTCACTTGATAATGTTATTACTACGATGAAGAAAACGGGAATGGATATCCACGCAGCATATCGCGAAACAAGTGAAGGCGGACTTGCAACATTGGAAATATAAAAAATTAACTCCCTAAGCTAATCTTAGGGAGTATTTCTATGCCTATACAGTTCTTCTTTCACGAAGTTCCTTGTGCATTTTTTCTGTTGTCTTTTTATTTAATGGATAAAGAATCATTAATACTAAAACTATAATTCTCAAGATAAATGGAATAAGCGTTGCAACATTGTACATTCCATTAAGAACAGTTTCACTCTGACTTGCTCCCAATCCTACTTTCTGGCTATCATAACCAACAAGACTTACAATCCAAGGTGCAAGGGATGCTACTGCCTGTCCGATTTTTCTCATGAATGTAAAGAAAGCAAAGTCAGCTGCTTCCTCACGGACTCCCGTTACCCATTCGTCGTGATCAATAATATCCGCTGCATAAGACCATGTCTGAAGTGAAGTGAATCCGACACCAAGGCTATTAAGTATTGAAAGCACTATGAATAACCATGCATCGTCCTTGCCTATTGGAAGAACAAAAAGCAAAAATGTTGAAATTACTGAAACACAAAGTCCCACTATGCTCGTTTCCTTTTTGCCAAATCCCGTAATAAGTTTGTTTGAAAAAGGGATATACACAATCATAGGTAAATATGTGGCTAAAGTATATACTGTATTTAGGGCGCTATTCTGGAAATAGTCCTTAAAGATATAAATACTAACTGTATTTGTATACATTTGTGTTGCCAATACTACGCTGGTCAAACAGCACATAATTACAAAAGTCTTGTTTTTAATAACACGCTTAAAAGTTCCAAGAAGCGAGGTTTTTTGAGGATTTGAGTCAAGATTTAATGCTCTTTCGTATTCGGGTTCCTCTGTAAAAGAGTTATAACCACCAAAATATGAGGCTAACATAAGACAGCCGACTATCGCCATTCCTATTGCCATATATTGTGGATTCATTTGGTTTTTATCCACACCCGCTGTCATAACAAAAATAGGGAAGAACAATGTAGGATAAATTCCTATGCCACCACCGATTGAACGGCAAACAGAAAGAGAACTTCTTTCCTCTTCCCTTTGTGTCATAATATTGGCAAGTGAACCGAAAGGAACTGCAACAAAGGAGTACAGAGTTCCATAAAGAATATAGAGGAAAGATATCCAGAATATGTTGAATGCCAAATTATCGGAAATCTTAATAAAAGTAAGGACCATTACAAGTGCTAAAGGATATCCAGCCAAATGGAAAAGTGGTCTATACTTACCTTTCTTTCCGATTGGTCTCCTTTGAACAATTGAACCTATAATAGGGTCTGCAATACAGTCCCATATTTTTGCAAAAATCATAATTGCACTAATAACCACACCGGGCATTTTAAGAATATCTGAGCAATAAATTGCAAGATATGAGCTCATTATACAAAATGCAGAGTTGTTTGCAATTTCAACAGCTGTGTATCCTATATAATTTTCAAGTGTAACCTTTTTTTCAGGATTAGGTTTTCTTTTAATAAACATCCTCATCACCCTAAAGAATATTAACACAAATTTCCAAATCTGTCTATAATTTCTTTAACTTTGTTTACTTTTTATTATTTCTATGATAAACTTTTTAATAAAGTTGGTGGATACAAGGAGATTTTATTATGGCATATTTGTTTGTTCATTTTAAAGAGAAAATCACACCCGACGGTGAGCAGGTTTATTTTGGCATAAGCCGTGATGGGCTCAATTGGAAACAAGTCAACAACGGAAACCCTATTCTTACAGCAGAATTAGGCGAAAAGGGTTGTCGCGATATTGAGATTATCCGTCTTAAAACAGGTGGATTTGTAATTCTTACAACAGACTTGTGCGTTGCCAACCGTTATGACGAAAATCTTCAGCTTGATTGGTCAAATATTAACAGAACAGGCAGCAAATGCCTTCGTATGTGGAAAACCACAGACCTTGTGAATTTCAGCGAGGAAAAACTTGTTCATTTCGGTCGTGACGATTTCGGATGTATGTGGGCACCTGAAGTATTTTACGACGAAATCAACGACGAATACCTGATTCATTGGGGCTCAACCGTGGCAGAAGACAACTACAAACATATGTCAATTTACTGTTCCGTAACAAAGGATTTTAAAACTTTTTCAGAACCAAAACTCTATTTCACAAAAGACAATGAAATTCTTGATACTCATATTCAAAAGGTAGGTGACACTTACCACCTTTTCTACAAAAATGCACATAATCCCTCAATGAATATGCATGCCACATCAAAAAATCTTTACGGTCCATTTGAACACGACGCAAAATTGGAGGAGTATATGAGCAACATTGAAAAACCAGGTTCATATGAGGCACCAACCGTTTATACCTTGCCTGACGGCAGATGGTGCTTAATGCTTGATTTCTTTGGTTGCGAAAAAGAAAAAATGGGATATGTCCCATTTATTTCATCAAAACCGGGCGACACAGAATTCACCCGTTGTCCCGAGTTGGTTTCTTTTCCTTACGGATTTAAACACGGTGGTGTAATTGAAATTACCGACGAGGAATACGACAGACTTTTAAATGCTGAATTCTAAATGCGGAATACAGAATTGTTATTATCCCAGTAGACTTTCACGCAAAAAGATTTCAACAAATTCAATTTTGTTGAAATCTTATTTTATTTGTGTTATACTACTTATTACAGTATGAAAAAGGAGAGTTTTTATGAGTAAAACAGAGACCAAGCCTCAAAATCCATTGTGGCAAACAACTAAACCCGAAAGAAAAAGCTATTATACATATTTCTTCGGGCAGAATATGATTTACAGTATGATAGCAAGTTATCTTACAACCTTTCTTCTTCTTATCGGTGTTGACCCCGTAAAATCTGCAGCTGTTATGTTAGTAGTTAAAGTATGGGATGCCGTTAACGATGCTATCTTCGGTGTAATTTTCGACAAAATCAAATTCAAGAGCAATCAAAAATATATCCCTTGGTTAAAAATTGCCTGTGCCCTCACTCCTGCGGCAACAATTGCAATCTTCATTATTCCTTCTGCAGCAAGTGAAACCGTTAAACTTGTTTGGTTCGCATTGGCATATATTATTTGGGATACTGCATACACACTCTGCGATGTACCTGCATTCGGTATTATTACTGCAATGACAAGTAATGTTGAAGAAAGAAATACCATTCTTTCTCTTAAGGGTATTACCGGTGGTATTGGTACTGCCCTCACAACAGTTCTTGTAAGTGTTCTTATTAGTGAGTTTATCGGTCTTGGCTATGGTCCTGTTTCTATTGTTGTTGCAATTGTAGCTATGGCAACTATGTTCCCTATCTGCAAACACTGTCAGGAAAGAAATAAAACTATCGACGAAGAGCAATTCACCGTAAGAAGAATGCTTAAATATGTTATCAGCAACAAATACCTTCTTATATACTACATCGGCTATATTTTCTATTCAGGCGCTCAGACCTACAACGCACTGCATATGATTACAGCCTACTACATTTATGAGAACTCTCTTGCTTCTCTTATTACAGGTACTGTTGCAGCATTGCCACAACTTATTATGGCACTTCTTGTACCTAAGATTATCAGAAAGATGGATAAGACAAAGCTCTTTAAAATCAGTGCTCTTGCAACTATCATCCTCTCTTTCCTTATCATTCCTACAAGAAACAGCTTCATCTTGTTTATTATTACATATATGCTTCGCTCAATTCCTCTTGGTATTATTGGTGTACTTTCATTTACATTTACTCCCGACTGTGCAGAATATGGTCAATACACAACTGGTACAGAGGCAAAGGGTATTACATTTGCTATCCAGACCTTTGCTGTTAAGCTTGCAGCAGCTATTTCCGGTTCAATGGGACTTGCACTTCTTGGCTGGTTTGGTTTCAAGACAAAGTTTATGGTAAATGGTGTAGAACAAGAAATCAGCAGTTTTGCAGATCTTGAAGCAATTAACGCTATCTCCTTACAAACCGCTGAAGCACTTGATGGTCTTTGGTTCACATATAATATTGTACCGATTATTGGACTTGTTATCGCCTTGATTATTTGGAGTTTCTACAAACTTAATGACAAGGATGTACAGGTTATGGCAGACTTTAATGTGGGCAAAATCACTAAAGATGAAGCTGAAAAGCTTCTCTCAAGAAAATATTGATATTTTAAATCAAACAGTATTTATAAAAGCAACAACCTGAAAAGGCTGTTGCTTTTTTGTAATCTCTTACGGACAACATTTCCCTCAAGGGAAGTGAATTGTCCTTGATTCTATTTTAATGAAAAACGAATTCCGTTAAGAAAAACTTAGTTAAACCTATCAAGGGAGATGCTAAATGATATAACCAACCAAAAATAAACAAAACTCCAAATATCGTTGCAACGACTTCAAATACTTTTGCGGCTTTAGGATGTTTTCTTTTAAGATATCTTGCAAGTAACCATAGTGGAAAACCAACAATCATCGCAACGAGGTATCCAATAATTGGAATTAAAAGGCAGAAAACAAAATTAGACAAACTAAAATCACTTGCAATAAAACAATTATACAAAGCAAATCCAACGCATATTAAAATAAAAACAATTATACTTCCAACTAAGCCAGTTTTCTCATTAATTTTCTTTAAGTTAATAAAAGAAAACATTTCTACATAATCATAAAAATTATCTATTTCATCTTTTAGGTAGTCCTTAATAATCTCGTTAAACTTTTCACCCTTATTTTCTCGGCTGTTGATTACATTCCAAAAATGTTCTTGTGGAAAATCTTTTTCTTCTGAATTATCTTCTCTGATTTGTTCGCATACTTCAATTGCACCGGTCAGTTCGTCAATTCCCTTGTGTAATCGGTCAATATTGTTGTCAATTGCAGTCTGCAAGGAAAGTGAGCCATCAAAGATGTTTTTAATATCTGCAACAGAAATGCCCAGTTTACGAAAAATAATAATCTTTTTCAACTTTGCAATATCATCTTCGTTGTATTCCCTATAGCCATTTTCTTTTCGAGGCGGATTGATTAACCCTTGCTTTTCATAAAAACGAATATTTGAGCGTGTTATGTTAAGTTCTTTTTCTAACTCTTGAATTCTCATAAGACCTCCCCTTTCGCTTTCAGTATAAAGTATAAACAAGGTTTACAGTCAAGGATTTTTTGTAACTTCTTCAAAAAAATATGGACGATTCAGGAACCGTCCATATTCAGTATTTTTATCTTTTAAAGCAGTTATTATATTCTCTGACCCATTTAAGAATCGCTTTTCTGTTATATATTTGTGGCATAGCAGCGGTAACAGCAGTTGCTTTTGCCAACTGCAAGCCCATTTTAACCACTTTGCCAAGGACAACCTTGTTGTTAACAAGACCACTTACTTTAATCTTGATGTCTTCCATACTCATTCCGCCAAGCATTGCGCCAAGGCTTGTTGAGTCTGCATCAATAGTCATATCGTCTGCATTGAGAATACCTTTTGCAAAGATATAATCAAGTTCGGGGCCTTCAAGTCTTGTAAGCAACAATTTAACACAGGCAAGTGGAGCTAATGCTGCACCAATTTGCTTGTAGAAATTCTTTTGATATGTCCATAAAGTTTCTGCGCTATATGAATAACTTGTGTCGTTAGAAACTGCGTCGGCAAGAATTTTTGCCGCTTTAAGTGAGTTAGCAATACCCGAACCAATCACAGGCACGGTCATAAATCCGCTGTCACCAATTGCAGCATAACCATCAGCAACAAGAACACCTAAAGGCTGACGAACAGGAATATTCGCAAAATCATCGCCACGAAGAATTTCTGTGCCGATACTTGGGTTAGATTGTCTTAACAATTCAATCTGGCTCTGTGCATACTCACGGTCAAATTTACGAAAACGACCGATAAGTACATCCGTATGCTCTTCTTCAGTTGCAATCCATGATATTCCCAACTCATTATTCGGAAGAAGAATAACCTTGAATTTATCGTGTTCCGGTACTTCACAAGCCTTATTGAAAAATGCACGATAAATATAAAACTGTTCGTATTCAATAGAGTTGTTCTGAATCCCTGTTGAAGATGGCATAGCGCGTCTTATTGGAGAATTAAGTCCACAAGCATCAATTACAAGGTCGGCATAGTAGTCGCCTTTATCTGTTTTGATACCAACAACTCTGTTTCCGTAGAAGATGGGAGACTCAATATTATGCTCATACTCAAATTTTACTCCTACTTTTTCAGCATGGTAAATCAAGTGGGCATAAATATCCCGTCTTTCCATTTGAATTTCCTTTTTATCTTCTTCGGTATGCTGAGTCAGAGCAGTTTCCATAGCAGGACCATAAAAGGTCATATCCTGTTTAAGGTTGAATTTATCCTTCTCGGGAAGAGGAATATCAACTGCAAACCAACCTTTTCTGTCAAAAATGTCGGTCCAATCATATCCCATTTTATCTTTCCCGTTTTTTTCGTAAACGGTAACATCAAATCCTCGTTTTGAGAGGAGCATACCTGCGGCAATACCACCGTGTCCGCCACCGGCAACAATAATTTTCTTTCCCATAAAAAAACCCTCATTCATAGTAAGATTTATACAAAAATTGTAGCATATTTTGATACTTATATCAACACAAAGTTTTGTGATTAGGTTTTGGAAAACGTGGACAAAAATCGACAAAAAGTCTATGATTTAACAATTGGTAAATAATTTGTTAATATTTTGTTAATAGTTTTAAGAGATAATATGATGAATAATGTAAAAAGGAAGAAAAGTAATTATGAGTAAAAAAGCACATAAAAACCAGGTAAAAGTCGAAATTCCTGAATACCAGACTATACGAGAAATCATTTTTGAAGGTACTGCAAGGGGTGGCGACAACAAACAGTTTATGTTCCTTGACCGAAATAAGCAATTGCAGGAAATAAACTATAACCAGACTTTCCGTCTTATCCGCACTCTTAGTACATATTTTTACAGTAAAGGACTTAAAGATGGTGCAAAGATTGCCATAGTTTCTGATAACAGCATCTACTGGGCTTTTGCATATTATGCAATTATCGTTGGTGGTAACGTTTGCGTTCCTATGGATGCTAAACTTTCTTATGAAGATATTGAAGACCAACTTGTTCGTTGCGACTGTGAAGCAGTGGTATATTCACGCAAGTTCCAGAAATTTGTTGATATGGTCAAAGAAAACGGAAAAACTCAGATTAGAGAGTATTTCTCCATAGATGACTTTGATGAGTACTACGAAATAGGTGAAAAGCTGATTGAAGCCGGCGATGATACATTCGATAAGGTTGAAATCAAGCCTGACGATTTAGCCGCAATCGTTTTTACATCAGGTACAACAGGTAAAAGCAAGGGTGTTATGCTTACTCATAGAAATGTCGCAAGTGACTGTACTGCATCAATGCGTGTGCTTACAGGCCGTCATGCAATTGCTTTCCTTCCTTTACACCATACCCTCTCATGGGTTAGCGGACTTTATGCTACATATATCGTTTCTGAATGGGGTTACCTTTGTGATGGTATCAATCATATTCAGCAGGATATTAAGAAATTCCAGCCATATAACTTCACAGGTGTTCCACTTGTTGTTGAAACAGTTTACGACAGAATCTGGAAAACAGCTCGTAAAATGGGTAAGGAAGAATTACTTAAAAAGGGTATTAAAATCAGTAATTTCCTTATGAAATTCGGTATCGATAAGCGTCGTGACCTCTTCAAGATGGTTCACGATAATCTTGGCGGAAATCTTGATATGATTATCTGTGGCGGTGCATACCTTGACCCTAAATACGAAAAGGGACTTTACGAAATCGGTATAGATGTTTTCAATGGTTATGGTCTTACAGAATGTTCTCCTGTTATTACTTGCAATCATCCAAAAAAATTCAAATTCGGTAGTGTTGGTACTCCCCTTGAATGTAATGAAATCAAGATTGTTGACCCTGACGAAGATGGTGTTGGCGAAATCTATGTAAGGGGTTCAAATGTTATGGTTGGTTACTATAACGACCCTGAAGCAACTGCTGCTGCTTTTGATGGTGACTGGTTCAAAACAGGTGACTTTGGTAGAATTGACAAAGATGGTTTCCTCTTTATGGTTGGTAGAAAGAAAAATCTTATTATTCTTTCAAACGGTAAAAATGTTTCACCTGAAGAAATCGAAGAAAAGCTTATGAATAATGTTCCTTATATCAAGGAAGTTCTTGTGTATCAGGAAGGCGATAAGATTATGGGTGAATTCTTCCTTAACGAAGAAGATTATCCTGATGCAAGAGATAATCTTGATGCAGATGTCAAGAAGGTAAATGCTACAATGCCTGCCTTTAAGAGAGTAACAAAGATTCTCATTCGTGACGAGGAATTCCCAAAGACAACAACAATGAAGATTGCGAGAAAATATCATACTAACTAAAATATAAAACCTCCGAAAATCGGAGGTTTTGCCTTGTAAAGAATAAGCCGTTGATGTTTCTCAACGGCTTTTGTTGTTAATTAAAGATTGTAATACTTATCAAATTCTGCAGGATGTGGAATAGCAGAAAGCTGACGGCAGTCTTCGCGTTTTGCCTTAATGAAGTTCTTGATAAGTTCTTCTGGGAATACGCCACCTTCTGTAAGGAAACCGTAATCGGCCTCAAGAGCGTCAAGAGCCTCCTCAAGAGATGCAGGAAGATGCTGAAGTTTTGCTTTTTCCTCATCGCTGAGGTGATAGAGGTTTACATCGTATGGACCCCAACCATTTGCGTGTGGGTCAATCTTGTTCTTAACACCATCAAGACCTGCCATAAGAATTGCTGCATAGCAGAAATATGGGTTACAAGTAGCATCAGGGTTACGAAGCTCAAATCTGCGTTTATCAGGACTCTTAGCATAAGCAGGAATACGGATAACCGCACTTCTGTTTGATGTTGCATAACCAACTGTTACAGGAGCTTCAAAACCTGGGATAAGGCGTTTGAATGAGTTTGTGCTTGGGTTTGTGATAGCACAAAGAGCACCAATGTGTTTGAGAAGACCGCCCATAAAATAGTGAGCTGTTTCGCTAAGACAAGCATAACCGTTATCGTCAGAGAAAACAGGTTGACCATCTTTGAAAAGGAGCATATGCACATGCATACCGCTACCTGCTTCACCGTAAATTGGCTTTGGCATAAATGTTGCAGTCTTGCCGTATTTAAGAGCTGTGTTGTGGATGATGTATTTAATCCACATTGTAGCATCAGCCATATGTACAACTTCGCCAAGCTGTGGTTCAATTTCAAACTGACCTGATGCAGCAACTTCCGGATGGTGGTAGTTAATCTCAATACCTGCATCCTTCATAAGCATACACATTTCACTACGGCATTCATATGAGATATCAAATGGCTTTGCAATATGGTAATTCTTTTGTTTAGGAACAACAACTCCCTTACCTTCAACATCTGAATTCCAGTATGACTGCTTTGCATCAACAGTAGCACCAATATATCTGCCTTCAACACTCCATGTAACATCGTCAAAAAGGTAGAATTCAAATTCAGGCAGAATCTTCATTTCGTCAGCAACGCCTGTGTTTTTCATATACTCAACAGCTGCTTTAATGATGTTGCGAGGATACTGTGCAAGCGGACGATTTTCAGGATTGGCAATAATCATTGCATTACCTGTCATTGAAAGTGTAGGAATTGTGCAGAATGGGTCGATGATTGCTGTGTCAGGGTCAGGAATGAACACCATATCACTCTTTTCAACCACAGCATAACCATAGTTAGAAGCATCAAAACCAATACCACTCTTCATTGTATCCTCTGAAAAGTTTTCAGCAGGAATAGTAACATGACGGTATTGACCATTGATGTCAACCATTTTAAAGTCGACCATTTTAATATCGTTTTCTTTGATGAGATTAAGAACGTCTTGTATGCTCTTAGCCATTTTAACATCTCCTTAAATAATACTATGTGATAAATATATCACAAAATTCCCCCATCCGCAAGAGTTTAATTAGGGATAAGACCGTTTATTTTTTATTGCTAAATTACCTTTATAATTTTAACCGAGGCAGAAAGGTTTTTAAAAAGGTAAAATCTATACAGAGTTTACGCGATTGTGTAAACTCTTTTTTATGTGTTTCATATAAATTATTGACACACTTTACTTTTAGGTTTAAAATTTATGTATAATACTGGAAATGAGGAATAATTATGAAAAAGGTTAAAAAACTTATCGCCCTTACTCTGGCTGTTGTTATGACATTCAGTTGTAGCATAGTGGCATTTGCAACAGAGGATGTTGACTACACAATATGTAATCCTTATGAAACAGTTGACTTTGAAAACTGGGACCAATACAAGGCGGACCTTCATTGTCACACAACCGCATCTGACGGTGATGAGGATATGGATGTTATGATTGAGGAGCATTACGCACAAGGATATGATGTCCTTGCTCTTACTGACCATGGTATTACAAGCAAGGGTTGGACAACAGTCAGCAGTAGAAACTATTTCAAAATCGCTTTGAGTATTGCTGATGGAAAACTTCGTCAAATTACACCATTGACCGAGCAACGATACAATGAAATTACAACAGGTGTTGGCAGAAATGGCAGAGGTATGATTGAAGTTCCCTTGGGCATTGAACAAAATCCTACCTCACTTAACAACGCACATGTGAACAGCTGGTACACTGAATACGGTGACGGACTTGTGGGTGGCACAAGCAACTATGACGAGGTTATAAGAAATGTTGACGAAACAGGCGGACTCAGTGTTATTAACCACCCCGGTGAATACACAAAAGCAAAGGAAGAATCCTGCCAGGCAGATGCCTATAACGAAGATGATGAATGGTACAGTTATGTTATCAACAAATTCGCGAACCTTCTCATAAATTATGAATCTTGCATAGGCATTGACATTAACTCAAAAAAAGACGGAAGAACAAAATATGACAGAAAACTCTGGGACATTCTTCTCCAAAAAGTTGTTCCAACAGGCAGAAATGTTTTTGCTATTGCTACTACTGATGCACATCAGCTTGACAAGGTTGGTTGTGCGTGGACAGATTTATGTATGCCTGAAAACAATGCAGACAATGTCCGCACTTGCCTCGAAAACGGTGCCTTCTTTGCAGTCAGCAGGTATATAAAGAATTCGGAGGAATTGGCTCAATTTTCTCTTGAAACAGGAATAGATTGGGGCACAGAATTTGAGCAGGAAATCCGTGACGATTCAATTCCTGCACCAAAAGTAACAAATGTTATTGTTGATGACAAAAACGACACTATCACACTTAATGTAGATAACGCACTCACCGTTCATTGGATTGCTGATGGTAAGGTTATTGCAGTTGGCAACTCAATTGACCTTGACGACTATGCCGACGAAATTGGCTCTTATGTGAGAGCAGAAGCGTTTGGACACGGTGGTGTGCTTTATACACAGGCTTTCACTCTTGATTACGAGGATGCTCCTGAATCAAATGTTAAAACAACTTTTGATTTTGGAAATATCCTTGCAGGTCTTAAGCATTTCATCATTGAAGTATGCACTTCAATTCCTTTAGGCAAGGAAGTTTATGATTTTCTTGTAAAACCTGTAAATGAATAGTTTTTGAGTATATCAAATAATCCCATAGTACAAAATGTACTATGGGATTATTTTTCTTCTTTATTGGGTGCTGAAATTGCTGCTGTAGTACAGTAAACACTTTTTGCTCCACGAATTTTTAGTATGGAAACGCAACTATTAAGAGTTGCACCCGTTGTTTTTACATCATCCACCAACAAAATGGTTTTATCCCTGACATCAATACCTTCTTTGACATCGTATACACCGAAAACATTACCTGTTCTCGCGGTAATATTAAGGTTTCGCTGGTTTTCATTTTCATAAAGTTTGACAAGCACAGGGTTTATTGGAATTTCTAATGCTTTTGAAAGATGTTTTGCCAACAATTCGCTTGGGTTATATTTTCGCGTAATTTTATTCACTTTTGAGAAGGGCACAAAACAGATAAAGTCAAATTCTATATCTTTAAAATCCTCTTTCACTGTTTCTGTCATATCTTCAGAAAGATGTTTTGCAAGGAATTCTTTTTCTTTAAATTTTAATAGACGCACACATTCTTTGATACCTTCTTCATAATAAAATGGTGCTGATATACCATCATACTCCATTCTGTGCTTCTTACAATTGCAACGAGTTTTCTCAACACCACAGTATTTGCATTTTTCTTCCTTAATTACAGGTAAATTATTCTTGCACTCAGCACAAAGAACTTCGTCCTTACCTATAACTTGGTTGCAATAGCGACAATGATTAGTAAAAAACATCCATAAAAGAATGTCTTTAATCAGTTTTTTCATTTTCTTTTATCACCTATAAAAAAGACAGGGGTTTAACCCCTGTCTTCGTATTTAGTTACATGATTTTATCCAACCAGAAAACACCCATCTCACTGAACGCTGTATCTCCATATACAAGGTAAAGAACATCCGACACCGTTTTTGTGAGAATGTACAATGCTCTGTTTATACCTTTTTCTGTAATAAGTGCGTCGCCACTTTCAATTTTATTCTTAATTGCATAGAAGCGGTCACTTGCTGCCTGAGCTTCATCAACATCAACAACTTTATTTGCCAACATCGCATCTACTTGTTCTATTGCACCTTCAAGCTCTGCAGCATCTTCAGGAGTAAGAGTTGATGTATCATAATTTCTCATATAATCAACATCTTCTCTCAAAGTTTTTGTTTCACGGCTATAATTGAACTGTGGGAATTTGTCAGAATATGAATGAACACTTGTGAAGTTATCATCGGTAACAAGTTGAATGATAAGTGTCATAATAACGTCGTTTGATGCAGTTGTTGCGTGGTTCTGTCCGCTGAAATAGAATGTATGTTCAGGAAGAAGTCCTGTGCAAACATCCAAAACTCCCTCAGGGTCAGTATGGTCGTGGTTTTTAGGGTCGCTACAATTATTTCTTGCAGGAACATAATCGTCAGGAAGTGGAGTGTTTCTGTTCACACTGTATGCACCCATTGATGTTGACTCAACGTGGATAATACCGTCGCAGTTCTGCTCATCATGTGAAACAGCAAGCTGATAAAGCTCAACATTTGTATCAACGATATCAAATATCACTACACCATCATCAATAGCTTCAAGGATGTACTTTTCAGAATTGAGCTGTGCATCGTAATACCAGTCTGCCTGTCTGCGGATTTCCTCAAGTCCCGGCTCTGAAAGATATTTTTCTCTACAAGCAGGATAGTCACCTGACGGAACAAGACCCCACATAAGAGTTGAATATCTCAAATAGTCATTTATGAGTGTATCGGCGATAATATCAAGAAGATTATCAACATCAGTCTTTGGCATAAGTCTCATAGCGATATTGATTACATAGCCAAGATAGTTTTCATAACCGATAACTGATGGCATAGCAGTTGTATAAAGAGCCTTGCTGTCCTTATTGAAGCCATATCTGTAACAGTCGCCAAGAAGCGCTGCGCCGTCCAAAGCAGGAACGGTGAAAATTATTCTGTTAATATCTCTTGAAAGTGAGATGCCCTGTTCGTCATAATACTTCATAAGGGCATTTGCAATTGAACCGCCCTGGCTTACAGGAATAAGATTTACTTTCTTTGAACCTGTATCCTTCTTAACAAACTGAATGTAGTCGTAAAGGTCCTTTGCAGTCTGAATCATATTACCTGTTGAAACATAGTTGAACACGTAAAGATTTTCCATACCGGCAATGTCAAAATATTCCTGAACAGGGAAGTCAGCAAGAACACCCTCTAACTGATAATCCTCGATAGTAGCAACGCTACCCTGATAAACTGCAGGACGAACATCATCAATGAATTCGCCGTTAGCATCTGAAGCCTGTCTGCCCATAAGAATATCAGCAAGAATCTTTGAAACCTCTTTTGCTGCTAATTGGTCTTTATCCTCCTGTGAAATAAACATTCTTACAATAGGAAGAAGAGCCTTTGTAACTATCTGTTCAATTTCCTTTTCTCCGATTGATACATAGAACGGTGCCGGAAGAGGTTCGCCGTTAGCATCACAAGCAATCTCACCGTTTTCATAAGCATAAGTTTCACTCTGGAAAAGTCCTGGAATGATGATTGTAGGAACATACTCTTTTTCTGCGGACCATCCTAAAATGGATACACATGACAGAGTAAGAACTACAGCCAATACTACTGCGAGGACTTTTTTCATTTTTTTCATAAAGATACCCCTTTTCAGAATTTATACATAAATTATAACAGTAATTATACACTTTGTAAATAAAATCTACTTGCAAAACCATACAAAAAGGACCTGTGCATTTTTAACATTTTGCACAAGCCCCTCTTTTGTTTTAGTCAAAAACCACTGTACCATTGGTATATAACTGATGAGCAATAGCATCGAAACCGTCAATAGCGCCGTCCTGATTCATATCCCCAGCATAGAATTTAGCCGTACCCTCATCAACCTTCTGAGTTGTGGTACAAACCTTTTTCATAACTGTATAGTCTGTTGCATTTACCGTATTTGACGCGTTTATATCACCACGCATCGCTACTGTATAACTCTTTGAAACAGCAGTTTCATCTTTTGTAAATGTCAACACTCTACCAGTTATACCGGACCCGGAATATGTAAAAGTTGTCCCACTAGGCACGCCGACATAACTAAGCACCGTGCTGATGCTTGTAAGTTCCTTGCCCACATAAAGTACATTTTTTATACTGTTAAATGCCATATCAGGGGTATCATTCATAGGCACTGTAAAGCTATATGTATCTGCAACAAGTGTCGGATACTGTAATGCAGTAACTCCACTGAACATAGCACCGTTATTCACATGCTCTCCACCATCAAAATTAGTTCCTATAAGATAATAACCATAATTAACATATGTTATCTGGTCGTCCCATGTAGCATCCAGCATATACCAGAAGCCATCGTCCATCCTAACATAGTTCCATTTATGCGCACCACCATTACCATATCCCAAAACCGTAATACAAGGAATACCTTCTCGGTCACATATAAGCTTAAATGCCTCTGCATACCCCTCACAAACAGATGCTCCGTAAAGCAATGCTCCCGTTGGGTGATGTGCCATTGGTCCATAGTTTGGCGAAGATGATGTACCTTGATTTTCAGGGTATGTAATCATATCACAAAGGCTATCATGAATTGACTTAACTTTTTCGTATCGGTTAAAACCATTGACCGTAAAGTTTGCCACTGCATTAGCAAGTAAATCATACTGTTCTTTTACATCATTTATATCAGCATACGAATTTGTATCAAAATATATTGTAAGATTTATTGCCCGTATCTCTGCCGTATAAACTTCTGTGGCGTTATCATATGATGAATAATAAGAATAGTTATAATTAAATCCCTTGGGCCAGAAAATCATAGGATTGTCTTCTACAACAGCTGTAATAGCCATTTTTACATCATAATTTATTTCCGATTGTGGTGCATATGCAGCATTATTCTGGGTTGTGCCTGTGCCATGATAATAATCGTTAAACCTAAGTGTTACTTTATCAGTAACACCTGCGGTCTTTATGCAATCGTACATACTCTTTTGTCTGTCTGTTAATTGATTATAAAAAAGATATGGGACATCTGCATTTGTTGAGTCAGAATAAAAATTAAACATATTATTATTCTCGGCGTATGGCAAATCTGCTTCTGGATAAATATCAATAATATCTATACATTCGCCTTGTATTATTTCAGAAGCAGGAGCTGCAACCGCAACAACAGGAATTATGCTTAATAAAACACAAAGTGCTGTTATAAAAGACAGCACTTTATATACTGATTTTTTCATAACAACACTCCATTAATTCTTATTTCTTATCAAGGAAATTGGAAAGCTCTTCCATAAATGCGTTTACATCCTTAAACTGCTTATAAACTGAAGCAAAACGAACATATGCAACCTGGTCAATCTCTTTTAGCTTATCCATTACAAGTTCACCAATATGTACACTTGTAACCTCACGGTCAAGAGAGTTTTGAAGTGTTGTTTCAATTTCACTTACAGCCTTTTCAATAGTATCCATTGAAACAGGACGCTTTTCACAAGCAGTAAGCATACCCTTAATGAGTTTGCTACGGTCGAACACCTCTCTTGTTTTGTCCTTTTTAACAACAACAATAGGCACTGTTTCAATTATTTCATAAGTAGTAAATCTTTTAGTACATTTAATACATTCTCGTCTGCGACGAATCTTTTCGCCCTCATCAGTCGGACGGGAATCAATTACTTTGCTTTCTTCAAACCCACAAAAAGGACATTTCATAATAACACTTCCTATATTTTACTATATATAGTATTGTATCACACTTTAAACCACAATGTAAAGAGATTATAGTAATTTTTTAAGTTCTTTTATGGCAAATGCCAGTTCCATATCGTTTTCATAGCCGTTTTCATACAACTCAATAATAAAATCGCCCTTATACCCAAGTTCTTTCATCATACAAAAAAATTTTTTAAAATCAAAATTTCCATTTTTACAAGGCACAAAGCAATCCTTTTCATTATTATGGTCACTTATATGAATATGGCGAATATACTTATGCAATTTTTCTGCAAACTCAAAGGGATTAACTCCCGTTCTTACCGACTGTTTTATATCAAAAACCATATTGAAATCATCACCGATATATTCACCCATACGAAGAAGTAAATCAGGACTTTCACTTCGATAATGAACAACATTTTCTTGACAGATTTTTAATCCCTCCGCTTTACCCATAAGAGTTAATTCACCGAATCTGTCAAAGTATTCTTCATCTTCTATACTTCCGGGCTTTTTGATACCGTGCATTACAAGAATCTCTGCACCCAGTGTGTGCATCACATCAAAATGACGCTTAAAAGATGTTTCCTTTGCCTCATAAAATCTTCTCTTATACGAACTAAAAAGATGATACGATTCCGTAAAAGAACCCATTGTATGCACAGAGGCAACCCTCATCCCGTAGGATTTACAGATTTCTGCCATATTCTTTACAAATGCAGGCTGAAATTCAGAATCTGCATTCATAAATATTTCAATTGTTTTTGCACCTGTTTCGCCTGCCCTGATTACGGAAATTTCCGTTTCAAGGGGATAAAAACAGGCAGAGGATAAACCGATATCCATAGTATAAAATCACCTTTTTGTTACTTTAAGACTGACTGTCTGTGTCTGCGTTCCGCCACCGGTTAAAAGTCCGCGATTTATACCGCAATCGGCAAAATCACGACCACGACTGATGATAATGTAATTTTCGTCGGCAAGACGATTGTTTGTAGGGTCAACACCATGCCAATTACCATTTTGATAAACCTCAACCCAAGCATGAGTTTCGCCCTCACCCACCATCATACCAACTACATAACGGCAAGGAATACCGGCTTTACGAAGAAGTGCCAACAAAATATGAGAATAATCTTGGCAAACACCTGCACCATTAAGCAGTGCTTCTTCTGCCGTTGTAATTACACTTGTTGAGCCTGATTTATACACGATGTTAGCCCTGATTGCTCTTGTGAATTTTAATGCTGTATCAACTGCGTCGTCAGAAATTCCAATCTGAATTCTGTCAAACATTCTGTCTAACTCTGCACCACATTTCGTATAATGTGTCGGATATTTATAAACCGGGTTAAGGTCATTTTCGGGAGTTATATGCTGTCCTGTTGTTACTGTGCCACTTACATCAACAGTAAACTCGTTATGCATTGTAACAATTCTGTCTGTCACAAGAATATTTCCAAAACCATCATTAGAATATGTGAGTTCATTTTCAGGGAAAACAGTTACCTTTATATCCTCAATATGCTGACTTTCACACTCAAGAGGTATGCAACGAAGAGTGTAACAATGCTTTACAACAGGCAGAGAGAATTTAATTGACATATTATAAGTAAAATCCAAAACTGCCATATTACATAACTCCTGTCACAAAAAGTTGATACAATTCATTCTGAATTGAAATTTTATAAGGCTGGTAATCGTCCTCTTCCAAAATCATACGAGTGAGTCTTTCAATTGAATGAGCATTAAAATCAATTCCCACCTTATAAAGACGATTAAGCATTATTGAAAACTCTTTTCTTAAAAGTTCAATAGGATAATCAAGTCTTGTATACAAATCAAGGCGCTCAATGCTTCTGCCGAATTTTAAAATATTTCTTGAAACCTCTGCCTCAATGTTATCATCGGCACTACCCCAGAATGCAAAAATCCAATCAGTTACCTCTTGAACTTTTAAAAGTGGAGCATTACTGCTACTGCTTTTTTCCATAATATCAACTGCAAGTTGAAGATAAGAAAGAGTATCCGAAGAAATTACATTTCTCATTTCAACTGCATTATCGTAAGCGTGAAGAAGACTTGAATAAATTGACGCAGGGTCATTTGAATCAAACAAAAATGAACTTATAAACTCCTGACGGCAGGAATAATTATTTGCTATTCCAAGTCTGCGACAGAAATTTATATATTCTTCATCATTTATATCAATCATAATGTCGTAACATTCTGTAAAAGCTTTAAGAGTTGTGAAAACTCTCTCAACATATCGTCCCAGCCAAAAAAGATTGTCACTTGATTTTATCGAGATAACACCCATGTGTCCTTAAAGCCTCCTCCCTGTGAAGAATTTACTACGAATGAATTTGCATCCTTTGAAAAACGAGTTAAACCACTCTTCCATACAACAGGCTCTTCTCCTGTTAATACAAACGCGCGTAAATCTGCTTTCCTTTCTGTCCAAGCACCATTTTCAACAACTTTTAAATCGTTAAAATGAATAACCTCTTGTGCTATGAATCTTCGAGGCTCTTTCTGAATCATTTTCTTGAGCTCATACACCCTTTCAAGGGATAATTCACTACCGAAAACAACACCATAGCCACCTGATTCAGCAACATCCTTGATAACAAGTTTTTGAATATTTTCAAGGACATATTTCATATCTTCTTCGTAGAATGGAAGATATGTTGGTGCATTTGAAAGAATAGGCTCTTCACCTAAATAATATTTAATCATAGCAGGTACATAGTAATAAATACCCTTGTCGTCTGCAACGGAGTTACCCGGTGCATTTACGAGTGCCACATTACCTGCTCTGTAAGCATCCATAATATGAGGCACACCTAAAAGTGAATCTGCACGGAATGTAAGCGGGTCCATAAAGTCGTCATTGATTCTACGATAAACTGCACCCACACGCTGACGCTTACCTGAATATTCGCTGTAATAAACCACATTACCCTCAACAAATAAATCCTGTGGCATTGCAAAAACTGCTCCTGTTTTTTCTGCTAAGTATGAGTGCTCAAAGAATGCAGAGTTAAATCGTCCCGGAGTTAACACAACATTTATTCCGCCTGTGTTGACATAATCAAGAGCATTACGGAGCAAATCACCATAATTACGATTATCAACAACTGTGTTTGCACGGAAAGTGTCAGGACTTGCTCGACGACACAACTCACGGGCTATCATAGGATATGACGCACCTGAAGGCACACGAAGATTGTCTTCAAGGACATACCATCGCATATCGTTACCTTGAACAAGATCGATACCCGAAATGTGAGCAAAAACATCCTTTGGTGGAACTGCACCCTCACATTCCATCATATATCCTGACGCACCATATACAAATTCTTCGGGAATAATCTTATCCTTTATAATCTGTTTTTTTGTGTAGATATCTTTCAGGAAAATATTGAGTGCCTTAACCCTCTGTTTAAGTCCCCTTTCAAGATAGTCAAACTCATCCTTTGAAATAATGCGAGGTACTGCATCAAATGGGAAAAGTCGCTCATTGAAAACATTGTTTTTGTAAATTCCGAATTTAACACCATATCGTGCCAAAAGTCGGTTTATTTCATCCGTATGCTCTATAAGTCCGTACAATTTTTTCACTCCCGAAATTCAAATAAAATTATACATTATAATTATAAACTTTTTAAAGGTTTAAGTAAATGAGAGAATTATACAAATATGTTAGTGATTTTTTGGTAATATAGATATTACACAGAAGGCGTAATTTTCAAACACTTTTAAATTTGTGTAACAACCAAAATAACCTCCCAAGCATAAACTTGAGAAGTTATTTCTTATCGGTTAAACCCAAAATATAGTCTGTTGTTGTTTTGTGGTATTTAGCAAGGGCGATTAAAATCGCTGTTGGAATATCCCTCTGTCCTAATTCATAATTGCTGTAAACTTGTTGTGAACAATTCAATATTTCTGCCATTTGCTTCTGTGTTAGGTCACTATCCTCACGCAAATCACGTATTCTTCTATACATAACTATCACCAATGTATAGTATATGCTACAACAAAATGCAGTATTGACATTTACCGCAAAATGCAGTATTATAGCTTTACAAAACATATTACGCTCTGCGTACAAAAAAGGAGATTGATATTATGAAAAAATTTTTAGCAGTATTTTTAGCAATAACCGTTATCTTCAGTTTTGCTGCATTTGCTATCGGTAGTAGCGACGATGACTCAACTACTGTTTCACAAGGTGAAGGAACAAGCGAGGATAACAACGCTAACACAAACGGGAATGTTACTGTAAATGTGGGTGATGTTCTTAAAACATCAAACCTGGAAATCACATATAACGAGTGTGGGGAACACAAAGGATATTCTCAATATTCTGCTCCAAAAAGTGGGTTCAAATACATATATATTGATTTAAGTGCGAAAAATGTCGGTGACTCTGACGCATATATTTCTTACTTTGAATTCAATTGCTACGCAGACGATGTTGCTATGGAATCTCACTACGAGGATGATGGTATTTCTGCAACACTTTCTGCAGGCAGAACCACATCGGGCAGAGTCTATTTTGAAGTTCCCACTGATGCAGAAAAAATTGAAATCGAGTATGAAACAGATTATTGGGATAATCAAAAAGCAGTTTTTGTTTTTAAATAATTAGATTATAGGAGTTCAGAAATGGGCTCCTTTTTCATAGGATGTTTTGTTTATGTGTAATAAAAACAAAAATCAACTATTTATCATTTTCAACACCCTTGTCCCGTTGTGTTTAGGTCTGGCAATATACATTTTTATGAAAAGTGGCACATATATAAACACATTTTTAGAGTTTGACTTTCATTACAACCCAAAAACTATAGTTGGAGTATTTATCGTAAATTGGTTCTGTGACTTTTTGTGGTCTTATGCATTAGTCTTTGCATTATACTTTGTGCTATCGCCTTTCAAAAAAAGATTACTGCTTTCTTGTTTACTATCTGTCGTTTTAGGACACATATTAGAGATTCTGCAATATGCAAACATATTGTCAGGCACTTTTGATTGGTGGGATATTGCAATTGAATTGATTGCTGTAATCATGGCAATGACAATTATAAATAAAACAAACAAAAAGGACGGTTCGTGATGAATCGTCCTTAAATTTTGCACTTATTCAATTGGTTTTGAAACTTCTACCCATTCTTTGTAGTTTGAGTATTTTTCCAATTCCTCGATTGTGAGTTCAATAGCACTATTTGAGCCACCAACTGCTGGAAAAACTGTTTGGAATCGTTTCATTGAGGTATCGAGGTAAACCTCAACACCGTCTTTGATACCAAATGGACAAACACCGCCGATTTGGTGTCCTACATATTCTTCAAGCTGTTCAGGTGACATCATTTTTGCTTTTGTGTGGAAAAATCCCTTATATTTTGAATTATCCACCTTTACATCCCCTGCCATAAGGATAAGAATTGGTTGTTCACCCACCATAAACGAGAGAGTTTTTGCAATTCTTGCACCCTCAACACCAAGAGCTTGTGCTGCAAGTTCAACTGTTGCACTTGAAACATCAAATTCCTGAACTCTGTCTTCCATACCGAACCCACGGAAATATTCTCTGCCTTTTTCAATGGACATAATTTTCATTCCTCTCCCCTCCCTCGTTGAGGGAGGTGGCATTTTCGCAAGAAAATGACGGAGGGAGTTTGTTGTTTGAACTGTTTACTCCCTCAGTCACGCGTTGCGTGACAGCTCCCTCTAAGAGGGAGCTGTTAAATCAACGATTTGGCGTAAACCCCTCAGTCTGCTTCGCAGACAGCTCCCCTTTCAAGGGAGCCGAGAGCCCCGCCCTACCATTATGTTTTAGAATTAGTTAATTTCTGCGAGTTTAACAGGTCTGCCCTCGTTTGCTGATTTTTCAGCAGCAAGAGCAATCTTAACTGACTGTAAACCTGCGTGGATACCAACAGGAGTTTCCTTGTTGTTTACACAACAGTCAACAAACTGTCTGACTTCTTCTGAGAATGAACCCATATATCTTTCAAGGAAGAAATAGAGTGGTTTTTCGCCAGTTACACCGTTTGCATCTGAAACAACTGCAGTTGAAAGTGTATCGTTAGCAGTTGCAACCATACCCTTTGAACCAAAGAGCTCTGCTCTCTGGTCATAACCATACATAGCCTGACGAGAATTGTCGATAACCGCAAGTGCACCGTTAGCCATCTTCATTGAGATAATTGCTGTATCGAAATCGCCATATTCACGAATGCCCGGGTTGATAAGAGCATCTGCATAAACATAGAGTTCTTCAACATCACTGTTTGTAAGGAAGCAAGCCATATCAAAATCGTGAATTGTCATATCAAGGAAAATACTTGCTGCACAGTAGCCAACAGGTGGTGCCTGTGGGTCACGGGATGTGATTTTAAGAATCTGCGCTTCACCGATTTTACCTTCGTCATAAGCTTTACGAACTGCTGCAAAGTTGTGGTCAAAACGACGGTTGAAGCCTACCTGGAATTTACATTCAGGATGAGCTTTGAGGGCATCTGCGATTTCAAGAATCTTGTCAACTGTGTTTGCAAGTGGTTTTTCGCAGAAAACATGTTTACCTGCATTGATTGCTTCAATAGAAATTGGAGCATGTGTGTCAGTTGATGAGCATACAAGAACTGCATCAATATCCTTATCTTCAATGATTTTCGTGTAATCTGTGTAGATTTTCTGGACTCCAAAGCCTTCGCAGAAAGCTTTTGTTTCATCGTTCATAAATGGGTCTGCAATAGCAACAACCTCTGCACCCTTTACATGATATGAGATTGATTCAAGGTGAACTTTACCAATACGGCCAGCACCGATAATACCTATTTTGAGCATAATAATTTCTCCTTATTTTTATAGTTTACGGGCGATTCGTGAATCACCCCTACAATAAGCCTTATAACAATTTGCAGGATTTTTCATGCAAGACAATGTGGCATAACCCTACAAGATTTGTAGATAATTAGATTGTGCCGTCCCAAGTACTAACATTTGTGTTAGTCTTCTCTTCCTCATCAAACCAGTGCTGTGTAACTGCCTTTGATTCTGTGTAGAAACGATAAGCATCCTTGCCCAAGCAATGTAAATCACCGAAGAATGACTGCTTGTGTCCTGAGAATGGGAAGAAACCAACTGGTACAGGAATACCAACATTGATACCAACCTGACCACCGTCTGTGTAACGAGCAAACTGACGAGCCCAATAACCACTCTGTGTGTAAATAACAGAACCGTTTGCATAAGGGTTGTCGTTCATAATCTTAAGACCCTCGTGGAAGTCCTTACAACGCTTAATGCAAAGAACTGGTCCAAATACTTCTTCGTCACCGATTGTCATATCAGCTGTAACCTTATCAAAGATTGTAGGTCCAATGAAGTAGCCGTTTTCGTAACCTTCAACTTTAACATCACGGCCGTCAAGAACAAGTTCTGCACCCTCGTCAATACCCTTCTGAATGTCAGCGAGAACTTCTTCATAGTGTTTTTTATATGTAATAGGTCCGAGTTTTGATGTCTTTTCCCAAGATGGACCAACTTTAATATTCTTTGCTTGTTTTACAAGTTCTGCAACAAACTTGTCTGCGATTGCTTCTTCAACAACACAGCAAGTAAGAGCCATACAACGCTGACCTGCACAACCATAAGCAGAGTTAATAACACCTGCAACTGTTCTCTCGAGTGCACAGTCTGACATAACAAGAGCATGGTTCTTAGCCTGAGTAAGAGCCTGACAACGTTTACCCGCTGCAGCTGCACGAGAATAAACTTTAAGGCCAACAGGAGTTGAGCCAACGAATGTGATACCCTTAACATCTGGATGGTCAAGAATTGTATTTACTTCGTTTCTTGAGCAAGTGATAACATTGATAACACCGTCAGGAACACCTGCTTCTTTATAAATTGCAGCAAATTTCATTGCTGTTTTTGGTGTAAGAGATGCTGCCTTGAGAACCATTGTATTACCTGTTGCAATACAAGTCGGAGCCATCCAACCGAATGGAATCATTGCAGGGAAGTTAACAGGAACGATACCTGCGAAAACACCGAGTGGCTCACGGTATTTAACTGTGTCGTAACCACTTGAAGCATCCATAAGGCTTTCGCCCATCATAAGAGAAGGAACCTGAGTTGCAAGTTCTGTGCCTTCTTTTGCTTTGAGAACATCGCCTTCTGCTTCACCCCAAACTTTACCGTTTTCACAAGCAACACACATTGTGAGTTCTTCCATATCACGGATAATAAGTTCACGGATTTTGTAAAGAATCTGTGCTCTCTTGATTGCAGGAGTTGCTCTCCAACCCGGATATGCTTTCTTTGCAGCCTCGATTGCTTCAAGAACTTCATCATTTGTACAGCAAGGTGCTTGTCCTACAACTTCACCTGTGCTTGGATTGTGAAGGTCATACCAAACATCTGTTTTTGAGTCTTTGAACTGACCATTCACGAAATATTGTAATTTTTCTACTGCCATTTTATTTTCTCCTTTAAGGATTATTTACATTTTTGACGGGCGATTCGTGAATCGCCCCTACAAAACATCTTCAGAAAATTTGTAGATAATTTTTCGTTAGACAAGGCACACGAACGACGGTGTATGAAGATACTCCGAGCGAGTGTAACGCAGTATCACGGAAAATTAGCACAAATTAAAGGCCAGATACCTCTGCGATGTATTTACGAGCTTTTACTGCGTACTCAAATGGATTTGCAATTGCCGGGTCCTGTTCTGCCTCAACAAGAACATAGCCTTCGTAACCTGTTTCTTCAAGAACATCGAAAACTGGTTTGAAGTCGATTACACCGTCACCGGGAACTGTGAATGCACCTGCACGAACACCCTGCAAGAAACTCATTTTTTCTGCCTTAACCTTTGCAACTACATCGGGACGAATATCCTTGAGGTGTACGTGACGAATTCTCTTTGCGTACTTTTTAAGAACTGCCATATAATCTTCACCACAATAAGCAAGGTGACCTGTGTCGAAAAGAAGACCAAAAAGCTCTGGGTCTGTGTTTTCCATCATTCTGTCAATTTCAGCAGCAGTCTGAACAACCGTACCCATGTGATGGTGGAAGCAAAGTGCGATACCCATATCTTTTGCAACTTTACCAAGTTTGTTAATACCAGTGCAAAGCATATCCCATTCTTCGTCATTCATAACATATTTGTCATCAAAAATTGAAAGGTCTGTACCTTGAATTGAGTGACCTTGCTCTGAGATACCAACAACCCTTGCACCCATTTCTTTAAGAAATGTGATGTGCTCGATAAAGTCCTTTTCAACTTCTTCGTAAGGTTTTGTAATGAGGAAACTTGAGAACCACGCATTGCAAATCTGCATACCACGAAGTTCGAGAGCCTTTTTAAGAACTTTTGTATCTCTTGGGTACTTGTTACCCACTTCACAACCTGTGAAACCTGCAAGTGCCATTTCAGAAATGCACTGCTCAAACGTGTTTTCTGCACCTAAATCAGGCATATCGTCATTTGTCCAAGCGATTGGTGCAATACCAAGTTTTACTTTGTTTTTATCAAGCATATCAATATCTCCTTGCCTTGTTTTTATTTTCTTCCTTCTCTGCGAAGGCATTGTTTACTTTTTCATTCTTTGAAACAGATGGAACACCTGTATGCCACCAAGCACCATAGCCATCAGTCATTGATTTTGGAAGAACTTTAATGTCAATGAGTGTTGAAACTGTCTGTTTCTGTGAGTCGATAAGAGCGAACTCTAATTCTTCCATTGTTTTTGCTGTGTATGTCTTGCAACCATAAGCCGCAGCAGCCATAGCAAAGTCAATTGGAATAAGGTCACCTAAAAGGTCACCGTTGTCATCTCTGTAACGGAATTCTGTTGCAAGGTTACCGATACCGTTTGACATCTGAAGATTGTTGATACAACCAAAACCGCTGTTATCGAAAAGAAGAACATTAATCTTCTGTTTTTCCTGAATTGACGTAACAAGTTCAGAGTGAAGCATCAAATAACTACCGTCACCACACATTGCATAGGATTCACATTCAGGATGAGCCATCTTACTACCTAATGCACCAGCAATTTCGTAACCCATACAAGAATAACCATATTCCATATTGTATGAATAACGGCTGTCGGAAGTCCACATTCTCTGTAAACAACCGGGAAGCGAACCTGCCGCACCTGTGCAAAGAGCATCTGCAGGAATGAGCTTTCTAATCATAGCAAGTGCTGCTGTCTGAGTAATCACACCACCGATTTTCTCAACAAATTCAGGGATTGTCTTTTCTTCACGAGCTTCAATAAGAGGTTTGAAATTCTCGTCATATTTATAGTTTGCAAGGAATTCCATTTCCTTGTCCCAACCGTCTTTAGCATCCTTAATTTCTGTTGTGTATGCTGATTTGTATCCTGCTTTGCGAAGTTCATCACCAAGGGCTATGATACCGAGTTTAGCGTCTGCAACCATTTTAACAGCATCGAGTTTATATGCATCAAAACGGGAAGTATTGATTGTTACCATCTTAACATCATCTTTGAAAAGTGACTTTGAAGCAGTTGTAAAGTCTGAAAAGCGAGTACCGATACCGATAACAACATCTGCATCCTTTGCCATTACATTACCCGCAGAGTTGCCTGTAACACCAAGTCCACCAAGATTATAAGCATCTGATGAAAGGCAAGCAGTTTTACCACTCTGTGTTTCTGCGAAAGGAATATTAAATTCTGCACAGAACTTTTCAAGTGCTTCTCCTGCTTCTGAATAGCGAACACCACCGCCACAGATTACAAGAGGCTTTTTAGCATTCTTAACAACATTGACAACATCTTCAAGTTCTTCTGTTGCTACTGGCATACGAACAATCTTATGTATTCTCTTTGCGAAGAATGAATCGGGGTAATCATAACTTTCGCCCTCAACATCCTGACAAAGACAAATTGCAACTGCACCTGCGTTTGCTGTGTCAGTAAGTACACGCATAGCATTTATCATTGCTGACATTAACTGTTCAGGACGAGCAATTCTATCCCAATATCTTGTAACTGCTTTATAAGCATCATTTGTTGTTGTGGCAAGTGAATTTTCCTGCTCAAACTGTTGAAGAACCGGGTCGGGCTGGCGAGTTGAAAATGTGTCAGCAGGGAACAAAAGAAGTGGCACATTGTTAACTGTTGCAGTTGCAGCTGCAGTAATCATATTAGCAGCACCCGGGCCTATGGAAGATGCACAAGCGATGATTTTTCTTCTGTTGTTCATCTTTGCAAAGGCTGTTGCAACATGAGCCATACCTTGCTCATTTTTGCCCTGATAAACTTTGAGTCCACCCTTGTCAGAGTCAAGTGCTTCGCCAATACCTAAAACAATACCGTGTCCAAAAACCGTGAAGATTCCGTCAACGAATTTTGTTTCAACTCCGTCAAAAGACACATACTGATTGTCAAGGAATTTAACAAGTGCCTGAGCCATTGTCATTTTTGCCATAATATCACCTCATAATATGTCAAGTTGAATTATTTATACATCAAGGAGCCATTTATGCTCCGGAGCATCTATTCGTGTTTTAATCCAAGGGTCATTTTCTAAATGTCTAATCATCCACACATAGCACATTGAATACCCCGGGGCAGCAACCTGTTGATGTGTTTTCATTGGTGTGATGCAAAGTACACCTTGGTCTTCAACTTTGTAGCAGTCATCACCGTTGAAGCCTACACCAAAACCTTGTGGTTTATCGAATTCATAATAATAAACCTCGGGTTGTGGATGATAATGCGGTGGGTAACTTGACCAGCAACCCGGTTTATGGATAACCTCACCTAAAACCATATTTGAATATGGAGCATTTTCATAATCAAAGAGAGTCAGCACCTGACGATGTGCAGTACCATTCCATTGGTCTTTACCGAATTCCTGTAAAATTACATTTTCGGGACTGTACCAAACGCAACCGAAATCATTTTCATTATCTGTCTGCTGAATGAGAATTCTACTGTCTGCATTTGCAGTAACTTTAACTTCATTGTTCTTTGAGAAATGAACACAATATGGTCTGTCAATAAACTGATTTTCTCTTTTTGCTTTTTCTGTTTTGCCATTAAATGAATACTCAACATCACCTGAAAGCAAAAGAATTGCAGTTTCGTTATTTTCGTCACAAACTGTAAATACTTCCCCTGCTTTTAACACCTTTGTTTTGATGTTCATGAGCATATCAGCATTTTTGCCGTTCATCTCACAAAGGATTTTTTCGTTGTTTACATCAAATTTTGGATTTTCGTACATAAAATCACCTGTCTGTTTATACTTTATCTTTATCGTCAGTTAGCGAGCCACTTGCACTTATTGGTATTACCTCACCCAAATATGTTGGCTCGGGTTCTACTATACAATAAAAGAAATCTTTCACTCTTGCCAAGGCCTCACGCACATCGTTGTAAATGGGATATTCCAATCTGTCAGCAGCAAATCCATACGCGTTAATCCCAAGTTTTCGTGCATTATAAACTGCACGGTATAAATGATATTTTTGAGTGACAATTACCATTTTTTCAACTTGAAAAATATCTCTTGCTCGATACATTGATTCATAAGTTGAAAAACCTGCGTGGTCCATAAAGACATTGTCGGCTAGAACACCATTCTCTATTGCAACATCTTTCATTTTATTGACTTCGTCATATTCTTCTCTGCCATGGTCACCACTCATTAGCAGTTTTTCTGAACATCCTGTTTCGTAGGCTTTAAGACCAAAATCAAGTCTTTCTTGAAGCATTGGTGACGGCTCACCATCCCAAAGGCCTGCACCCAAAACCATTATACAGTCAAAATTTTCACTTGTCAGGTCTTCTTCAGTTAAAATATAGTCACTGACATAAGAAATCATATAGGCATTAACACCTACAACGGCAATTCCGCCCACAAGACAGATGCAAAGCACCGTAGTTATTATTCTTTTGAAGATTTTATTTTTAAATACTTTCTTCAACATTTGAATCACCGATATTATTCTTGGTTCGTCGAGGACGCCGACCCCTACGAATTAGTTTAAAACAATTTCTAATAGATCACGTTATTTTTGAGCAGATTTTTCATAAGACATTGTTGCCGAGGCGAAGTTTTATCGGGTATACCACGAACCGAAAGCAACGAAGTATTACGGAAAAGATGCCAAAAAGAATCAAGCACGAGCTATCATTTCGCCGTATTCTTCTTTTTCTTTCTTGATGAACTCCTTAACTGCATCAACTGTTGGCATATCCTGTGAGCAAGCGTGACTTGCTACAAGCATAGCAGCGGAAGCTGAACCGAATTCAAGTGCATCAATGATTTCCCAACCTTCGAAAATACCATAAAGGAATGCAGATGCGTATCCATCGCCACCACCGAATGATTTAAGAAGCTTTACAGGGAACGGCTTGATTGAATAACTTTCGCCATCATTTGTATATGCTGTTGAGCCTTCTTTACCGTGCTTGATAATTACAATTTTCGCATTCTGTGAGTGCCAATATGCTGCAGTTTCTTTATCCGTCATACCCACTTTGATAAATTTTTCTGTAAGGTCATATTCTTCACGAGAACCAAGAATAATATCTGCTTCACGAGCAACTGAAGAATAGTAAATTGCGATTTCGTCGCTGTTTTTCCAGTTGTATGCGCGATAGTCAATATCAAAAATTACAGGCACACCGTTTTTCTTTGCAAGTGCAACTGCTTTGAGTGCTGCTTCTCTTGACGGACTCTCTGCGAGGGCAGTACCTGAAATGAGAATTGCTTTTGCTTTGTTAATGTATTCTTCGTCAATGTCAGCAACATCTAATTTAAGGTCTGCTGCTTCGTTACGATACATAACGATTGAACTTTCTGTTTCAGATTTGATTTCTGTAAATGTAAGTCCGATTTTTTCACCGTTTTCGCAACGCTTGATATGAGATGTGTCAATACCCTCGTTATCAAAATAATCAGTTACGAATGTGCCAAGTTGGTCATCAGAAACTCTTGCAAAGAAGCCACATTTCTTACCAAGACGAGCGAGACCAACCGCAATATTTGCAGGTGAGCCACCCAAATATCTTTTAAATGTTGTACTTTCGTTAAGTGGGCAATAATAGTCAACAGGGTTTAAGTCAACTGCCACTCTACCTAAAAGGATTAAATCAAATTCTTTGCTGTTATCAAATTCAATATACTTCATAATTATCTCTCCATAAAACTAAAAACTTTTATATGTCTTTTAACATTTTCGTAAACGCCAAGTGATTCCTGTTTGCTTAAATCAAAATAGTTTGCCTTTTCAACTGTTTTGCAATATTCAAGGGCATATCTTGCGAGATTATCAAAACTTGCTGTGGCAATATTCACCTTACGGACACCAAGCATAATTGCTTGCTGGAACATTTCATCTGTAATTCCTGTGCCACCGTGGAGGACTAATGGTGTTTCAACCATTTTGTTAATATCGTCAAGGACATCAAAACGAAGATTAGGAAGCACCGGATAATTGCCATGAGCATTCCCAATTGCAACTGCCAATGCGTCAACTCCTGTTTCGTCACAGAAGAGTTTTGCATCGTCCGGATTAGTGCAAAGAATTTCGTGAGCAGCACCATCACCCTCGTTACCACCAACTACACCAAGTTCAGCTTCTACTGTTGCACCGTATTTGTCAGCCATTTCCCGAACCTGTTTTACCGTCTTGATGTTTTCTTCCAACGGTAAGGTTGAGCCATCAAACATAACGGAAGTGAAGCCCATTTCCAATGCCTTTTGCACTGTTTCAATTTTCAAACCATGGTCAAGGTGGACTGCCACTTCAACTTTCGAGTTCTTTGCCGCTGAAATCATCATTGGCCCCATAAGTTCAAGGGGCGAATTTTTCAGACGACACTCTGCAATCTGCAATATTATAGGAGTATTAAGTTCTTCTGCAGCAGCAACTGCACCCATAACCATCTCCATATTGCCAACACTAAAAGCGCCAACTGCTATATTGTTTTTCTTGGCATTTTCGAGGAGCTTTTTCATTGGTACTAAAGCCAAAACAACCCACTCCAATCCATTTTATTATAATCAATTTATTGTAACACTTAACACTTATAAAATCAATGTCTTATAGGTAAAAATTAGGAACTTTTTTCTGTGTAAAATCACAAAAAACAGTCCGTCAACCACTTGTGTCAACGGACTGTTGAATACATTCTTTACGGTAACCGCTGATTAAATCGGGTTACAATTATCAACGGCTACTTTTTACTTAACCCACTTAAGCTTCCACATTGCAAAAGCACCAACAACAGATGCTACAATACCCGGGAAGAGAAGAGTTCCTGCATCCAATCCCGGAGCTACAAGCAAGATGCCAAGCATAACAAGAATCGGAAAAACAGATATTTTCCAATGCTTTGAGAAATAGCCTGCTGCCAACGCACCAAAAAGTGCCGGTTGAACCTGCTTGAATGCCGGCATTAAAAGCTCGCTGTTTGTAAATGATGATAAGAAAGGCTTGAACACTAACACGCCAACTGCAATAATAGCAGTTGTAACGATAGAAGATGTTGCAATAGCAATTGTTGAAATCACTTCACCTTCCTCTGAATTTGCCTTAACCTTTGCACCCTCCATAGCACTTATTGCACAGGGAAGTTTAAGGTTTGTGATATTTCCTGTTACGAAAGAAAGATATGTACCACCTGCACCCAGCATCGGTGTGTACACCAAAACCTCAATAACTGCAAGTGACCAATAAAGAGGAATAAGTTTCAAAAGTCCGCTCATAACGCCACTAAAGGATGGCCACACATTCAAGTACAAGCAAATCGAAAGCGGGAACATAATAAGTACACAAAGAGCAGTAATGCTTGAAATTCTACCCCAAGTATGGACACGGTCAAAATATGTTCTCTCTGTTTTGTTAGCTTTCTTCATATTAACCCCTCCATTCCAAGATAGCGATTTCAGGTGGCAACACATTGTATGCAACTACTGCAACCACCATTGCGACAATCATACCAATAGGCATAACAAATGGTTCAAGCCATGTAAGTTTAAACTTCTTTGCAATATACTCCAAAATCAGTGATGCACCAACGGCAACAACTAAAGTAATTACAGATAATACACCGGCACCATCGCCAAAAGTTTCAGGCTTTCCCTTACCTGCAATAGCACGTGCCACAAAAGCACCGATAAGACCAATGAATACAGCAGGGGTTAATAGGTCAATAAAGCCTGCGATACCGCTTGACTTTTTCTCTTTCTTTTCGCCTGTCTCTGCCTGTGTTTCATCTTTCTTGCCCAAATTAAGCATCTTTTTATGTAGTGGTTTTGCAACGAAAGGTAAAATAACAAGTGAGAAACAAATACCAAGAGTCATAACCCATGCAACTCCGGCAAAAATGGCCGGGTCAGTAATTGTTGATGAGATACCACCCTCTTGTCCCAATGCACTCATAGCATCACCCGCTGCCTTTGTTTCATACAACAAATTGCCAAGAACGGATAACCTTACCCAGGGAATAACCAATCCTAATGACGGAGCTAACACTATAACTGTAGCAAGAACCGACAATGCTGAAGGTATTGTAAAAACGGCACTTGATGTAACAGCATCTCGCAATTTTTTCTTGTCAATTCCTAATTTTTTCCCCTGTTTCCAAGCTTTTACAAGGAAGAAAACGGATTGAGCAAGAACGAATGCAATGACTCCGCCTGCAATCAAGTACAATCCTGTACTTTCTTTAAAGTCCATATCTTTCATCTCCTAATTTTGATATAGAAATATTAAAACACTTTTTTCCTTTAAAATCAACACAATTTTTGAGCATACTACTCTTTTGCTTCTATTTTTTTCAACAATTTCATTATGTTAAGATAGAAAGTATGTGTTTCATCTTTATCTGCCAAAAGCCCTATTGCTGTACCGTGGTCGCCCGTCTGTACAGGCATTACATGCCATATTCCTGAGTTGTATTCCATACCACTTGTGTATTCCACCCTAGGTTCGTCAGGTGGAGAAAAAGCAGCGACAACATCTACCATACCATCATTGCCTCCACTTTTATTAACACCCTTTTGCCTTGAATTATGAAGCAGAAGAAAACCCGTAAAGTGCATAAGTGGTAAATCCGTCTTACTTGCTATTTCCTTTTTCTTTTTTTCATCATATTCAACAGCATTAAACGGAAATGAGAAATAATATATACTTGGTACAATTTCCACAAAAGCATTCAGATTTGCTATACCTTCAGGCTTAAGTCCCGAGAAAATATTCTCATCTGTCATTTTATAATTTTTTCTTAAATATTTTCTTGCACGATGTCCCTTCTGGACATCCTTTTGTCCCGGAGTATTTGTAAGACCGAAATGCTCAAGATGGAAGTCCACAGCTCTACCATTAAATGGTGAACGCCCCATTGCACAAGAATAAAATACTGCACCTGCTCTTACTGTACGGTACATATTGTACTTATCTGCAACCTCATAAGCATCAACAACATCCAACGGCGAACAAATTGCACTGATACTGTATATAAGTCTTCCGTTTCCACCTTTGAAAAGTGGTGAAACATCATCACCGCTTGCCTCAATTTCACGAGGGTCACCATACTCCAACAAATGAGAAAGCATACGGATGCAAAGGCCACCAAAACTATGACCGATTAAGTGGATTTTCTTTTCTTCACTCCAACCCTCAAAAAGAGCTTTTTCATACTTTCTTCCAAATTGCTTATGATTATGACGCTGTGAATGGGCTTTTCCATAATCTACCTGTGTGCCTGTAAGTTGAGCATACAACTGACAGGCCTGGTCCCAAGCACTTGAAATTGGTCCTACAGAAGCTGCATAACACTCGTATTCCTTATCTCTCAAATAATCTGTAAGACTACCGGTTGTTGCACCCCAATAAGGCATTTTTTTGTATATTCCTTCGTTTTCACCCCAACCGAACATACCATGAACAAAAACAACAGGATATTTCAATTCTCTTTCCATCACAGTTTCACTTCCTTTAAACAAAAAACTTCATATAAACTTTAACATTTTATCAGGATTTTTTCAAGTATCTGCATGCATTTTAATGGTTTAAATTGTATATTGACAAAATGAATTAAATGCTATACAATATAAGGCAAATCAAATAGTCCCTATCAAAAACAGTGAAGAAAACAAGACATAAATCACTTGCTTACAGAGAGTTGCCGTTCGGTGCAAGGCAACACAGTGCTTATGTGCATAACTCATTTCGGAGTTGCATGGGTGAAATCATAGCCCATGACGGTTGACCCCGTTATCAAGTCGGACTTTGCTAGAAGTCGCTAAGGTCGGTTTTTACCGATGAATTAGGGTGGTACCACGGTAGAATTTATCCATCGTCCCTATCAATGTTTATGTTGATAGCGGGCTTTTTTAGTTTTAGGAGGAAAAATTATGAAACAAGGATGCCAGAAATACATTCCATTTGAGCCAATTAATATTCCTGACAGACAGTGGCCGTCAAAAACAATTGAAAAACCACCAATCTGGTGCTCAGTTGACTTGCGTGACGGTAATCAGGCACTTATTGACCCAATGAATTTAAAGGAAAAAATTGAGTATTTTAAAACTCTTGTTAAAATCGGCTTTAAGGAAATTGAAGTTGGTTTCCCATCAGCTTCCGAAACCGAATATGAAATTTTAAGAACCCTTATTGAAAAGAATTTAATTCCGGACGACGTTACAATTCAGGTGCTTGTTCAAAGCCGTGAACACTTAATCAGAAAAACATTTGAGGCAATTGACGGTGCTAAAAATGTAATTATCCATTTCTACAATTCAACTTCAACTCTGCAGAGAAAAGTTGTTTTCAAAAAGGATATGGACGGTGTTATTGACATCGCTGTTAATGGTGCAAAGCTCATCAAACAGCTTACTGATGAATTAAAAGCAGAAAAAGATGTTAACATCCGTTACGAGTATTCACCTGAAAGCTTCTCAGGTACAGAAATGGATAATGCAGTACTCATTTGTGAAAAAGTTATGGAAGCACTGGATATAAACGAGGATAATAAGATTATTCTTAATCTTCCTGCAACTGTAGAAGGTAGCACACCAAATGGCCATGCTGACCAGATTGAATACTTCTGCAGAAAACTCAAAAATCGTGAAAACGCAATTATCAGTTTGCACCCGCACAACGACAGAGGTACTGCTGTTGCAGCTGCTGAGCTTGGTCTTTTAGCAGGTGCTGACAGAATTGAAGGTACACTTTTCGGTAATGGTGAAAGAACAGGTAATGTTGACATTGTTACACTTGCTCTTAATATGTACACACAGGGTATTGACCCTGGACTTGATTTCTCAAATATGAATGAAATCAAAGAAATGTTTGAAAGAACTACAAAGATGCCTGTTGACCCAAGAAAGCCTTATGGTGGTGCACTTGTTTTCACGGCGTTTTCAGGTTCTCACCAAGATGCTATCAACAAGGGTAAGGAATATATGCGGACAAGCGGTACAGAGTATTGGGAAGTCCCATACTTACCTATCGACCCTGCCGATGTTGGTCGTGAATACGAGCCAATTATCCGTATTAACAGTCAGTCCGGTAAGGGTGGCGTTGCATACATTATGGCAGAATACGGCTACAATATGCCAAAGGCTATGCATCCTGAATTCTCAAAAATTGTTCAGAAAGTATGCGACGAAAAGGGAAAAGAACTCGCAAAAGAAGAAGTTTATGCTCTTTTCCAGCAAGAATATCTCAATGTTGCAGGTCCTTACAAGTTGCTTAGCTATAAGTTCTTTGAAGAAAGAGAACACGGAGAAGAACAGTCCAGAGTACACTTTGTTGGTACTATTCAGTACAACGGCAACGAACCACAGCAGATTGAGGGTATTGCAGCAGGTCCTATTGGTGCATTCTGTCAGGCTATGAACACAATCGGTCTTGGTGATTATCACTTCATTGACTACTCTGAACACGCTGTATCTGTTGGTTCCGACTCAAAAGCTGTCAGCTATATTCACATTACAAACCCACAAGGCAAGGATGTTTTTGGTATCGGTATTTCACACAATATCAACTATGCTTCAATCAAGGGTATCCTTTGTGCCGTTAACCGTTGTTTACCAAATGTTGTTAGAAAGGACTAATCATTATGAAAAATTATAATATCGTTGTATTAAAAGGTGACGGAATTGGTCCCGAAATCGTTGACGAGGCTCTTAAAGTCCTTGACGCAACAGGCGAAAAATACGGATTCAAGTTCAGTTATGACAATCAATTAATCGGTGGTTCTGCTATTGATGCAACTGGTGAACCACTTCCACAAGCAACTATTGATGCTTGTAAAAAAGCTGACTGTGTATTCCTTGGTGCAGTTGGTGGTCCTAAATGGGACACTCTCCCGGGAAATCAGCGTCCTGAAAAAGGACTTTTAGGCATTCGTGGTGCTTTGGGTCTTTATGCAAATCTTCGTCCTGCAAAGATTTTTGAACCACTTAAATCGGCTTCACCAATTAAAGATAGCATTATCGGTGACGGACTTGACATTATGATTGTCCGTGAACTTACAGGCGGTATTTATTTCGGTGAAAGAGGCAGAAAAGAGGTTAATGGTAACCCTGCTGCCTATGATACAGAAATGTACTCTGTTCCTGAAATTGAGAGAATTGCAAGGACAGCCTATGAAATGGCTATGAAGAGAAATAAGAAACTCACAAGTGTTGACAAAGCTAATGTGCTTGAAAGTTCTCGTCTTTGGAGAGAAACAGTTATTAAAATGTCTGCAGAATATCCTGAGGTTGAGCTTTCTCATATGTATGTTGACAACTGTGCAATGCAGTTAGTTCGTAACCCTGGTCAGTTTGATGTTATTGTTACTTCAAACATTTTCGGCGACATTCTTTCTGACGAAGCATCTATGATTTCAGGTTCAATCGGTATGCTTGCATCTGCATCTCTTGCAACAGGCAAAATGGGACTTTATGAGCCAATTCACGGCTCTGCACCTGATATTGCAGGTCAGCAGAAGGCAAATCCACTTGCTACAATTCTTTCTGCTGCTATGATGCTCCAATATTCATTTGATGAAAAGGATGCGGCAAAATCAATTGAAGATGCAGTTAACGAAGCACTTAAAATTGCCCGTACACCCGATATTTATGAGGATGGCTTTAAGAAAGTTACAACATCCGAGATGGGTGACCTTGTAGTATCATTACTTAAATAATAAATTTAGCCTCCCTTGTTAGGAAAATCATTATGAAAACACTTTACATCAGTGATATGGACGGTACTCTTTTACAGAGCAACGGTAAAATGAGCGAATACACAAAAAAGAAACTGAATGAATTTTATGAAAAAGATATTCCCTTTTCTGTTGCAACTGCTCGTAGTATGGTAAGTGCAACGCCACTTTTAGAGGGGGTTCATTTTGCTGCACCAATTGTGCTTATGAATGGTGTTTTTGTCTATGACACAGAAACAAAAAGAGCAGTTAAATACCACGAAATCGAACATTCTGCATTACAAAAAATTCTTGATTGCTTTTATGAAAAAAATCTTCACCCATTTATGTTTTTATATGGTGACGATTACAAACTTTCGATAAAATACACAGAGTTTGATAACGACGGAATGAAGGAATTTTATGATATGCGTGTGGATATGCTGGAGGGCAGATTTACACAAACTGATGACCTGACAAACATAGAAAAAGGTCAGCACCCTGTTTATGTAAACTACTATGCTCTGCCCCAATATCTTGACGATGTTGTTGAAAAACTCAAAACCATTCCCGCAATTGATTTTGCATATTATAAAGATAGTTATTCTGACGATTGGCTTGTTGAAATTTATTCACACACCGCATCCAAAGCAAATGGTGCAGATAAAGCAAAAGAGATTGTAGGAGCAGAAAAGATTACAGCCTTCGGCGATAATTTGAATGATATAATAATGCTTAAAGGTGCCGACACAGCGGTTGCTGTGGAAAATGCCGTCCCACAAGTTAAAGAAATCGCAGACATTATAATCGGTAACAACAATGATGATAGTGTTGTAAAATATATCGAGGAAAAAGAAAACGCTTAGAGAATTAACTCTAAGCGTTATTTTTATATAAGTGCTACTAAACCATTAAGTGCTAAATCAAGATAAACTGCATCATAGGCATCAACAGCACCATCTTCATTTATATCTGCTCGTTGAAACATAACATTATCCGTTATTCTTTCACCTGTTGAAACTATTTTTACAAGCAATTCGTAGTCTTCAACATCAACCTTATTGTCACCATTAACATCACCTTTTAGCCTTGATGGTGGCATACCGTTGAGCATCAAATCAAGGATAATTACATCAATGCCATCAATAGCACCGTCTCCATCCATATCTCCTGCAATTTTTTCAACGAGGTTTGTTTTTCTTTGAGTTGTTGCTATTTCACAAAGTATTTTATAGTCCTCTGCATCTACCTTGTTGTCAGAATTTACATCGCCTTTTATAAGGTTTCCCATATCAACAAAGTTTATACTATTTTCAACAGCATACTCTTGAGCATAGGTGTCTGCAAAGCCGAAAACGGTAACATTTGTACTATCTGTAAATGCGTTTTTTGAAATTTCAATAACAGTTTTTGGAACAAGAACATCATTTTCACCTAATGAATTGCCTATGATATACTTTGTTCCTTCCTTGATTTCAACTACACTTTCATTGGCACGAGTATCAATTAATGTCCCCTTCATATAAAGTACATTGTTTTCCCAGTTTTTAGAATTATTGTAATATCCTGTGTTATAAAATGCACTTGAATTTGTTTCTATATATTTATCTGGCAAATCAATCTCTTTAAGGGAAATGCAACCCTCAAATGCAGAGTATCCAATATATTCAATGCTTTTGGAAAATGTTATTTCTGTAAGTTTCTTACAATTTTTAAACGCATTATTTCCTATTGTAATCAACTGTGAAGATAATGTTACTTTTTCGGCATCGCATCCCGCGAATGCACCATCGGCAATAACGAGTGTTCCGCTTTTAACAGAATATGTGCCTGAAAAGGAAATTTCAATAAGGTTATTTCCTAAATACAGGTATTCCAAATCTTTAGCCATAATATCTTCCCAAGAGATTTGCCCCATACCACTACCAAAGCCAATATCGCCAGATGAATCTCCTGCTGGAGGTTTTTTCCAATTGCTTTCAGTATTATAGTACGCCGTATTATAAATCGCCTTTTCTCCAATGTGAGTTATTGTTGTAGGAAGTGTTATTGTTGCAAGAGATGTGCAATCCTCAAAGGCAGATGCACCGATATCACGAACACCCTCGCTCACCTTAACCAAAGTCAATTCAGTATTACCTTTAAATGCGCCCTCAGCAATTGCAACAACAGGCATTTCTTTGATTGTTGCCGGAACGGTGATACTTGTTCTGTTGCTACCAATATATTTAGTTATAACAACTTCATTATTTACAACCTCATAGGAAAAACTGCCATAATTAAGAGCATAGGACGGCAGAGAAAAAGCACAAATGAGCATAATTACAGCAAGAATAGCAGATATAATTTTCTTCATTTCTACACCGTCCTTTCATATTTCTATCATTGTATCATTAAAATGTGATTATTGCAAGAAAAAAGCATTTAGGCAAATTGGGATTTATGTGGCTTCGCCACAGCGATATAAATTCCTGATGGAATTTGCGATATACCTTCGGTGCGATATATACTGACGCATACGATATATTTGCTGACGCAAATGCGAATTTATATCATATCGTGTTTTTATAAAACATATCGCTTTTGTGTAACAAAAATATCGCGTGAACGAAGTGAACATATCGTAAAAAATTAAAATGATTTAAATAAATTGGAGTTTGTCGGGATAAAAAGAATCCGACAAATTCAGATTTATCAAAAAAATTGGCGCTGTGGTTTAACACAACGCCTGAAATTGAAATTATTCATTTTTTTCTTTTATGCTGTCAACGGTTATACTGACTACATTATTTCCCACCATAGCAAAGCCATCGGAGATTTCTGCTGTAAAAACTATTTTTCCATCTTTACTGACAGCTACATCACCATTTTTAAGAGAAATAATTGCTCTGGTGTGTCCCTTTCGAATTCCATAGTATCCTGAAAAATCACCGTTCACACTGTCTGAGACGGGAACTCGGATGCTATCACACTCTATTGCTGAAATCTGACGGTCAACAGCATAGAATTTTACGGTGAGCTTATCATTCATATTATGTCACCTTTATCTTTTTTATAAGCTGTGAAAACATCGTCAATTGTGCCTGACATAAGGAAATACTGTTCAGGAATATTATCACATTCGCCTGAAAGGATTTTTTCCACGCTATCCACGGTCTTTTCAAGAGGTACATAAACACCCTTTTGACCTGTAAAGCCTTCTGCCACATGGAATGGCTGGCTCATAAAGCGTTGTACTCGTCTTGCTCTCTTTACAAGTTGTTTATCCTCTGCAGAAAGTTCATCCATACCAAGAATGGCAATAATATCCTGAAGTTCCGCATATTTTTGCAAAACTCTCTGTGTTTCCTTGGCTGTTTTACAATGTCTGTCGCCTACAAAATCGGGTGAAAGTGCTCTTGAAGATGATTCAAGAGGGTCAACAGCCGGATAAATACCAAGTTCAACTATTTTTCTTGAAAGAACAGTTGTGGCATCAAGATGGGAGAAAGTTGTAGCAGGAGCAGGGTCTGTAAGGTCATCGGCAGGAACATAAACTGCCTGTACAGATGTAATTGAGCCATTACCTGTTGAAACAATTCTCTCCTGTAATTTACCCATTTCAGAGGCAAGTGTGGGCTGATAGCCTACTGCAGAGGGCATTCTTCCCAAAAGGGCCGAAACCTCACTACCTGCCTGTGTAAAACGGAAGATATTGTCAATAAACAAAAGCACATCCTTATGGGACTTTTCACGGAAATATTCAGCCATTGTAAGACCAACAAGTGGTACACGGAGTCTTGCACCTGCAGTTTCGTTCATCTGACCGAAAACGAGGGATGTTTTATCAATAACCCCTGACTGTTTCATTTCATTCCAAAGGTCATTACCCTCTCTTGAACGCTCACCAACACCTGCAAAAACAGAGTAGCCGTTATGCTCAAAGGCAACATTACGGATAAGTTCCATAATAAGAACCGTTTTACCTACACCTGCACCACCGAAAAGGCCTATTTTACCGCCCTTAATATATGGTGTCATAAGGTCAATAACCTTTATGCCTGTTTCAAGTATATCTGTCGAGGAAACGATTTCAGCAAAACTTGGAGCATCATGGTGAATCGGCCATTTTTCTGCCGTTTCAATTTTTTCTCCTCTGTCAATAGGCGTACCCGTAACATTAACCATTCTGCCAAGGGTTTCTTCACCTACGGAAATCTTTATTGGTTCGCCAGTGTCAATTGCTTTCATACCACGGGACATACCGTCAGTGGGATTCATTGAAATACATCTGACCTCACCATCGCCTAAATGCTGTGAGACCTCAAGGGTATATATTTCTGAATTTACTTCAATGTTTACCGCATTGAAAATATCGGGAATTTCACCTGCAGAAAAAAGAATATCCACAACGGGACCTGTTATTCTCTGCACCATTCCCACACAGCCTTTTGCCATTTCATATATCCCCTTTCATTGAAAATTCTGATGAGATTTCAATAACATCAGCAGTAACCTGACTCTGACGCTTTCTGTTCATTTCTGTTTCTAATTTTGCACTGTATTCACAGGCTGTATCATAAGCCGAACGCATAGTTGTAAGGGTTGCCGCTTGTGCACCAAGGGCTGTTTCAAGCACTCTTTTGTAAAGAACACTGAGAAATATTTTTTCTGCCGTATTCTTTATAACTGTATCCCTGTCAGGCACGAAAACAAGCTCTTTCGCCTCTGTTTTGCACTCATCAAAGGTAAACAAATCCCTACAAATAGGCTTTTGCTTTATCATATTTGTATACTTTGGATAAACCGTTTTAACTGAAGAAATTTTGCCTTCTGCCATCAATGTGCAGATATACTCAAAAAGTTCTTTTACCTGTTTTTGAGAAGGCATATCTTCAAAAACAAAGTTTTTTTCCGTTTTTATCCCTTTTCTTTCAAAATACTCTGCCGCTTTTTTACCACAGGAAATAATAATTCCCTTTTCCTCTATGTTGCTGAAGAAAGAAAACAGTTCTGTATTAAAACTACCACACATTCCCCTGTTTGAAGCAATAACAACAAAGCAACAAGGTGCATCCGGATTAGTGCAAGGAAAAACAGAATTAAACTCGCTACGATAGTTTCTGTAAAGATTGAGGTATTCACCTGCATACTTTTCGTACTCGGCATATATTCCGCTGATTTTCGCAAACTTAACCGTAGATGCCGTTTTCATAGCACGAGTTAATTTCGTGGTAGAGCGGATAGTATTTAATTTCTTTTTTAAACTCTGAACCGTAGGCATAATTATAACCTCTCGGCGAATTCACTCAAAGCCTCTTTAAGAGAATTCTTTAACTCGCTATCAAGCTTCTTTGCGTTCTTAACTTTGAGCGCAAGCTCTGCCTTTTCTTCACGGAAAAATCTGTAAAGATTCTTTTCAAAATTCTCCATTTCATCAGGAGAAATCCCATCAGCATATCCTTCACTTACGGCAAAAATAAGAATTGTTTGCATATTGTCCTCTATTGGAGCATATCTGGGCTGACGGATGGCTTCCGTAAGAAGTCTGCCTGAGGATAATGCCTTCTTTGTATCATCGTCAATATCTGACCCAAACTGCATAAATTCTGCAAGTTCTCTATACTGTGCAAGACGAGTACGAAGTGAGGATGAAACCTTTTTCATAGAAGGTGTTTGTGCTGCACCACCTACACGGGAAACAGAAAGTCCCACATTTATAGCAGGACGCTGACCTTCATTGAAAAGTTCTGCATCAAGGAAAATCTGGCCATCTGTTATTGAGATAACATTAGTAGGAATATAAGCGGAAATGTCACCTGCCAAAGTTTCGATAATCGGCAGGGCTGTAATAGAGCCACCGCCAAGTTCATCTGACAGATGTGCTGCTCTTTCAAGAAGTCTTGAATGAAGATAGAAAATATCGCCGGGATAAGCTTCACGACCTGATGGTCTGTGAAGCAAAAGTGAAAGTTCACGGTATGCAACAGCATGTTTTGAAAGGTCGTCGTAAACAATAAGGACATCCTTTCCCGCATACATAAAATACTCAGCCATAGCGGAGCCTGAAAATGGTGCAATATACTGAAGAGCTGCAGAAGTGGAAGCAGGTACAGCAATAATAGTAGTGTATTCCATAGCACCACAGGACTCTAATTTTTCTTTGATTTCTGCAACAAGAGTATCCTTTTGACCTATCGCAACATAGATGCAAACTGTATCCTTGCCCTTTTGATTTATGATAGTATCAACAGCAATTGCAGTTTTACCTGTCTGACGGTCACCGATAATAAGTTCTCTCTGTCCTTTACCAATGGGAACAAGAGCATCAATAGCCTTGATGCCTGTATGAAGCGGAGAATTAACGGGAGCTCTGTCGAGAATTCCGGGAGCTTTAAACTCAATAGGACGAGTTTCTTTATATGGCAGATAACCCATAGCGTCAATAGGATTACCCAAGGCATCCACTACTCTGCCTAAAAGACATTCACCTACCGGAACAGAGGCAATTCTACCCACACGCCTTACACGGCTACCGCTTTCAATATTAGCAAAATCACCAAAGATTACGCAACCGATGCGATTTTGCTGAATGTCGAGAACCATACCGAATTCACCACATTCAAACTCAACAACCTCACCGTACATAATATCTGCAAGACCATCCATCCAACATATACCATCAGAGACAGTCATTACTCTACCCAACTGATACTGATAAACCTGTGGTTTAAAGTTTTCTGCCTTTTGTGTGAATTCCTGAATGAGATGACCTACTGTGTCATCATTCATTATAGGCTCGTGATTAAGGTTTTTCTCGAACTGATAAAGTTCTTCTGCAACAGTGCCATCATAAACTGTATCGCCAATTCTAAGACGAAGACCACCAATAAGAGAGGGGTCCTCAAGTACCCACAAGGATGTCTTGCCACCAACCTCAGCCAACATCTGTGTTGTAATTCTGTCAACCTCGTCAACTATGTCTTTAGGGAGAGCATAAGCAGAAGTAAGGGTTACATAAAGGACATCGTGATGTTTGAGGTATGCCATATCACCGGGAGTAAGTGCAATTCTTTTAAGAATTTCGTCAATAACCTCTCTATCAAGGTCTTTTATGGCTTTCTGATATTTTTCGTAAGAAAAAAGATTAATTACATTCTCTTTCATTACGGAAAAAAGTTCTTTACGAGCATCCTCTATCATACCGCGGTGAACTTCACTTTTCTCTCTTTCACCAAAAGCTTCAATAGATGCAATTTTTTCTGCTACAAGACTTTCTGCTTTTTTTATATCCTCACTGCAATCAACAGCAAGGGCTTCAGCGGATGGCTCTTGTAATGAAGGCATAGGCATTTTTTCAATTTCCTCTGCCCTGTCAAGGTCACTGTTTATTTTTTCATATCTGCCACCAAAAATTCTTTTGACAGTCTTTCTGCCAACTATGACAAGAAGGGTGACTAAGATAAGAAAGTTAATAATAACATATTGTATTTCCATAATATCATATCCTGTTAGAGATAATGTTTTTTGCGAAAATAGCCGCTGCCGTTTCCATTTTAGGCGCAACGGAATAAACTATTTTGTCATATTCCCCTGTTATGCCATTTCTGTATTCTTCAATATCTGCAAGGCATTTTCTTTGGGCATTTTCAATCTCTTTTTTACCTTGGGACTGTATTTCCTGTACCCTTGCTTTGGCAAGTGCCACACTTTCAGCCTCGGCACGGACTTTTTCCTGGGCAAGTCGTCTTTCATTCTCTGCGGTTACATTCTCAATATCTTTAAGTTTCTTTTCCGCTGCGTCAACTTTTTCCTTACGAGCATCAATAACTTTAAGTACCGGTGTGAAAAGTATGTTTTTCAGTATAACCATAAGAAGAAGGAAGCATATAACAGTCCACACTATAACTGATGGCTGTATATTCATAAACTACACCTCAGATTTTTGAAATAAGCATAAATGCAATAAGAAGACCGTAAATTGTGAGGGCTTCCATAAGTGCAAGTGAAATAATTAGAGTTGAACGAATATCCTTTGCAGCATCAGGCTGACGAGCGATGCTCTCCATAGCTGCCTTTGCTGTCATACCCTGACCGATTGCCGGTCCGAGTGTACTGATTGCGATTGCGATTGCTGCTGCGATTGCGATAACTGCTGAACTTGTCATTTTAAATCTACTCCTTTAAGTAAAAAAAATTAATCTTCTGTTACTTCTTCTAAATATATTGATACAAGCATTGTGAAAACCATAGCCTGTAAAGCACAGAATAAAAGTGATAACACCATCATTACCACCGGTGCGCCTATTGGAAAAATGTGGTAAAGTTCTTCTGTTACCATCTCCTCACCGAAGATGTTACCATAAAGTCTTAATGCGAGAGATGCGGGTTTAATGAACTCATCAAGCACCAACAAAGGCAACATAAAGAACATAGGCATTACAAAGCGTTTGAAATAATGTTTAACATTGTGCCTGAGTCCCGAAATCTGCAAAAACAGGAATGTGAGAATACCTAAACCTGCTGTAACTGAAAGGGACGCTGTAGGTGCTTTAACATATTCTGTAAGTCCCACACCCGGAATCATACCCGAATAGTTTGAAAAGATAATGAAGATAAAAAGTGATGCAAGGAAAGTGAAATATTTTCTTGCTTTTTTCTTGCCAAGAATATCTGTAAAGAAATTATCAAGATATTCCACACCGGTTTCGATGACATTTTGGAATTTCCCCGGTCGCTCCTTAAGATTAAGTTTGACAATCAAGGAAATCACCGTCAAAATTCCCAGTATTATCCACATTGTAACGACCTCACCCGTTACATCGAGTATTCCGAAGAGATTAATGATTACCTCGGATTTTTCACCCATCAGTTTCAACCTCCTTTTCTTTTTTGCTCTTTGCAATTGAGTCATTAACAAGCAAAATTTGTTTTGTAAAATATATCATCGGTAAAGTCATACCGAGAACTGCGCCCACAAGAAGATAAATAATATTTACTGTTTCTATCTTTGTGCCCACAAAGTAAACGATAATTAAAAATCCTACTTGTAAAATCTGTCTTACCACTGATATAAGAGCGTATTTTTCAGGGGATTTAACCAGTACTTTTTTAGAAAAAATGTAGTTAGCAAAAGCAATAAGAAACCCTGCTAATGCTGCCACAACAGCACCGATAATGCTATGGTTCATACCATCACCATCTTTTTCTCTCTTTTAAGGTTATTATAGCACTTTGATTCGTTTTTTCAATAGATATATTTAACATTTCATATGGATATTTTTGATGTTTTTTTTGGTAAAAATTTATGCAGTGATAATTGTTTTCTTGTAGTCAAAACTTTGGCATATTTTAATCCCTTGCCATAGAAGAAAATAACAGTCCCAACCTGAATGTTAGAATTGTTATTTTGTGTTTACAACTCAAAATGGCAACAAAGTATTTAGTGTTATTCTGCCTTCGGCAGAGTGATATTTTCATTACCGTGAAAGTGTTATTGAAACCTGCGGTTTCAGTGTTATTTTATTCGCCTCTTAACTGTCCGAAGGGCAATATCACTCGGCGTTAGCCGAATATCACTGCGAAGCAATATAACTCGCCGCAAGGCGAATAAAACTGAAAACGACAAGTCTCTGTCGAAACTTGTCGTTTTTTTGGCTGGGGTGGCAGGATTCGAACCTACGAATGCAGCAGTCAAAGTGCTGTGTCTTACCGCTTGACGA
>CALEJF010000027.1 GCA_937898625.1 uncultured Clostridia bacterium | reverse complement strand
GAGTAACTCCCTCCGTCATTTTCTTACGAAAATGCCACCTCCCTCAATGAGGGAGAGGAACATTAAATCAGTTAGATAAATTCAAATTTGTAAAGCACTTGGAATACTCATAAAAGAAAATATCATAATCTTCTTGAAAATATTGGCAAGGAATAGTATAATACTATAATATATGCGACAAAAATATTGTTTGTTGCGAAAAAATTACAGAAAGGGGCGTTTTCTATGTGTGAAAAGCCAAAGTTTTACATCACAACAGCCATTGCGTATACTTCCCGCAAACCTCACATCGGCAACAGCTATGAAATCGTGTTGACCGACGCTATTGCGAGGTACAAGCGAATGCAGGGCTTTGATGTTTTCTTTTTGACAGGTACTGACGAGCACGGTCAGAAAATCGAGGAATACGCCAAGGAAGCAGGGGTTAGCCCAAAAGAATATGTTGATAAGGTTGCAGGAGAAATCAAGGGAATTTGCGACCTTTTGAATACAACTTACGACCACTTTATTCGTACAACTGACGATTATCACGAAAAAGCAGTCCAAAAGATTTTTCAGAAACTCTATGACCAAGGTGATATTTACAAGAGCGAATATGAAGGTCTTTACTGTACTCCATGTGAGTCATTCTGGACTGAAAGTCAGTTAGTTGACGGCAAATGTCCTGACTGTGGCAGAGAAGTTAAGAAAGCAAAGGAAGAAGCATATTTCCTCAAGCTCTCCAAATACCAGAAACAACTTGAAGAATTCATTGAAAATAATGAAAACTTCATTTATCCAGAAGCACGTAAAAAAGAAATGCTTAACAATTTTATCAAACCCGGTCTTCAGGATTTGTGTGTTTCCCGTACATCTTTCAAATGGGGTATTCCCGTAACATTTGATGACCGTCATGTTATCTATGTTTGGATTGATGCTCTTTCAAACTATATTACTGCTCTTGGATATAATCCTGACGGAAGTGGCGACAATTATAAGAAATATTGGCCTGCTGATGTTCATATTATCGGCAAGGATATTGTAAGATTCCACACAATTTACTGGCCAATTATGCTTATGGCACTTGGTGAGCCTTTACCAAAACAGGTTTATGGTCACCCTTGGCTTCTCTTTGGCGAGGATAAGATGAGTAAATCCCGTGGTAATGTTATTTATGCTGATGACCTTACAGAATTTTTCGGTGTTGATGCTGTACGTTACTATCTTCTTTCAGAGATGCCACACGCACACGACGGTTCAATCACTTACGAAGCAATGATTGACCGTTTCAACACAGACCTTGCAAACACTCTCGGCAACCTTGTTAACCGTACTATTGCAATGCAGAACAAGTATTTCGATGGTGTTGTGCAAGCACCTACTTGTGCAACTGAATTTGACGAAGACCTTAAAGAAAGTGCTAAAAAAGCACTCCAAGGTTTCGACAAGTACATTTCAGAATATAAGATGAGTGACGCTGTTGAATGTGTAATCAATTTTGCTCGTCGCTGCAATAAATATATTGACGAAACAATGCCTTGGGCTCTGGCTAAAGACGAAGCACAGAAAGAGAAACTCGGCACAGTTCTTTACAATCTTCTTGAAGGTATTCGTGTTCTTTCCGCACTTATCTCCCCTATTATGCCTGAAACTGCAGTTAAAATTGCAGAACAGTTGAATGTTCCCGTTGCTACTTACGAAAGCATTCAGGAATGGGGCGGACTTACAGTAGGTGTTAAAGTTGGCACTGCTACTCCTCTTTTCTCAAGAATTGACGGTGAAAAGTTAATCGCTGAATTACAGGCAAAAAAAGAAGCAGAAGAAAAAGCAAATGCTCCTGCACCAAAAATTGAAGGACTTGCTCCAATCGAATTCAACGACTTTATGAAAGTTGAACTCCGTGTTGCAGAAGTTAAGAATTGTGAACCAATAAAAAAGGCAAAGAAACTTTTAAAACTCACTCTTGATGATGGCACAGGTACTGACAGAATTGTTGCAAGCGGTATTGCAAAATGGTATAAACCGGAAGACCTTATCGGCAAAAAGGTTATTGTTGTTGCAAACCTTAAACCTGCAGTTCTCTGTGGTGTTGAGAGTAACGGTATGATTCTTGCAGCCGATGTTACAGAAGAAGATGCAAAAGTTATCTTTGTAGACAAAGATATGCCAAACGGAGCGAGAATAAGATAATGTATCATAACATTTTTGATTCACACGCACACTATGATGACGAGCAGTTTGAAAATGACAGAAACGAACTGCTCGTTTCTTTTAAAGAAAAAGGAATTTCAGGTGTTGTATGCTGTGGTGTAAACATAGAAACAAGTGAATTTGCAGTTGAACTCTCCCACAAATTCGATTTTGTATATTCTGCTGTGGGTTTTCATCCCCTTGACAATGACGAATACAGAGATGGTGATTTGGAGAGAATAAAGGAGTTAGCACAGGATAAAAAATGCGTTGCTATCGGTGAAATCGGACTTGATTATCACTACGAAAAGGAAAG
>CALEJF010000026.1 GCA_937898625.1 uncultured Clostridia bacterium | reverse complement strand
TATCAATATTTTTATCAGTTATTATGATTTTCTCAATGTTTGTTTTGGGTGGTGTTACATCCTCTGCAACAGACCCAAGCGGTAGCTGTGGTGATGGCGTTATGTGGGAGTATTCCCAAGAAACTAAAACCTTAACTATTTCAGGTTCGGGTTATATGACCGATTATGTGTATGACAATGGTACATATAATCGTCCGTGGGAAGCATATATAACAGAAATTGAATGTGTTATTATTGGGGATGGCGTGTTGTCCGTTGGTGACTTTGCATTCATTGATTGTCAAAGATTGGGTGATGTGAAAGTATCTGATACTGTTTTGACGATAGGTGAAGGTGCTTTCCAATCATGCATAAGATTGAGATTTATGGATATTGGTAAGAATGTTGTAGCTATTGGACCTTCTGCGTTTAAGGATTGCGGTCTTCGTCATATTAAGTTAAGTAAAAATACAGTATACATAGGTAGTGGTGCTTTTGCGGGTTGTTTAAATGAGACTGTTACATATACAGGAAATGTAGAGCAGAAACGACTGATCTACTTTGAAGATGAATATGACCACATTCCTGGAAATACTGTTTATGCAGATACAGATTATGATATTCGAGTAGATGTAGATACTTATGAAGTGTTTACTGCAGTTGCACTGGAACCATTTGAGTTCACAATGACATCTGATAGTGTTGCTCAGATGGTCGAAGCAGAATATGGTACTGTAATAGAGGAAGGTGTAACATATTACTATGGTGCAGTAGCTGTTGTGGGAATTTATACAGGCACTACAGAAATATATGCAGAGGCTGAAAATGGAAAAATAATAGGTATTTTCAACATTCTTGTAGGAGAATGTATTTACGGTCATCACTATAAAGAAACAATTAATACTTATGAGGGAACTTGTATCGAAAGAGAGTATAAGTATATTGAATGCGAACGCTGTTCAACATCAAAGTTGGTACTTGGAGATTTCGGAGACCATTTGATTAATTACTTCCCTGTAGAAGAAGCTACTTGCCAGACACCTGGTTTAGAAAGAGGAACATGTGGTATTTGTAAGGAAGAACTTGAAAGAGAAATTCCGGTAATTGACCACAACTGGACGGATTGGGTAGTTACTGTTGCCCCAACTGAAGAGGCAGGTGGTGAAAGAGAACGCAAATGCACTATGTGTGAAACGGTAGAAAAAGAAGTTCTCCCTGCTCTTTCAAAAATTCCCGGTGATGTGAATGGTGATGGTAGAGTTTCTGCTATTGATGCCCGATGGGTATTACAACATGTTGCAGGTACAAGAGAGTTGGATGAACATTATCTGAAATTAGCAGATGTGAATAATGATGGAAAAGTATCTGCTATTGATTGCCGTTGGATTTTGCAGATGGTAGCAGGCACAAGATAAAACAAAGGATCACTTGGTTTTCCAGGTGGTCCTTTTTTCTATTGCTTGTATATTTTTAGGAAAAATTTACAAATTAACCACAATCTGTTGATTTTTGTAGTTCAATACTATATAATGGAATTACTAAAACAAAATCAATCTACGGGAGATGTATGAAATGAAGAAAACATTATCAATATTTTTATCAGTTATTATGATTTTCTCAATGTTTGTTTTGGGTGGTGTAACATCCTCTGCAACAGACCCAAGCGGTAGCTGTGGTGATGGCGTTATGTGGGAATATTCTCAAGAGGATAAAACCTTAACAATTTCAGGTTCAGGGTATATGACTGATTATGCCTACGATAGCGGAAGTTTTAATCGCCCATGGGAAGCATTTAAAGATGAAATAGAAGAATTAATTATTGAAGATGGCCTTGTATCTATTGGTAATTATGCCTTTGTTGATTGTAAGAATCTTACAAAATTTACTTCTCGTTGCTGGGACACCTTAATTGTTATAGGACAGGGAGCATTTCAATCTTGTGTGAATTTGAAAACATTTTTTGTTCCGTCAACGGTTCTCGCTATTGGACCGGCTGCATTTAAGGGATGTGCAAAATTAGACATTTTTAAATTGTATAAGGATGTAGTATACATAGGTGATGATGCTTTTGCGGGATGCCCTATAGATTGTACTTTATATACAGGAACTGCTGACCAGGCAAGTTTTATATATTTTGAAGATGAAACTGAAAGTCTTGTAAATCCTGTTTATGCTGATACACAGTATGATATTTCTGTAGATGTAGGCTCATACCAGGTGCTAGATGCTGTAAGTCTTGAACCGTTTGTTTTTGTGATAATGGATGAGGGTATTGCACGAGATTTCAGAAGTTCGTATAAAACTATAGTAGAAGATGGTGTTGAGTATTATTATGGCGAAATGGCAGTTATGGGAGAAAACATTGGTGAAACATCTGTTTTAGCTGTCGGAGAAAATGATGATGTATTAGGAGTTTTCAGTGTTCTTGTAAGTCCATGTTATAGTCGACATAATTACACAAAGGAATATGAAGCCAAGGCACCTACCTGTTATCAGAATGGTGTTACTATAAGTGAGTGCGAAAATTGTGATTATAAAAAATCTACATTAACAATTGCTCCGCATTCGTTCGTTTATGAAACTGTGGAAGAGGCTACTTGCTTGACAGGTAAGGTTGAAATAGGCATCTGCTCAGTTTGTAACGAAGAAACTAAAAGAGTAGAATTATCAAAAGGTCATACTTGGACTAAATGGAAAGTTACTATTGCACCAACTGAAGAAGCAGAAGGTGAAAAACAACGAAAATGCACGGTGTGTGAAACAGTGGAAAAGGAAAGTATTCCCCGTCTTTCAACAGTTAAGGGAGATGTAAATGGTGACGGTAAGGTTTCTGCTGCTGATGCACGTTGTGTATTGCAATATGTTGCAGGTACAAGAGAGTTGGATGAACATTATCTGAAATTAGCGGATGTTAATAACGATGGAAGAGTTACAGCCATTGATTCCCGTTGGATTCTGCAGATAGTAGCAGGAACAAGATAAAACAAAGGACCACTTGGGATTTTCCAAGTGGTCTTATTTTAATACATTGATTTTGCTGATATTATACTTTTTAAACAATTCGATATGCTTTTCGGTAATTCTTTCGCCACTAACTGCAATCGGAATAGCAGGGGGGCAGGAAACAGTAGGACTTGCACACACATTGTGGAGTGCTTTTTCAACATCTATTTCTTCACTCTCGCTAAAAATTGCCTGACGGATTGTCATAACTCTTTCTGCTATTTCAAATTCCATATTTTCAATGTCTTTAGTATCTTCAATGTTAAGATTTTCAATTGCCTTTCTCAGCTTTGCAAAATCTTCTTGAGAATTCTGTGGGGAGAGCATAAATACAACAAAATTGCTATCTGCATATTCAAATTCAATGCCATATTCACGGAAATGTGATTTAAAATCAAAATCAAACCCGCGGAAATCTGCAGTAATCTTTAAAGGTTCGTTTGAAAGGCAAGGAATACCTTTATCAGCCATTATTCTTTTGATTTCATTACATTTTTCAGTGCAGATTTTTATATCCTCTGCGATTTTCTCGTCAATATATTTGTTACACAAATCTAAAGATTGCAAAATTAGATAAGACGGACTTGTTGAACCAAAAATCGCCATAGCATTGACTGCATTTTGTGAAAAATCGTATTTATCGTCCTTTGCAATATGTAAATATCCACCACCTGTAAGGACGGGAAGAGTTTTATGTGCCGAGTCACAACACATATCTGCACCAAGACTTATCGGATGCAAATCTTTCTCACAGAATTTGAGATAACTACCGTGAGCATTATCCACAAGCAAAGGAATATTATGCTTTTTGCAGACCTTTGAAATACTTTCAATATCACATATTCCACCCAGATAATCAGGACTTGTAATATATACTGCAAAAGGTTTATTTTTTAGTGAATTTAACCTATCTTCAATTTGCTTTGCAGTAACAATACAAGAGCAAATACTGTCACTTGATGGGGGATAAAGCCATTCAACATCTGCATCAAGTTTTGCAAGAGCGTAAATAAAAGATTTATGTGCGTTCCTTCCTGCAAGGACAAAAGGCCTGTTTGTCTTATCAGCTATCAAATATGCAAGATAAAGCATAGCATTTATGCTTTGACTTGACCCACCTGCAGAATAAACTGTTTTTGTTGTAGCAAAAAGTGAAGTTGCATTTTCTTCACTCTTTTTGATTATTCCTTCGGGTGCGCAAAGTTCATCTGCACCACGGATTTCAGTAATGTCAGCACATTCGCAGCCCAAAAAAGACACACCTTTATGACCCGGCATGTGGAGTCGGGCAGCATTACTTTTAATGTAATTCTGCACAAAGTCAAAAATTGGTGTGTCCATTTGTATTTTCCCTTATTCTTCGCTTTCAGCGACTTGTATCATAATTGCACATTCAATTCTCTTTTTAAAGAGTTCACAGCCATATTCATAAATACCTGTGATTTTGCCTGATGCGTGATATGAGTTTGCGGCACAACCACCTGAACAATAGAGTTTTGCCCAACAATCGTTGCATTCAGGTCTTGCATAGGCGTTACAAAGTTTAAACTCATTTTGAATATCTTTGTTTGTAACACCATCCCAGATATTACCCAGCAAGTATTTTGTGTCACCAACAAATTGATGGCAAGGATAAAGGTCACCTGTCGGAGTAACTGCCATATATTCAGTACCTGAGCCACAGCCTGAAATTCTCTTGTAAATACAAGGACCGTTTTTAAGGTCAAGCATATAGTGGTAGAATGTAAAAGGTCTGCCTTCTTTTTTTCTCCTAATCATTTCTTTTGCAAGAAGTTCATATTGCTCGTAAAGAATGGGTAAATCACTTTCAGTCAATGCACTTGCATCTTCAGGTGAGCAAACAACAGGTTCCATACTCAATTCAGTAAAGCCTAAATCAGCCATATGGAAAATGTCATTTGTAAAATCTACATTCTTATGAGTGAATGTTCCACGCATGTAGTAATTCTTGTCACCACGACGCTTAACAAATTCCTGGAATTTAGGAACAATAATATCGTAACTGCCACGGCCCATATAGTCAACACGAAGTCTGTCGTGAACTTCGGGTCTTCCGTCAAGACTTAAAACAACATTACTCATTTCACGATTAGAAAAATCAATAACATCGTCGTCAATGAGCATACCGTTTGTTGTGAGTGTAAAACGGAAATTCTTGTTGTGGATTTTCTCCTGAACTCGTGCGTAAGAAACCAATTCTTTCACAACGTCCCAGTTCATAAGTGGTTCGCCACCGAAAAAGTCAACTTCAAGATTTCTTCTTGTACCTGAATTTTCAATAAGGAAATCAAGTGCTCGTTTACCAACCTCAAAACTCATAAGTGCTCTTTCACCGTGGTATTTACCCTGACTCGCAAAGCAGTATTCACAGTTGAGATTACAAGTGTGAGCAACATGAAGGCAGAGAGCTTTTATCACAGTATTTCTGTTCTTGAAATCAAAAGCCATACCCTCATATGTATCAGGTGTGAAAAGTTTTCCGTTTTCGTGGAGGAATTTTACATCTTCAAGACATTCAAGAACATCTTTTGGGGTTATGTCATTATATTTTTCTGTAATTTCCTTAACAATTTCGTCAGCACTCTTGTCTTTGTAACATGCAATTATATCATAAGCCACTTCGTCAACTGTATGTACAGAGCCACTGCAAGTGTCAAGAACGATATTGTAACCGTTTAATTTATATTGATGTACCATAAAAACAACTCATTTCAACAAAAAACAGGTAATACAAACGCATTACCTGCTTTCAGCAATTAGATTTTTAATTTCTTACTTGCTTTCGCAGTTTTCGCACTGCTGGTTAGCAACACCACAAGATGTCTTGCAAGCTGACTGGCAAGATGTCTGGCATTCACCACAACCGCCGTTTTCAACAGAAGCTGTAAGGTCTCTTGTTTCAATTGTCTTAATTCTTTCCATAGTAATATCTCCTATCTGAATAGTATCAAATATTTACAGAAAAAGTATATCACAAGCCACATTGAGTGTCAAGATATTTATTGTTGTATGAGTTTTACAAATTTGAATTTGTCTAACTGATTTAATGTTCCCCTCCCTCATTGAGGGAGGTGGCATTTTCGTAAGAAAATGACGGAGGGAGTTACTCCCCCAGTCTCGCTACGCTCAACAGCCCCCTCGGAGATGGGGCGGAAAAGAGCCCGACAAACTCCAATTTATTCAACAAAATATTAAAAACATCTATTATTTTTTTGAAATGTATGGTATCATAATATCTGTATAATTATATTTATTTCATTTTTGAAAGAAGATGAATGTTTAATGAGTAAAAAATGTGATGTGCTTATAGTCGGTTGCGGTGTAGCAGGGCTTAATACAGCACTTTCATTACCTGAAAATCTTAATATTATAATCCTTGCAAAAAAGAGTAATACAGATTCAAACTCATCACTTGCACAGGGTGGTGTGGCTGCAGTTCTTGACTTGGAAAACGACAGTTATGATTTGCATATCAACGATACTATGATTGCAGGTAAACATGCTAACGATATTGATGCAGTTACAACTTTAGTCCACGAAGGTCCTGCAGAAGTCCGTAAAATCATTGAGTATGGTGTTGAGTTTGATAAGCGAGAAGATGGCGAGCTTAATATGACCCTTGAGGGTGGCCATTGTCGTAGAAGAATTGTTCATCATAAGGATACAACAGGTGCAGAGATGGTTCGTGCCATGGTGGCAGAAGCCAAAACTCGCAAGAATATCACAATAGTTGAAAACACACCTGTTTTTAAACTTACAAGAGTGAAAAGTGGCATCTGCGCTCATGTTCTGACACCGGACGGACAGGACGAAATTTTTGCAAGTTATTGTGTACTTGCAACGGGTGGTATTGGTAGAGTTTATAAATATACAACTAATCCGAAAGTTGCAACAGGTGACGGTATTCGTCTTGCATTTGAATTAGGTGCAAGAATAAAGGATTTAAGTTATGTTCAGTTCCATCCAACTGCATTTAATTCCGATGAAAACGAACAGTTTTTAATCAGTGAAGCAGTCCGTGGTGAAGGGGCATATCTTCTTAACTGTAATAAAGAAAGATTTATGCATCGTTATGATGAAAGACTTGAACTTGCTCCTCGTGATGTTGTTTCAAAGTCAATTATCATTGAATCCCGTCGTACAGGTAGCAACGAGTTTTTCCTTGATATTACTCATCGTGACCGTGAATATCTTTTAAACCGTTTCCCCGGAATTTATCAGGGATGTTTAAAGTACAAAGTGGATATTACAAAGGACTTAATTCCTATTTTCCCTTGTCAACATTATCTTATGGGTGGTATTGAGGTTGACCTTAATTCCCGAACAACAATTTCCCGACTCTATGCAGTTGGCGAATGTTCGAATACAGGTGTTCACGGTAAAAACCGCCTTGCAAGTAATTCTTTGTTGGAAGCACTTGTTTTTGGTAAGCGTTGTGCCGATGATATTGTCCGTTGTATTGAGATGAAATATCCCGAGGTAAAAGTAACAGAAATTGAAAAAATAGACCTTGACGGTGCCCCTCTTTTAAAGGGTGTGCGTACAGAAATTCGCAACATTATGCAACGTTCATATTTTGTAATGCCTGCCAATGAAGATGCAGTTCGAAACGGTTATAAGCGTGTCCGTGAAATTCTGACACGACTTAAAAACGGTAAATTCAAGATTACTCCTGACTATTGCGAAGCATTAAGCCTTGCAACAGTTGCCTATATAATTCTCAAGGAGGTCAATGACCAATGAAATTAAATCAGTTCTATGTAGATAATCTTATTAAAGAAGCAATCAGCGAAGACATAAATTATATTGATGTTTCAGCGGACTATTTAATCCCTGAAAATCAGAGAAATGACTCATATTTTGTAGCAAAGGCAGACGGTGTACTCTGTGGTTTAGATATTGCTATGAGAGTGTTTACTCTCCTTGATGACACATTCACATACACAGCATATAAAAATGATGGTGATGAGGTTAAGGCAGGGGAATTAATCGTTGAATTTAACGGTAAAACTGCTTGTCTTTTAAAGGGTGAAAGAACAGCCCTTAATATTATTCAGCATATGTCAGGTATCGCAACGGCTACAAATAAGGCGGTTAAACTCTGCGAGGGTACAAATGCATCTGTTACAGATACAAGAAAAACACTTCCCGGACTTCGTGCATTACAGAAATATGCAGTAGTTTGTGGTGGTGGTAAAAATCATAGATACAACCTTTCTGACGGTGCAATGCTTAAGGACAACCACATTGATGCAGGTGGCGGAATTACAAATGCAGTAAAAATTCTTCGCTCAAAACTTGGTCACATGGTAAAAATCGAAGTTGAAACAAGAAATTTTGACGAAGTTAAGGAAGCAGTCGAGGCTGGTGCAGACATCATTATGCTTGACAATATGAACAATGAGCAGATGAGAGAATGTGTAGCATTTATTGATGGCAGAGCAAAAACGGAAGCATCAGGTAACATTACCCTTGACAATATCGCAGATGTTGCAAAAACAGGTGTTGATATTATCTCCCTTGGTGCACTTACACACTCTGTAAAAGCATTTGATATTTCAATGAAAATGAGATAATTATGAATTTTAATGAATCGGTAGAATACATCCATTCACTTTTAGCATTTGGAATTAAACCCGGGCTAGAGCGAATTTCAATGCTTTTAGAAATGCTTGATAACCCACAAGATAAGCTCAAAGTTGTGCATATTGCAGGTACAAACGGAAAAGGCTCAACATCCACAATGATTTCAAATATGCTTATTGCGAGTGGTAGGAAAACAGGACTTTTCACTTCACCTTATGTCATTGATTTCTGTGAGAGAATTCAGATTGACGGTGAAAATGTGGATAAAACACTTTTTGCAGAGTGTGTTACAGAAGTTCGTGAAAAAATAGAAGAATTAAATAAGCAGGGTATTATCATCACAGAATTTGAGGCAATTACTGTTTCTGCATTTCTCTGTTTTGTGAAGGCAGAATGTGAATATGTTGTATTGGAAGTTGGTCTTGGTGGTCGATTTGATGCAACAAATGTTGTTAAAAAGCCCGAAGCTGTAGTTATTACATCAATTTCTCTTGACCATATTGCGATTTTAGGGGATACAATCAAGAAAATTGCCTTTGAAAAATGCGGGATAATCAAGGAAAATGTGCCTGTAGTCACATCTTCAAACCAATGTGAAGATGCTCTCAAAGTTATAAGAGAAACTTGTGAAAAGAAAAACTGCGATTTGATTGTTACTAACCCCAAAAAAACAGAAATTCTTGACGATTCTATTTTCGGCACAGTTTTTGCATATTGTGATAATGTTTATAAAACAAGGCTTACAGGTAATCATCAGATTGAAAACACAGTAAATGCCATCGAATGTGCAAAAGTGCTTGGATTAAACGAAATCGCAATTGCAAGTGGCATTGAAAACACCAGAATGATTGCACGAATGGAAATAATAAACGAAAATCCTCTTATAATCCGTGATGGTGGGCATAACGAGGGTTGTGCAAATGCACTTTATGATTTCCTTAAAAAATACAATGTGCAGAAAATCAATATGCTTATAGGACTTATGGCTGACAAGGATGTGGAAGGTTATGTTAAAACAATTGCACCACTTTGCAAATCTGTTGTGACAGTAACACCGAGTAATCCAAGGGCATTAAACGGTGAAAGTTTAAAAGAAATAACAGAAAAACATTGTGATGACTGCAAATTTATAGATAATCCCAAAGAGGGTTATAAATATATTCTTTCAAACACCAAAGAAGACGAAACAGTTTTAATTTGTGGCTCGTTTTATATGATGAGTGATATATTTGCAGATTAAGACAAGGGAAGGCGGAATACCTTATGTACAAAGATTTTATTGAAGACAGAATTAACGTGTTTCTTGAAGAATTTGAGAAACTTGTGATTAAAGAGAATATCCCTGTAACAGATTTTCTCTATAAAGAGTGTGATTATAAACTTGATAACACTCTCCCCGAAATTGACGATAGTTTTACACTTTTCACACCATATATCAACCGCTGGGGTGGCAAAAAAGATAAACACGCTTGGTTTTATAACGAAATCAAAGTGCCTGAAAGTTGGGACGGTGAAATTCAGTTAGCAGTAGCCAGTGATGCTCGTCTTGGTTGGTGTGACATCAATCCTCAGTTTATTGCTTATGTTGATGGAAAACTTCAGCAGGGTATTGATAAAAACCACCGTGAGGTATTTTTGACAAAGGGAAATCATAAGGTTTACCTTTATGCTTATTCAGGCAGTATCCACGACGAATATGTTGATTTTGTGACAAATCTTCAACTTATTGATGCTAAAACAAAGCAACTTTATTATGATATAAAAGTACCTTTTGAAATTCTTGCATACGAAGATGAGAATTCAAGAAACTACTTTGAAATTAAAAAGCATCTTAATAATGCACTTAATTTTATTGATATGCGTTCACCCTATTCGGAAGAATATTACGCATCTCTCGACAAGGCAATTGAGTATCTTAAAACAGAATTCTACGGAAAATATTGTCGCAAGGGTGATGTTTTCGCATTCTGTATAGGACATACTCATATTGATGTTGCTTGGGAATGGACTCTTGCACAAACTCGCGAAAAAATTCTTCGTTCTTTCTCAACTGTGTTGGCACTTATGAAGAAATACCCCGAATATAAGTTTATGTCAAGCCAGCCACAGCTTTACAAATACCTTAAAATGGATGCCCCTGAACTTTACGAAGAAGTTAAAGAAATGGTTCGCCTTGGCCGATGGGAAGTTGAAGGCGGTATGTGGGTTGAGGCTGACTGTAACCTTTGTTCAGGTGAAAGTTTAGTTCGTCAATTCATCTACGGCAAACGCTTTATGAAAGATGAATTTGGTGTTGACAGTAAAATCCTTTGGCTACCAGACGTTTTTGGTTATTCAGCGGCTTTACCACAGATTTTACAAAAGAGTGGTATTGACAAGTTCGTAACATCAAAAATTGGTTGGAATGAAATGAATAAAATGCCTTATGACACATTTATCTGGCACGGTATTGACAATACTCCTGTTTTCACCCACTTCATGACTGCGCAGGATAAAGTTCGTGGTCAGGAACCCGCAACAAATGTTACATATAATGCAAAACTTAATGCAAATCAACTTCGTGGTGCCTATGACCGTTATCAGCAGAAAGACTTGTATGACAATGTGCTCATTACTTTCGGTTTTGGTGATGGCGGTGGCGGACCTTATGCAAAGGATTTAGAGTATTTTGACCGTCTTAAACACGGTATCCCCGGCACAAGTACACCAATAATGGCTTATGCAGGTGAATTCTTTGATGACATTAAGTCAAAGACAGAGAATAATCCTAAAATTCCACATTGGAATGGTGAACTTTATCTTGAATTCCACCGTGGTACATATACATCTCAGGCAAAGAACAAGAGATATAACCGTAAGAGCGAGTTTATGTTCCAGAGGGCTGAAACTCTTTCACTTATTGACGAGCATCTTAACGGATATAAATATCGCAAGGAAGATATGATGAATGCTTGGGAAACAATTCTTCTCAACCAATTCCACGATATTATTCCGGGTTCATCAATTAAAGAGGTTTACGAGGATTCTCATCAGCAATATGAGGAAATCGGTGCAGTTGGTAACGAGATTATCAACGACACAACAACTGATATTGCAAATAACGTAGAGGCAACAGAGGGTTATGTTGTATTTAACCCACACTCATTTGTGAATAGTGGTGCAGTAGAGATTGATGGTAAATGGATTTATGCTGAAAACATTCCTGCAAAGGGATACAAGGTAATAAACCCAACAGTTGCTGAAAGCAAGGTTACTGTTACAGAAAACTCAATGGAAAATGATTTCTTCCGTCTTACACTTGACGAAAAAGGTACATTCACAAGCATTTTTGACAAGAGAAATAACCGTGAAGTCCTTAAAAATGGTCAGCGTGGTAATGTGCTTACTGCTTATGAGGACTATCCAAGAGAATATGATAACTGGGAAATGAGCAGTTATTATACCGAAAAGCATTGGGAAGCAGACCAAGTTGAAAGTGTTGAAATTCTCAACGAAGGCGAACGTGCAGGACTTAAAATCACAAAGAAATTCAAGAACAGCACAATCGTTCAAAGCATTTATCTTTACAACAATGTGGATAAGATTGATTTTGAAAACTATATTGATTGGAAAGAATCACACCTTATTTTCAAAACCGCATTCCCTGTGGATGTAAATACAAACAAAGCAACTTATGATATTCAGTTCGGCTCAGTTGAAAGACCAACTCACAAGAATACAAGTTGGGATGCTGCCAGATTTGAAGTTTGTGCCCATAAATACTGCGATTTGTCAGAATATGGATATGGTGTCAGCCTTATGAACGACTGTAAATACGGTCACGCAATTCACGATGGTGTAATGAGCCTTACTTTACTTAAGTGTGGCACATTCCCTGACCCTGATGCAGATAAATGTGAACACAAATTTACATATTCTCTCTACCCACACGCAGGAGATTACAGGGAAGCAGGTACAATAAAGAAGGCTTATGACCTTAATATTCCGATGATTTGCAAGAAAGTAGGGGAAAACAAGGGTGCTCTTGCAAACGAGTATTCATTCTTTACTGTTGACTGTGATAATGTAATCTTTGAAACTGCAAAGAAAGCAGAAACAGAAGAAACAATTGTTCTTCGTGGTTGTGAATATTACAACAAGCGCACAAAAGCAAACATCACATTCGGTTTTGATATTAAAAAGGCATACCTTTGCGATATGCTTGAAAACAATACAGAGGAATTGGATGTTGTTGATAACAAGGTAACTGTTGATTTCAGACCATTTGAAATCAATACAATAAAAGTTATAAAATAAAAATAAAAAGGGGATTGGAAAAATGAAAAAAATTTTATCAGTATGCTTAAGTTTAATTATGATGTTGTCCGTGTTTGTAGTGCCAACATCAGCAGAAGTACTTGAAGACTTTTATTTCAATGTGGCTGTTGATGATGTATATTATATGCTCTATGATGATATTGCTTTTGTTACAGGCTTTGATTTTGACGAAGCAGACACATCACCAAAGCCCGGTATAGTTATTCCTGAAACAATTACCCACGAAGGAAAGAATTTTATCGTTATGGGAATTATGGATATGGCATTTAGTGATAGTGACTACACAGCGGTAACACTTCCGTCAACAATCACATATATGGGAAGTAACGCCTTTGCATTCAGCCCATACCTTGAAAATGTAGTTATTCCTGCTGACTGTAATTTTGAATACTTTGGTGAAGGTGTTTTCATTGGAACACCATTTGAAGAAAAACTATATTCAAAGGATGAAGTGATTCTTGGTAAAAATGTTCTTTTCTCATATATCGGTAATGCAGATGAATATGTAATTCCTGCAAATATTGAGATTATTGTATCAAATTGCTTCTTTATGTCAGGCTTAAAGAGTGTTGTATTTAATGAAAAAGTTACAGAGATTCCTTATCTTGCCTTTGCATCCTGCCGTAATTTAACAGAGGTTAATATTCCTGATAATATTGAGATAATCGGCGACGGCGCTTTTAAGGATTGTGCAAATCTTCAGAAGGTTACACTTGGTGAAAATGTTCAGAGCCTTGGTGTGGATTGCTTTGCAAATACAAAAATCAAATCAATTCACTTGGGTGCTAATGTTTACGATATTACGGGTGCTTTCAAGGATTGTAAGACACTTGAGAGTATTACAATTGATTCAGAAAATCAGATGCTTTTAACTGATGGTAATGCAATTTATTTCAAGACAACATTCTTCTTTGATGGTGAGGAAAGAGATGGCTTGATTCTCGAATATTATCTTCCGTCAAAGGCACAGGGTAAGCTCACTCTCAAATCAGATGTCGGTGCAATCGGTGATTATGCTTTCTATGGCTGTAACGGACTTGAAGAAGTAGTTGCAAAAGACCTTGAATATGTTGGCTCACAGGCTTTTTGTAACAGTAGCATTAAGAAATTCTCTGCAAAGGGCGAATACTGGGTTTGGAATGCTGCGTTCCGTAACTGCAAAAACCTTGAAGAAATCAATTTAGAGAAAACAGAGTATATTGATACAGGTGCATTTGAAAACTGCACCGCACTTAAAAATGTTACATTATCTGAAAATATCGGCATCATAGGAGAACTTGCATTTTCAAACACAGGACTTGAGGAAGTTGTAATTTACGGTGATGATTGTTTTGTTGAAGAATCAGCATTCAAGGGATGCGAGAACCTTAAAACCGTAAGACTTGAAGAGGGTGTATTCAGTGTTGGAACAAACGCATTCCTTGGTTGTCCGGAACTTGAAACAATCTATATTTCAAAGACTGTCGAGGCTTTTGATGCCAATGCCTTTGATGGTTGTGAAAATGTGACATTCCAAGTTATAAAGGGTACAGAAGGTCACGATTTTATTGATGATTTGGGATATAATTATGAAATAGTTGGTCGCTTGTCATTCTTTGAAAGAGTTGCAGCCTTCTTTGAAAACCTTATGAGTTTATTATTCGGTTGGATACTTTGATATTAAAGCAATAATCAATGCCTTGGTGGTGTGAACCATCAAGGCATTTTTTTATATCTCTTTTATCTCAATTCCCTTGTAGTAATGCTTGAGTATTTCCTCAAAGCTAAAGCCTTGACTTGCCATATGGTTTGCTCCATATTGGCTCATTCCTACACCGTGACCATAACCTTTAACGGTAAAAATAAAACTATTGTCATTATATTCAACAGTAAAGGTACTGCTTTTCAGTTGAAAAACATTACGAATATCCGTGCCTTTAAATTCTTTGTCACCGATTTTGATTGTTTTTACCATTCCTGTGTCGGTGTTTGTAATTTCTTTAAGCCACTTTTCTTCGTTATCTTCAAGTTTAGCACCTTGAGCTTTCATTTTGTCCTCAAAATCCTTTACACTTACGGTAACGGTGGAAATATGTGCAGGGGAAAGGGTGTCACCAACACTTGGTACGGATTGCAAATAGGGATAATCCCCTCCCCATACATCACTTGCTTTTTCAGTTCTTCCGTTACTCATTGAGTGAAAAACAGAATTTATGTATTCGTTGTTATATTGTAAGGTCAGATTAATTACATCATCAATACATTTTGTTATTTTCGTAACATATATATCATAGTTTTCGCCCCATTTTTCTTTTTGTTGTTGTGCTGTTAAGAAGCCCTGATGTTGTGCACTGCTGTCGGTTATATCTGCATTCTGCAAAGAATCACTTTTATGCTTTTTAGTGTATAAAAGTAGGGTGTGGGAGGCAATAATCTGTGCCTTGATTGCCTCCTCGTGGTATGTGGGATTTATTTCGGCTGCCACAACGCCTAAAAGATAGTCGTTTAGCGTCATTTCAGTAATATTCTTACTGCTTGCCGACATAACCTTAACAGTGGAAACATCAACATTCTCAACAACTTCTGTTATTTCATCTTCATCTGCAACCATATCGGAAAAAACATTGTTGGTCTTATCTAATGCGCATAGAGGGCAGAGTATCATAGCAAGTGACAGAAAAAAGCAGATTATAGTATAACTTTTCAACATTTTATCGCTCCCTTATTGTTGACTTTAAACATTGTTTGTATTAAAATATATAATGTATAATTATCTATATTGGAAAACTATCGTAAATTTTATGTAAGGAGGTAATAGTTTTGTCAGATTATATTTCAAATATCTCCAACGAGGCTCTTTCAACTTTATGCGAAGAGTTGTCAAAAAATACCCATATTAATCCTGAATATTATCAAAGATTTGATGTTAAAAGGGGACTCCGTAATGCAGACGCAACAGGTGTCCTTGCAGGTCTTACCCGTGTGTGCTCAGTTGAGGGTTATTATATTGATGACGGTGAAAAAGTGCCAAAACAAGGTCGACTTGTTTACCGCGGAATCAATATGACAGATATTGTTGAAAACTGTGAAAAAGAAAACCGTTTTGGATATGAGGAGGTTGTGTGGCTTCTTCTCTTTGGTTCGCTTCCCACAAGGGAACAACTTCAGTGGTTTCGTGATTTATTGGCGGAATGTCGTGAACTTCCTGATGATTTCATTGAAGATATGATTATGAAAGCCCCTTCGCCGAATGTTATGAATAAATGTGCACGTAGTGTGTTGGCTCTTTATTCATACGACCCTAATCCGGACGACATTTCACCTGAAAATGTGTTAAGACAGTCAATTCAGATTATTGCACAATTGCCAACAATTATGACTGCCGCATATCAGGTTAAGCGCCGTGCTTATGATAAAAAGAGTATGTTCTTCCACCAGAACAAAAAGGAACTGGGAACAGCAGAAAATATCTTGCGGTCAATCCGTCCCGATAAATTCTTTACTGATGAAGAAGCCAAAATGCTTGACATCTGTATGATTCTTCATGCAGAACACGGTGGTGGTAATAACTCTACTTTCACAACCCGTTGTATTTCATCAAGTGGTACTGATACTTATTCTGCAATCGCAGCAGGTATCGGGTCACTTAAAGGTCCTCGACACGGTGGAGCAAATATTAAAGTTCATAAAATGGTTGAGGACATTAAGAATAATATTTCGGACATTACTGATGAAGGTCAGGTTGCAGATTATCTTACAAAGATTATGCACAAACAAGCAGGTGACGGGTCAGGGCTTATCTATGGTATGGGCCACGCTGTTTATACTCTTTCAGACCCTCGTGCAGTTATTCTTCGTCGATATGCAGAAAACTTTTCTAAAAAGGTTGGCTGTGAGGACGATTTTAAGCTTTTAAATCTTATTGAAACACTCACTCCCGAACTTTTTGCAAAATACAGAGGGGATAAAAAGAAAATCTGTGCTAATGTGGACCTTTATTCAGGTCTTGTATATGATATGCTTGGAATTCCACAGGATTTGTTCACACCATTGTTTGTAGCTGCCCGTTCAGCAGGTTGGGCTGCACACAGAATTGAAGAAATAACAACAGGTGGAAGAATTATCCGTCCTGCATATAAAAATGTTACAATCCCGCGTGCCTATGTGCCTATTTCTGAAAGAATAATCCGCACAGAGGCTGTGCAGAAAGAATATATTCCTATTGAGGAAAGGTAATTGTTGCTATGAAATTAAGAGGCAAATTTAAAAATGTTAATCCTATAATTCCACTTTATGTGTTGGTGGGACTTTTAGTGTTGGCAATCCCGCTCAGAACATATCATCTTCTTTTTATTACAGAAAGTGATACAGGCTTTTACAAATCAACAAACTGGACAGTTTATTTGGTATATTTCTTATCAGTCCTTGCAGTTGCAGTTCCATATATTATGGTAAATCTTGCAAAAAGTGTTCCGTCTTCAAAAAATCCTCCAACCAGAAAAAATAAGTTCTTGGCAGTTACAGCCTTGCTCTTTGGGTTGGGAATTGTTGCTGATGTTATTTCAACTCTTGCAAAAATATTTATCCGCGGAGATGTAGCCTCACTTGCAACACAGGAAAATATTGTTCCAATGTTGATTGAGGCGGTTTTTGGTCTGCTTTCAGCCATATATATTGTGATTTTTGGCATTTCCTTTTTAGATGGCAAAACAACATATTCGCAGTATAAATTCTTAGCATTGTCCCCACTTGCCTGGTCAATTGGCAGAGTAATTATAAGATTTTTGACAAGAATATCTTATGTGAATATTGCGGACTTACTTTTTGAACTTGTGGCAATTTCATTTATGATGGTTTTCTTCTTGGCTTTAGCAAGAATTTCATCGGGACTTGCAAATGAAACATCAATGCGTAGTCTTTTTGCATCAGGATATGTAAGCATTTTCTTCTGCTTACTCACAAATATCCCAAGATTTGTTGTAACTATAACAGGCAATGGCAGTCTTTTGCCAAATGAATATCCTCTTTCACTTTGCGACTTGTTCTTCTCCTTCTTTGCAGTGGCATATATTGTTAATGCAATGGTTTATGCAAAGGAAAATGACCATAAAGAATTGATAGAAGAAAAAAAGGAATAAATTAATTAAATGGCAGTTTTTTTAAATAATGTTTATACGGCTTTTACTCAGGTTGTAATCCTTTTTCTTGTGGCAGCAGTCGGATTTATCTGTCACAAAACTGGAATTTACACTGAAAAAGCTTCTCGTTTAACAACAAATTTACTTTTCTATATTGTAGCCCCTGCTATTATTATCCGTTCATTCTACGGGATGGAATATAGCAGAGATTCTATAAAAGCCTTGTTAATGGCACTTTTGGGCGGAATATTATTCCATGTTATCGGAATCATCTTTTCATCCGTGCTTTTCAATAAAGGTGAAAAAGATACAGCAAGTATTTTTAAATATGCTTGTTGTTACGGTAATGTAGGGTATATGGCGTTGCCTTTGGCTCAGGCAATTTTAGGTGATGAGGGTGTTTTTTACTGTTCGGTTATCCTTGTGCCTTTCAACATTCTGTCTTTTACTCACGGTGTTGGAGTAATGCAGAAAAAGGAAGAAAAAAGTAAAATAAGCCTTAAAAAGCTTATTGCTAACCCCGGTGTAATCGGTGTAGCAATCGGTTTACCAATCTTCCTTTTACAAATTGAATTACCACAGATAATTTATTCACCCGTTTCCTATATTGCAGACCTTAATACACCACTTGCAATGGTAATGTTTGGTACTTATCTTGCATCTGCGGACTGGAAAACCTTGTTTTCTGACAAGAGGATTTTCGGCTCGGCACTTGTAAAACTTATCCTCGTACCACTTATTACAATTGGCTGTTTAAAATTATTTGGTTATGGTGGTACACTTATTGCCGCTTGTGCACTAAGTGCATCTGCACCAACTGCAAGTAATACAGTAATGTTTGCGGCAAAATATGACCGTGACACAGCAGTAGCCTCAAAGGTAACAGCATTTGTAAGTGTTTTATCAATTCTTACAATGCCAATTATGATTGCTATTGCACAAATGTTAGGATAGTGATTTTATGAAATTGATAGTTGCAATAATTAACAATGACGATGCAAATGCAGTTATGTCAAGTCTTACAAAGGCAGGATATACTGCCACAAAGCTTAATACATCCGGTGGATTTCTTCGCTCGGGAAATATTACACTTTTAATTGGTGTTGAGGCAAAGAAAGTTGACGATGTTGTTAATATAATCGGCGAGTACAGCAGTCAGCGAAAGAGAATCACACCTGTTAATACTACATATATCGGGGAGAGTATGCTTACATCAATGCCTGTTGAGGTAACAGTTGGCGGTGCAACAATTTTTGTTCTTGATGTGGAGCAGTTTTATAAAATATGACAAAGGATATTCAGGAAAAACTTGACAAACTCTATGGCGATGTCAGTGCATCAGTGGAGCAGGGTGTTTTTCCCCACGGTGTTTTGGTTGAGTGCCAGAATGAGAGTGAGGGTGAACTTTTTGCACGATTTATTGCAAATTGTCTTGTGTGTCGTGGTCAGGGTAAGCCTTGCGGAACTTGTACAGATTGTGTGAAAGCACAGGGTAAGGGACATCCTGATATTTTAGAAACTGACGGCAAAAAAGGGAAGAGTAATACCTTTTCCGTAGATGTAGTCCGTGAAATTCGCGACAATGCCTTTGTTGTACCTAACGAAAGCGACAAGAAAATATACATTCTCAAAAATGGGCAGAATATGAATGAACAGGCACAAAATGCCATTCTTAAAATTCTGGAAGAACCACCATCATATGTGTTTTTTGTAATTGTCACAACATCAAAAAGCACAATGCTTGAAACAGTTTTATCCCGAGTTCAGGTCTTTTCACTTTTAAGTGAGGAAGAAAAAATCACAGATAAAGAGTTGTCCATAGTGAAAAATATGGTATCAGCCATAATGAATGTAAATGAGATTGATTTAATGGAGCAAACCGCGGTGTTTCAGAAAAATAACCAACTTGCAAAAACCATTCTTGGTTTGCTGACCGAAGTTTTCAGAGATGCTCTTGTCAAAAAAAGCGGATTTGTAAGAGATTTCCGTTTTAAAGAGGAAACTGAAAAATTAAGTAATAACCTTACATCAAAATCTTTGATGCAGTTAGTATCGGTCTGTGATGATTTGATTAAATCAATTGACAGGAATTGTAATAATAATTTGCTGCTTGTTCGTATGTGCTACGAATTCAAAAGAGCATTAGGACGATGAAATAACCCTTAGTACAGGAGAAAAATATATGATAGAAACAGTTGGAATAAGATTTAAAGAAGCAGGAAAAATCTACGATTTTGATGCCGATGGTAAAAAATTTAATAAAGGTGATTATGCCATTGTTGAAACTGTTCGTGGTATGGAATGTGGCGTGGTTGCAAGACCTAATCACGGCACAAACGAAGAAGACATAAACAAACCTTTAAAAAAAGTAATTCGTGTTGCTACAGAAGAGGATGTTAAAACTTTATCTGAAAACAAGGAAAAGGAAAAAGAGGCATTTAAAATCTGTGAAGGTAAAATTGAGGCACATGGACTGGAAATGAGCCTTGTTGATGTAGAATATACCTTTGACCGTAGCAAGCTTCTTTTCTATTTTACTGCTGATGGTCGTGTGGATTTCCGCGAATTGGTTAAGGATTTAGCATCAGCATTCAGAACAAGAATTGAACTTCGTCAGATTGGTGTCCGTGATGAATCCCGTATGGTTGGTGGATTTGGCATTTGTGGCAGACCATTCTGTTGTAATACATTTTTAAACGATTTCCAACCTGTTTCAATTAAAATGGCAAAGGAGCAGGGCCTTTCTCTTAATCCTACAAAAATCAGTGGTACTTGTGGCAGACTTATGTGTTGCTTAAAGTATGAGCAGGACACTTACGAGCACCTTTTAAGAGTAACTCCAAAGGTTGGTGCTATTGTGGATACCCCTGACGGAAAGGGTAGAGTAATTGAAAATAACCTTATTACAGGAATGTTAAAGGTGACTCTTGACCGTCGCCCCGATGCTGCACCTGCAGTGTTCCATCGTCATTCAGTAAAACTTCTAAAGGATGCTCATATCAGAATTGAAAAAGAAGAATTAGAGGCTTTAAAGGGAATAGAATAAATTAGTACTTGATTTTTAAATTATATGTGCTAAAATGATAATATACCAAAAAAGGGAGGGTACATAACATGGCATACAAAATTACTGAAGACTGCATTTCATGTGGCGCTTGCGCAGCAGATTGCCCAGTTGAGGCTATTTCTGAAGGCGACGGCATCTATGTAATCGACGCTGATACTTGCATCGATTGTGGTGCTTGTGCTGATAGCTGCCCTGTTTCAGCACCTCAGGCTGAATAATTAAAGTAAAAAAGAACCGCCGAAGCAATTTCGCTTCGGCGATTTTTTATGCTATAAATATTATCTGAATATGCCTAAATCAAAGTTATTTGCAACAACCTGACCACCTTTGAAATTAGGGTGAAGTTTGTCCTTACCTAAAAGTTCAATTCGTGAGCAATTTGGTTTGTCCTTGTCAATACAATAACTTGCTTGGTCATATACCATGTCAAAGCAATCTTTGTTTTCCATAAGTAATTTGTTATATTCCAATACCATTTCTTCCTTTTTAGGTCGTGAGTCAACACAGTGACCAAAATGGAGAATATTCATAACGATAAATTTTTTGCCTGATTGGTGTGCCTTTTTCGATAGTTCCTTTACAGCATTAAACATCTCTTCAGGTGTAGGCTTTTCGCTTTTTGGAGCAGCAATTGTACCATATTGAAGAAAGTCGTTTGTACCAAGTACAAAAACCACATATTCAGCATCTGTAAATCTCAGAACATCATCATTGTAACGGTTAATTCCGCTTATGCCAAAAAGTCCTGGGCAGGGGAATCTTTTGTGGAAATCTCTCAGTGTTCTGTTGCCCATAATCGAACGGTTGATTACAGCATATCTTCCCTTGTATTCTTCGCGGATTCTCTTTTCAAAAGCATTTGTCCAGAATCCCTGCTGACTTATTGAGTCACCAAATACAATAATTGAAGTTGCATTATCACTGTTTAAAAGTTCAATGGTATTAACAAGTGGAATAGGTTTGTGAAAACACATACGAAGAAGGTTTGAGGCAACCTTTCGTACACTATCCCTTATTCTTGGCTGATTCTCTGCATGAGGAATTTTTGTGTAATCACCCTTGACTGTAATAAGATTTACATTGTCAATGAGGTTTCCGCTACAAAGGTCACCTTTCACAACATAAATGCTTATGCAGAAATACTCGTCAACACCTATATCAAAATCCACAGGGTCACTTACAACCATCTCATTCTTATTGAGTACAAATGACTCTTTTGAATTAAATGTAACGGTTTTGAATATGCTGTTTATAAATGTTCCATTTTTATCACATTTCGCAACAGTTATACCACCGATTTCAACGGGGGTTTTACCCGGTTTATTACAGAGTTCAAGCCGTAATTTGCTACCACTTATGGCAGAGCAAACAACCATTCTATATGTTTTTTTGCAGGACGGATAATAAAAATGTGAAAGTGCAGCATGGGATTGTCCCCATACCTGTACCCATTTTTCAGACATAATAAAATCCCCTTATCCTAAATCGTGTTGGTTGGTAATTGTAATTTCAGGCTTTTTCATACCCATTGTTTCAAGAACAACGATTTCGTTTTCGTCTTTAAGAAGACAACCCGGAAGATAAAGTGATTTCTGTGGACCGACTTTCCAATATCTGCCAAGGTTGAAACCATTAACCCATACATAACCTTTGTCAAAGTTATCAAGGTGAACAAAGCAATCGGCATTTGAATCTGCTTTAAATGTTCCTTTATAGAACATTGCACCTTTGTCCTTGTTAAAGTTTTCAGCAGGTTTGTATGTAAGTTTTTCAAGGTTGTCAAGGGGTAATGTCCAAACATCATAACCCATCTGTCGTTGATTTGCGATGTAAATATCAGAAAACCCTTTTCTGTCCATCATTTTTTCACCATAGTTAACTCGTCCCATTGTGTCAACAAGAAGACCGATTTTCTTTTCTCCGTCAACAGAGCCTATGAATACAGTTGTTGTATCCTGACTGTCTTTTGTAAACTTTTTGAAAATTGAACCTAATGAAAGTTTACCTGGTTTTGTGTAAGTAGTACGGTCGATGAACTTCTTATATTTGTCATCAACATAAACAAAGCCAAAATCGTGTACGTTTCTAATCATCAACGGAATCGGGTCATAGTGTCCGCGGATTACTGTTTCGTAGTAAATCATACCAAAATTCTGACCAAAATATTCCATACTTTCAGGCACAGGAACACGATGTTTTTCACCGATTACCTGGAGATTTTCAAAAAGACTTGCTGATTCAGTAAGCTTAACTGTACCGATATTCTGCAGTTTTGGTGATGGCAAAAGCTCTTTCTTTTCGAGTCCTTGGTGTTTATGTAAAAGGTCACGGACTGCGTGATAAGCGGGAGTATAATCGCCCCATTCGTTAAGTAATGCACAGTAGTCGTAACTTGTGGTTGTGGGCTCATATGCACTGCCCGGATTAAAGTTTGCACCTGCATTAAAGCCAAAGTTTGTGCCACCATGGAACATATAGAAATTGAAACTTGCACCACAATCCAAAAACTCCTGAACTTCCTTTACAACGGATTCGGGTTTTCTTGTGTGATGCTTGTCCCTCCAATGGTCAAACCAACCGCACCAGAATTCACCACACATATTAGGTCCGTCGTTAGGAAAATCTTTTAAGCAATTAAATGCTGTCTTTGCACGGGAGCCAAAATTGAGAACCTTGTAAATATGAGGTAATGAGCCACCTGAAAGCATATTTTTCCAGTTTCCGTCAGATGTGAAAAGGGGAACATCAACACCACAGTCACGAGTAAGTTTTTCAACAAAACGAAGATAATCCTTATCGTTACCGTATGAGCCGTATTCATTTTCAACCTGCATAGCGATAATGTTTCCACCATTTGTTTCCAAAAGTGGATTAAGTCTGCCTAAAAGTTCTTTGTAATATCGCTCAATGCAAGTAAGAAAATCGGGATACATACAACGGATTTGCATATTCTTGTCTTTTAAAAGCCATGCAGGAAGTCCGCCAAAATCCCATTCTGCACAGATATACGGACCTGGTCTTACAATACAATAGAGTCCAACCTTTTGAGCAGTCTTAACAAATCGCTCAATGTCAAGAATGCCGTCAAAATGGAATTCGCCGGGGCGTGGCTCGTGTAAATTCCAACAAGTATATGTTTCTACTGTATTAAAACCTGCAAGCTTTAATTTTGTGAGTCTGTCTTCCCAGTATTCAGGCACAGTACGGAAATAGTGCATAGCACCTGAATAGATTTTAATAGGTTTACCATCCATATAAAATTCTTTGTTTTTAATTTCAAACATATCAATAAACCTCCAATGTGTTTGCGTACTCTTGAATAATGTCAACAAGCAATTTTTCATTCTCATCAAATACAGTATCACATTCTTCGATTTTCTTTTCTGTTTCTTCGTTTTCTTCATTCACAAGAACAACATAATGTGAATATGCAGTTTTTAGGTTTTCACGAAGAATAGGGGGTAATTCGCTACCGATTTTTTCAACAGCTTTTTCCACCTCGCCACAGAATGCGATGTTTATAAAAAAGCGTGTGTGACCACCTTTTTTTATTTCATTGTAATAGGTCATAAGGATATTGTATGGTGCAGGTACTTCTTCAAGTCGCCATTGTTCCCAAGCAATTTCCCATTTTTTCTGTTCTTCACTAACAGGTTCTTTTCTCTTAAAACTAAATAATCCCATAATCTATTTCCTTTCAATTAAACATACACATTTCATAATAGTCAAGATTTTATAAGGTATTAAATCTCATTTTCTTGCTTGCAACACATTCTATTTACCATAAAGTTACATAGTTTTTGCTCGTTGCTTTGTTCGTAACTTTTGCCATGAAGTATACATATAAATAACTCATACAGCCCTGCACATATTACACAAAGTAATATAAAGGGTAAAATCATGATAAACACAAGTATAGACAGAATTTTTTGGAATATATTTTTCTTCTTTTCGGGTTTGATATTACATGGTGCAGTTACAATTTCTCCACGTATGAAAGAACCACCATTTTCGTCTTCGACTATCGTAGCTTTATAAATAACCTCACCACCGTGATTACTGCCAATTTGCAAATTGAAACCTTTTTCGACTTGTTCAATCTTTAGATTAGAATTAAGTGCCTCATCTACAACTCTTGCGATAAAATCCTGTGGTGAGGAAATACTATGGAATGAATATATCTTTTTAATAGACTTTTCCTTTTTCATAATATTCTCCTTTCGATATGTTATACTTTATTACTGAAAAATACGATATAAAGCACATTTCCGTAATGAAACATATCGCATCCATCAATATATCACGACATAGGTATATCGCAAAATAATTAGTAAACATAAATGATTTGACGCTATGCGTCATGAATTGAAACTTTGTTTCGTGATTTCTCGCATCGCTCCGTGAATTGAATTGCCAAAATCTAATGACCGAAGGTCAGTTCATGGCGAAACCAATTCATGAGCATCTATGCTCGATTCATGCTTTAGGCAATTCATTGTGTCGTTTTAGTAAAACGACACATTCTATATGGTCCGTATGTGGAAACATATCCACAGGCTGAATCTTTTTCACTTTGTATCCGTTTTTGGAGAGATACATCAAATCTCTTGCAAGCGTTTCGGGGTTGCAACTAACATAAACCACTTTTTCAGGGTTGAGTTTTACAAGCGATGATAAAAACGGAATATCACTGCCAGCCCTTGCAGGGTCCATTATTACTGCGTCAATCTGCTCGTTGTTATTAGCCAAATCAACCATAAATTTTCCTGCATCAGCAGAGAAGAATTTAATATTTTCAATGCCGTTGAGTTTTGCGTTCTCCTTTGCATCTTTGACGGCATCTTTATTGATTTCAACACCTAAAACGCTTTTGACATTTTTACTTGCTATAAGCCCGATTGTACCCGTACCGCAATAAGCATCAATAATTCTTTCCGTACCTTTGAAATCAGCATATTCAAGTGCTTTGTTGTAAAGAATCTCTGTTTGCACAGGGTTAATCTGATAAAAAGCCTTTGGTGAAATACGAAATCTAAGCCCACAGAGTTCCTCTGTAATCTTGCCGTCGCCATAAAGAACTTCACTTTTGTCACCAAGGACCATACTTGTGAATTTGTTGTTCACATTCTGCACAATGGTTGTGATTTCAGGGTGACGACCGATAAGTGCGTTGATAAATGAGCGTTTTGAAGGGAATTGAGGTGTTGATGTCACAAGCACTACCATTACCTCACCACTTTTAAATGCAGTTTTTACAAGCACATGGCGTAAAAACCCTTGTCGTGTAGCCTCATCGTAAGGCTTCATTTTAAAACTTTTAAGTAGTTTTTTTACTGTATTTGCGATTTCATCTGCTTTGGGGTCAGTAAGCATACATTTTTCAATATCAACAATTCTGTGGGTTGACGATTGATAAACTCCCGCAATAGTCTGACCATTTCTGCCACGACCAAAAGCGTATTGTGCCTTGTTACGATAATTATAAGGATTTTCCATTCCTATAATTTCTTCTATGTGACAGAATCTTCCTAAAAGGCGAATTGCTTTAACTTGTTTATGTTTTAATTGTTCTTCATAAGAAAGGTTTAATAACTGACAGCCACCACACTTTTTTGCATGGGGACAGATTTGCTGCTTGTTGTTCATATTATCCGATTTTTCTTCCGTTTTTAATTTCGATTTTTCCAATAAAGGGAACTTTAAAATATCCTGTAAATGTGTCACCATTAATCTCGACACAGACATCAACTATCATCTTTCCCATAAGGTCAATTTCAGCTTTTCCGGAAAGCTTGTTACCATCTTCACTTATATCAAAAACTCTGAAATTAGGCAACTTTTTAAGTGAAGGCACTGTTACGGAAAAGTCATACCCTCCGTTATTATCCTTGATTTCAACAGTGGCACTTCCACTGAGCATGGAGGTATCGATTTCTCCCGTCCATATTCCCAAACCAATCATTTTACAGACACTCCTTAAAATGAGCATAGTATTACAATAATTTTACCATTTATTACAAGGGTTGTAAAGTGTAAAAATGTTGTCGTATGCAAAGGTTTTTCAACACTTTCCATTGACAATGGGGATAAATAATAGTAAAATAAAATACTGATAAATAATAAGTATATGAGGTGTTTTGTTTGAAAAAAATATATGAAATCATAAAACCACATCAGATTCTGTTGCTTTTGTTAGATATAGTTGTTGTTAATGGTTCATATTATTTGTCTATGTTTTTTCACAGACAATTCTCTTTTAATTGGGAAATTTTTGTTTTCCTTTCAAGAAGAGTTGTTTTTGTAACCATTATCTATCTTACGCTGTTCATTGTTCGAAGACTGTATAGTAATATGTGGAAATACATGGGCTTCTATGAACTGGTGAATGCGGTTATCAGTGCTTTTGTAGGTACTGCTTTATGTTGGACAGCCGATTACATTGGAATGAAAATCTGCGTTGCAAATGGAATTAGAAGATTGTTTAATGTAATGCCATTGATTGTTTATGTGGACGCATTTATGTTCATCTGTTTCTTCTCTGTTGGGGTAAGAACCCTTTACAGAGCCTATAGCACATTAAAAAACGATTCAAGACGCAGAAGAAAAGATTCCAATAAGCGTATAATGATTATTGGTGCAGGGGATATGGGTAACTCAGTTCTCTTTGAAATGGGACTCAGCGGTTATAAATCAGGTACGCCTGTTGTAATTGTTGACGATGATGCAGCAAAGAAAAATATGAGAGTTCGTGGAGTTCCTGTTGCAGGTAAAATTTCAGATATTCCCGCACTTGTTAAAAAGTATGATGTAAATGAGATTATCTATTGCATCCCCACTGCAACTCCGGAAAGAAGAAAAGAGATTTTTGAGATTGCTATGTCAACAGGATGTACTCTTAAAAGAGCACCTAATCTTGATGAATTGGGAGCAGAGGGTAAGGTTAATGTTGACAGAATCAAACGAGTTGATGTTCTTGACCTTCTTTCACGCCCCGAGGTTAAGCTTGATGCAGATGTTTGTAAATATGTTACAGGCGAAACTGTTCTCGTAACAGGTGGTGGCGGTTCAATTGGTAGTGAACTTTGCCGTCAGATTGCAAGATATAATCCTGAAAAAATCGTTATTTTTGATATTTACGAAAATAACGCATTTACACTTAAAAATTCTCTTGACAGACAGTATCACGGTGCACCTCAAATTGAAATTCGTATCGGTTCTGTTCGTGAACTTCGCAGACTTAAAGAGATTTTTGAGGAATTCCATCCGTCATCAGTGTTCCATGCTGCTGCACATAAGCATGTTCCTTTGATGGAAGACAGTCCTTATGAAGCGGTTAAAAACAATATTTTGGGTACATATAACACAGCATACTGTGCTAATGAATATGGTGTTAAGAACTTTGTTCTTCTTTCAACTGACAAAGCAGTTAACCCAACAAATGTTATGGGTGCAACAAAGCGTGTGTGTGAAATCGTTATTCAGCATTTCAGCAAAATTACAAAGGGTACAAAGTTTGCTGCAGTTCGCTTTGGTAATGTTCTCGGCTCAAATGGTAGTGTTATCCCGATTTTTAAAGAGCAACTTGAGCAAGGTGGACCAATCACAGTTACTCATCCTGACATTACTCGTTACTTTATGACAATTCCTGAAGCAAGTCAGCTTGTTGTACAAGCAGGTGGCCTTGCAAAGGGTGGCGAAATTTTTGTTCTTGATATGGGTGAGCCTGTTAAGATTGTTTCTCTTGCAGAAAACCTTATCAGACTTTCAGGTTTTGAGCCATACAAGGATATTGAAATTCAGTTCACAGGTCTTCGCCCCGGCGAAAAACTCTATGAAGAGCTTTCTCTTGAAGAAGAACTTGACGAGAGAAAGAAAACCGGTAACGACAAGATTTTCGTTACAAAACCTCTTGAAATTGATGACGAACAACTTGAAAAGGATATCAAGGCTATTGCAGACCTTCAGCCTGAAGAAGTTCGTGCATATTTAAAACGCCTTGTACCAAATTATCGTGGTAAATAATTTTTAGTAAATACTTTTTAGCAAATACATTGGAGATGTTCACAAATGCAAATCAGAATTGAAAAAACAACAACACCAAAAGCAAAACCGGATTGGAAGAATTTAGGCTTTGGTCATATCTTTACAGACCATATGTTTGTAATGGATTACGACGAGGGTATGGGTTGGCACGACGCAAGAGTTGTACCTTATCAACCAATCGCACTCGACCCATCAGCACTTGTTTTCCACTATGCTCAGGAATGCTTTGAGGGACTTAAAGCATATCGTATGGCAGACGGTAATGTTCAGCTTTTCCGTCCCGACAAGAATGCGGAAAGAATGCAGTCAACTCACGACAGACTTTGTATTCCACAGATTTCTGTTGCTGATTTTGTAGATGCAGTTAAAGCACTCGTTTCAGTTGATAAGGACTGGGTACCATCAGAACCTGACACAAGCCTTTATATCAGACCATTCACAATTGCAACAGAACCTGTTTTAGGTGTTAAGGCATCAGCAAAATATCAGTTCATCATTATCGCATCCCCTTCAGGTGCTTATTATGCAGAAGGTCTTAATCCTGTTAAGATTTATGTTGAAGAGGAATTTGTGCGTGCAACACCAGGTGGCACAGGTGCTATTAAATGTGGTGGTAACTATGCAGCATCTCTTGCAGCAGGTGAAAAAGCACATAAACTTGGTTATTCACAAGTTCTTTGGCTTGATGGTGTTGAAAGAAAGTATGTTGAAGAAGTTGGCGCTATGAACATTATGTTCAAACTTAATGGCGAAATTTACACAGCAGCAACATCCGGCACAGTTCTTCCAGGTATTACAAGAATGAGTTGTATTGAAGTTCTTAAAAACTGGGGCTATAAGGTGAATGAGGGAAAACTTGCTATTGATACAATTATGGAAGCAGGTAAGAATGGTACTCTTGAAGAAGTATTCGGCACAGGTACTGCAGCAGTTATTTCACCAGTTGGCTCACTCAGATATAAGGACGATGTTGTTGAAATCAACAAATTTGAAATTGGTGAGCTTACACAGAAACTTTATGATACTCTTACAGGTATTCAGTATGGTAAAATCGAAGATACATTCGGTTGGACAGTAAAAGTTGACTAATAGGAAAATAAAAAACAAGGACGGACTCTTTTCACACTTCAGAGTCTGTCCTTTAATTATTTATATAGCTGTTATAAATTTTGCACAAAAAAGCACCCGAGGGGGTGCTTTTCGTTTTTTATTTTTTCTTTGGTGCTTTTACCTTGTTAAGCTTTGCGTTTACTTCAAGGATTTGTTCCTTTGAAAGAGCACCGCCGAGCATTGAACAAGCGCGTTTTATTGTGAAGCCCTTTGCCATACCGTAGATGTTTTTAAGCATAGCAGGTGTCATCTTAAATCCTCCGATTACACCGCCACCGCCTTTTTTCTCTTCACCATTTTCATCTTTGCCACCACTCATTGAATTTTTGAGCATCATAACAAATTTAAGCATTACAAGTTTACCGCCAAAGGTGCTCATAATATCGCCGATAGTGTTGTTGATTGAAAGGTATCCGTCAGGAGTGCTGATTTCAAACCAGTTGATAACCTGACCTTCTTCTTTCATAATATAGCTTTCGTTTGGAGTGTCAACCTTGTTGATTGTTGCTGTGTCAGTAAGGTCACCTGCAACAACCTTCAGTTCAGTTGTACCCTCATTCTTAACATCAAAATAGAAGAATGGATATTTGCCCTTTGTCTGTTTGCCAACACTTACACCGTTAGCAAAAAGTTCGATTTCGGGTTGGTTGGAGTAAACAGTAACCTTTGTAACATCTTCTACTCTGTCAACATATCTCTTACTGCAAAGATGAAGCACAGGCTTATCTGAAAGCCAAGCCTGATAAGCATAGAAAGAGTCTTTTTTGTACTTTCTGTCGAATGTTACAAGACCCTTGTGGTTCATACCGTTTTCGCCACCCTCTGCACGAGCATCGGCAGCAAAGTCAAACATATTCCAAACGTGAGTTGCCCAAAGATATGGTCTGTCAGCAATCTGTTTGATAAGTTCCTCGTGGTAGTATGACTGATATTCTTCTGTGTAGTCACCTTGAGTAGGTGTTGATGTGTGCCAGTTAAGAGCCTCACAACCATATTCAGAAATACCGATTGCCTTGTTAGGATATTTCTTGTGGAAATTGTCAAACCAAGGTCCGTTCATATCTGTTGAGCCACCGTACCAACCGAAATAGTGATTGTATGAAAGTACGTCAGAAATATGTACATAAGGGTCATCGATATCGCACATTGAAACTGCTGCAATAGTTGTAAGACGAGTTTTATCCATCTTATGAACAAGGTCGTTCAAGTCTTTGTGGTTCTTAATAAGATTTGGGTTTGAACCTGCAATTGTAATCTCGTTTGAAAGTCCCCAAACAACGATTGATGGGTGGTTGTAGTTCTGAACAACAAGTTCTTTCATCTGTGAAATTGTGTTGTCATAACCTGTTGGCATATGGCTTGAAATATATGGAATTTCTGCCCAGAGAACAAGTCCTGCCTCATCACAAAGGTCATAGAAAACCTGTGAATGCTGATAGTGAGCAAGACGGATTGTGTTAGCACCCATTTCAAGGATGAGTTCAAGGTCCTCTTTGTGCATTTCGGGAGTGAGAGCATTACCAACTTGGGGTCTGTCCTGATGACGAGAAACACCGCGGAGTGGATACTCTCTACCATTGAGAATAAAGCCTTTTTCAGGGTCAATTTTGAATGTACGGCAACCAAAACGAGTTGAAACCTCATCAACCTCAACACCGTCATAGATTAAAGTTGCCTTTGCTGTGTAGAGATAAGGGTCTTTTAAACCGTCCCAAAGATGGACATTCTTGATTTCAAATTCTGCATCGTCATCATCTTCCTTTGAAGCAATAACTTCACAGTCAGCAATAATCTCATAACGAACTTTGCAATTATCATTCTTAAAGAATGTTTCAATTTCGATTTCAGCATCTGCACCCTTAATTTTTGGAGTAACCATAATAGCAGGTGAGCCGTAGTAGTCAAGGTCAAAGTGGTTTTTATTAACGCCAAGCACTTTTACATCACGGTAAATACCACCGTAGAATGTAAAGTCAGCATTCTGCGGATAAACTCTTTCGTTTGCAGAGTTGTCAACTGCAACAACGAGTAAGTTTGTGTCTTTAATATCTTTGATTTCAACACGGAATGTTGAATAACCACCATCGTGATTTGTGATTTCTTTGTTGTTCCAATATACAACACAGGATGAGTTTACACCATCAAACTGAAGATATTTTACTTCACCTTCAGGTAATTCGTCAGCCTTGATTTCCTTTGCAAAATAGCAAGTGCCTCTGTAATAGTCGTTTCCGCCATCCTGACCATCCTTGCCATTCCAAGTGTAAGGCAAGTCGAGTGCTGTCCAGTCAGCAGGAAGTGTAGCAGGAGCAGATTTTGCATCCTTTGTAAAGAGCCAACCGCTGTTGATAACTTTTATGTTTCTCATAATAACCTCCAAAAGTATAACAGATTTTTATCCCTAATATTATACAATAAATATATTACACTTTTCAACCACAAATTAACATTGTGTTGTGTATATTTTTTATAACATTTTGTAAAATTTTTATATATGTCTGAATTTATCTGAATGGGTAATATTCATAGAATAAAGGGTGGAGTTTATTTTCCACCCTTTTGCTATTTTATTTACTTGCTTCTTTTAAAAGTTTCAATATTCTTTCTCTTGAGAAAATATATTTTTTATTACAGAAATGACAACAAACTTCTGTTTGCTCATCTTCTGCCATTTCCTGTAATCCCTCTGCACCCGCACTGATTAAGGCTCTTGTTACTCGTTCTGTACTGCAATCGCATCTGTACTCAACCTCTTGTGTGTCGAGCAACTGCATTGTAAATTCTGAAAGTACAGTTTTACATATATCTTCAGGGGTAAGTCCCTCTGCAAGCATAGTTGTAACAGGTTTAATGCCTTCAAGGCTTTTTTCAACAAGTGAAATTGTGTCTTCACCTGCAGTTGGGAGCAACTGAATTAAAAATCCACCTGCCAAAAGCACTTCTTCACTTTGTGGGTCAACAAGTACACCTAAAGCACAAACAGTAGGTGTTTGTTCACTTGTTGCATAATAAGCAGTAATATCCTCTGCAATTTCACCTGAGATAATTGGTGTCTGTGCGCAGTAAGGCTCTTTCATGCCAAGGTCTTTAATAACTGTTAAAAACCCGTCCTTACCAACTGCACCTGAAACATCAAGTTTTCCTTTGCTGTTAAGCGGAAGATTAACTCTTGAATCGCCAACATATCCCTTAACCTGACCTTTTGAATTTGCAACTGCAACAGCAGGGGAGGCAGGTCCGCCACCGCTGATTTTCAGTGTGAGAGTGTCTTTGTCACCTTTTAAAAGTACACCCATCATAGAAGCCCCTGTAATAAGTCTGCCAAGCGCAGCAGAGCAAACCTTACTTGTATTGTGGATACTCTGCATTTCTCTGACCATTTCTGTTGAATTAAGAGCAAGGCAGTAAAGAGTACCATCTTCTGAAATCATTCTGACAAGTTTGTTCATTTTAATTCATCCTTAAATATAGTTTCTGTTTTCTTACAAACAAATGTTATTCTTTCGGTTTTATCACTTGGTGAATTGTCGCTGTAATCATCGTACATTCCCAAAAGAGTAAAACCATTTTCTTTTACAATGTTTACAATATCTTCAATTGAGTATGAATACTCATAAAAGCTTTCGCTGTATCTTTCATAACCCTCATCATCCTCGTTTTTAATAAAGAAATCAAGGTCAATAGTTGTAGCATATTTTTCTTTGTCAAATGAATTCTGCCACACGCAGTAAACCTCGTCCATATCATAAACAAAGGTGTTATTCCCAAGAATTTCCTCGTGCTTATATGGTGTATTCATATCAAAAACAAATATGCCACCCATATTCATAAAAAGTGAAATGAGAGAAAATGCCTTTTTAATCTTTTCAAGGTTGTCTATGTGATTGATGGTGTCAAGACTTGAAACAGCACAGTCAATGGTACCGTAAAGGTCAAGCTCTTCGCCTTTTTGACAAAGAAACATAGCCGAAGAATTTTCATCGAACTTTTTCTCATTTGCCACCATAAGCATATCTTCACTTGCATCAACGCCGATAATATCGTAACCTTTTTTCTCTAAAAGAAAAGAAAGGGTGCCGGTACCACAACCCAAGTCAAGCAAAAGCCCTCCGTTAACACCATTTTCGCGTAACAGAGAGCAGATTTTATGGGCAATTCTTTCGTATTCAACATTTTCAGTTAAAACATCATATACTGATGAAAAAACACCGTAGCTCATTCTTCAACTCTTTCAAAAATTTTTTCGTAACCATCAGCACCATACTGAAGTGAACGATTTACACGACTGATAGTAGCTGTTGAAGCGCCTGTTGCCTTAACAATATCGTTATACACTTTCTTTTCTGAAAGCATTTTTGCAACAACACAGCGCTGTGCCATCGAATGAAACTCATTTATAGTACAAAGGTCCTGAAAGAAATCATAGCATTCCTCTTCAGTTTTTAATTGCATAATGCACTTAATAAGAAAATCTGTATTTTCGTTTTTAAATTCAATTCCCATTTTTTTAAAACCTCCAAAAGTTTTATTCCCTTTTAATATTTTAACACATTAAAACTTGAAAGTAAAGAATAATTTTAAAAAGAGAGGTGTAAAATTATTCCCGGAATAACTGAACATAAATACATAATACCCAAAACTTTAAGATTATCCTTAAAATTGCTTTTATTTCGGAATAAAATTAGCATTCCTGCACCGGCATTAGTACAAAGTCCGGAGATTAAAGCACCAAAGCTTAATGTGTTTTCTACATATAGTTGTGTCAGGAGTACGGAAGAAGCGCAATTTGGAATAAATCCAATCAAGGCTGAAAGAAGCGGTTGAAAAACGGAATCAGAAAGTAAAAAGTGTGAGAGCCTTTCCATACCGATAAAACTGATTGCAAACTGGATTAAAATCGTGAACAAGAGCAAAAAGCCAAATACCTTTACGGTGTGAATAAGAGCAGGTCGTAAAACACCGCTGTTTTCATCACAACCACAGTGGTCGTGTTCGCATAAATCATGGGAATGATGATTATGTCCTTTGTGTAGTTTCTTTTCTATTAAATAAATAGAATATCCAAAGAAAAGCGAAATAATAATTTTAGTAACAATTAATTTGCAGATTTCAAAACAACCATTTTCAGCAGTTGCGAGGAGAATTATTGCCTCGTCAGAGGTGGAAAGGAAAACAGCGATAAGAGTTCCCAATGTGATTATGCCACTTGAATAAAGATTCGCACACATAACAGAGAAACCACATTGGGGGATACAGCCTAAAACTGTGCCGATAAGTGGACCTGCACCACCGGCACGGGTGAATAAATGCTGAATTTTATCCTCTGCCTTATGCTCAAGAAATTCAATGAGTAAAAAGGCGATAAATAAAAAGGGGAGAGTCTTAAATGTGTCAAGGACCGCATCCAACAGAATATGAGAAAGATTTTCAACAGAAAAAACGGATATGTCTGTGTGAGCATGTAAAAATGGTGTCATATTGCTTTCTCCTCTCTGCAATTTTTACAAATTCCGTAAAGCACGGTTCTTGAACCATCAATCTTAAACTGATGGTCATTAAAAATGTGATTTGTAAGCTTATCGAGGAAATCACATTCAGTATGGATAAGTGTTCCGCAAGAGGAACATTTTAAATGATAGTGATTGTGACAATGTTCGCTTTCTAATTGGTAGCAACAAGCGTTATTTTCCCCTGAAAAGAATTTTCTAACTTTTTTCTCATCGCAGAGTTTATCCAACTGACGATAAACAGTAGTTCTACCGATATTATCACCATTGTTAATCAACGCGAAATAAACCTCTTCAGCAGAAAAATGTTTATCAGGATTGTTTTGTAAAAACTCGTAAACCAATTTGCTTTGTTTTGTATTGTAACTCATATTATACCTTTCTCAAAATGAATTTGAAATTCAATTTCAAATTATACACGCAAGATAGGAAAAAGTCAATGAGTACAAAACAATATTTATTGACTATACTTTTGTTTTACTATATAATTAATTTAATTTGAAGTAAAAGGGGAATAATTATGAAAAGTTTGTTTTCATCTCTTCTTGCAATTGTAATGGCGATTCTTAGCATTTTCCCATGTTTTGATAAGGATGAACCATCACAAGAAGAAATTATAGTGGATAATACAGGTGCAAATGCAGTTTCTGTTTATAACACAGACGATGCAAAGTACACATTGAATGTAGATGCAGGGGACGAAATCCACGATATAAGTGACCTGCTTTTTGGTGCATTTTTTGAGGATATCAACTTTGCAGCCGATGGCGGACTTTATGCAGAAATGATTGTAAACCGTTCATTTGAATACACAGAATATGCCGAAAATGATAATCTTTACCGTTGGGATGTTGTAAATGGGGCAGAAGCTTCTGTAGGAAATGACATCGCACATTCACTTAATGAAAACAATCCACATTATCTTGTTTTACAGGGTAGTGTTAATGGGAAATCAGGTATAGAAAATCGTGGTTTCCTTGACGGAATGAGCATTGAGGCAGGAAAAAACTATAAAGCATCCTTCTATGCAAAGGGACAGTATAACGGAAAAATCTATGTAAATCTTGCTGTAAATGGTGAGGTTGTAAGTTCAGCTTATGTCGAAAATATTACCTCTGCTTGGGGAAAATATAATCTTACACTCACTCCTGATGTTACAGCACACGAGGGTGTAACACTTCAGGTTATTACAGAGGGTGGAGAGGTTTATCTTGATATGATTTCTCTTTTCCCTGAGGATACATACAAAAACCGTGAAAATGGTTTAAGAGCAGATATGTGTCAACTCCTTGAAGATATGCAACCAAAATTCTTGCGTTTCCCCGGTGGTTGTATAATTGAAGGATACGACGAAAACAGCGCATACAACTGGAAGGATTCTATCGGCACAGGCAGTAATGGTTTGCCACTTATGTTCAATGGTAAATATGGCGATGTTGTTACAAGAAAACAGGGTGTAAACCTTTGGACAAATATTGATATGACAGAAGACCCATTACCTTGCTATATGTCATACGGACTTGGTTTCTTTGAATATTTCCAACTTGCCGAGGATATCGGTGCTATCGGTGTTCCCGTACTTAACTGCGGGCTTTTCTGTCAGGCAAGAGGCAGAGGACCGGTTGATGTAAATAGTGACGAATTCAAACAGTATGTTCAGGATATGCACGACCTTGTTGAATTCTGCCGTGGTGATGAGAATACTATTTGGGGTAAAGTTCGTATTGATTTAGGTCGCACAGAACCATTTAATCTTAAATATATCTGTATCGGTAATGAAAACTGGGGACAGGTTTACTACGACAGATATTCCTTATTCTTGGAGTCGTTTAATGAGGCAAAGGCAAATAATCCTGAACTTTATGATGGACTTGAACTTATTTATTCATCAGGTGTTGATGATGGTATAAGTGGTGCAGATTACCTTGCATCCTATGAATATGCAAAGAACGAACTTGATAAAATGGGCTCAACAAATGCATCTGATTTTGCAGCAGCAACTGACCACCATTACTATAACGACCCTGCGTGGTTCCTTGAAAATGCCAACTACTACGATGAAGAAAACTACAAGAGAAATGTAGAAAATATGACGGATACCATTTATGGCGGTGGTCTTAAAGTTTTCGTTGGTGAATATGCTTCTTGGAGTAATACTCTTAATTCTGCACTTTCAGAAGCAGCATATATGACAGGACTTGAAAGAAATGGTGACATTGTTGAAATGGCGGCCTATGCACCATTGTTTGGTAATCTTACTGCAACTCACTGGGCACCTGACCTTATATGGTTCAATAATCATCAGGTAACTCCGTCAATTAATTATTATGTTCAAAAACTTTTCTCAAGAAACCAAGGTTCAGCAGTACTTAACCATACACTTACAGGGGCAAAAGTTCCCGATGTGAACCTTACAGGTAAAGTTGGTGTAGGCACTTGGTACACATCAGCGGAATTTGATAATGTAAGAATAACAAATCTTGATAATGGAAGAACTCTTGGAAGAGCTAATTTTACAACATTCCTTGCAAAATCAAAATGGGAGTTCCCGACTGATGGTGAATGGAAGATTAAAAGAGGCGCTCTTGTAAATACAACAACCAATATGGCTTATGGCAATAATGGTAGTGTTGCTTATTTTGGTGATACAGACTGGGAAAACTATTGCTACACGGTTGAGGCAACAAAACTCGAAGGTGGAGAAGGCTTTATTATCCCATTTGCAGTTCAGGATAAGGACAATTGCTATTTCTGGAATATCGGTGGTTGGGGCAATACGCTTTCGGCACTTCAACAGATAGAAAAAGGTGTAAAAACCGATAAAATTTTAGGCACAGTTAAGCCATTTACAGTTGAAACAGATAAAACTTATGAGATTAAACTTGAAGTTTCAGGTTCCAATGTAAAAGGTTATATTGACGGTGAACTTTACATTGACTATACATTTACAAATGGTGCAGAAGCAACTGCATATACAGTTGTAAGTAACGACGATAACGGTGATGTTATTATTAAACTTGTAAATGTTACTGAAAAGGCAAGTACAGTTGCAGTTGATATTGATAATGCGAATATTAATGGCACAGCAACTATTAATCAAGTTGCAGGCGATTCTCTTAAAAATGATAATATTCTTGGGCAAGAGCAGGTTTGCACAATGAAAGAATTTACTCTTGACGGCTTCTCAAATCAATTTAACTACACAATGCCTGCATATTCGGTAACTTCAATCCGCCTTAAAACGAATTGAATTCCAAAAGTCAATATATAATGGTAGGGCGGGGTCAAGTCAAGACCCCGCCTTTGGTTTTTAACAAAAGAACCTGAAAAATTTGGATTTGTCGGGCTTTATTCTGCCCCATCTTTGAGGGGGCTGTCGAGCAAAGCGAGACTGAGGGAGTAACTCCCTCAGTCATTTTCTTGCGAAAATGCCACCTCCCTCAATGAGGGAGGGGATTTGAAACACCCCGACAAACTCCCATTTTGCAGCAAAAAAAGAGTACGGAAATCAAAACTCCGTACTCTTGATTTTTTTATTTCTCCAATATCTGCTTTCCAAGAGCCTTTAAACTATCATCACGAACTTTTTTGGTGTATTTTGTTTCACCAAGCACCCAGTCCCACTCAACTTTGAACCAATCAATTTCTGTCTGCTTTCCGCCATCCATTTCGATTCTGACCTGTTCCATAAACTTTTCCCAACGCATTTTGTGGAATGAGTTTACAAGGTCACCCAGTTGACGATGTGCGTAATCGTGTAGATTACCGTCATTTGAGAGTAATCGGCAATACCAAGTGGTAATAAGTGATTTTGCATTTATCATATAAAGCTCTTTTGTGAAATCATCAAGCTTGTCCGTATACTCCTTGACAGGCTCAATATATGAAGCAAAAGTGAAGTCTTTACTGTTGAGCAAAACTCTGTCAAGAGTGTCTAAAAGTGATAAAAGCTCGTTGCCGTATTCAGTACAAACAAGATAATCCTTACTTTTGTATGCAGACACAGTTTTTCTCACAAGTGATGTCATTTTGTTTGATATGGACTGTCGCAACAAATCAACTGCATCATAAATGTAACACTCATTGTCCTTGAATTTGTCAAAGTCTTTAAGGAATAATGAAACTGCCTTGTCAAATTCGTCTTTTGAATATGGAATTTTAACTGTACCACGGGCAGTAAACATCTTGCTTTCAGGGTCAAGGGGACGGCGACAACCCATTGTTTCCGTTGCACCAAAACTTAAAGGACCGTTGTCACTACCATAGGCAGTTTTCAAAAGGATTTCCATACTTTCGTTGATATGCTCATTCTCTTTGCCATATCGTCTGATTGCGTATTTTCTTGCCCATTCCTTAATATTTTCAACATTTTCCCATATAGTTGAAAAGAAAATATCAGTAACAATAGGATTAACATTTGTGCTTTCGCTTGTCAGCGCAATTCCCTTGAAATTAGGTCTTTGGGAAGCAGTTTTGACCATCTTTGGAATTTCGTTTACATTTCCGTAAATTCCGTGACGACCACCAAAGTTGTTGAGTAATCCGCAAAGTACATTTCCGTATTTTGCAAGACGACTGAAATTATTTGCATTGTGATTAATCTTTTCCGTGTTAAGGTCAAGCATAAGAATGTGATTATCACGATAAGGCTTTACTGACTTTGTGAAAAGCTTGTTAGGATTAAGTGACCAGCATTGAACAACCCACATAGCGTCTTTATCAAAGGAAAGCATACTTTCCATAACATTTTTGTAGCTGTCTTTTGCATTACTCTTGTTAAGTTTTCCGCCCTCGTGACAAACATCACCTGCGTAAAAATGAGTAATGTCACCAAAAACCTCTTTTTGACATTCGTAGAAAAGTTGAGCGTATTTAACATACTTGACACTATCAGGACAAATGATTAAAGGTCGCTCAATTCCTTTCCATTTTCCTTGCTCAATAACCTCTACATCCCTGTCTTTTTTCTGAATGTCACGAGGCACCATACCTGTATATGCCTGTAAAACAATGTTCATTCCAAGAACTTGCATTCTGCGGTGATTTTTTCTTGCCATATAGCATTTTTCAAAGAAAAAATCGTCGTGAATCGGTCCACCAATGTTGCAGATGTTACTCATATAAAACCAAGCATAGTAGGAGGGACCTACAAGGAAATTCTTGATTTCGCGGTGACGATAACCGAGTTTAGTTAAAAATCTTCTGTAAACCTCTTCCATACCGAGTATATCAAGAACAAGATTTACACCATTCATAGCGAGATAGTCAATCTCTTTCTGCCATTGTTCCTCTGTCCAGAAAGCCATTGAATACGAGTGAGTGCAGTAGTTATAAGCATATCTGTATTTAAAATTGGTTGTACGGTCAATTTTTCCGGTTACAGCGGGTAAGGTTTTGGGTAAATTAACCTGTTTGCCAAATCTTGAAATATGGCAGTTGCAAATCTCTTTAAGATAACAGTTAAATGCAGATGCAAGTCCTAAACCGGAGTTGGAGGTAAGAACGATTTTACCTCGTAAGGAAGCAATAGAAAAGTATTCCTCTTTAAGTCGTCTGTCAAGGCGTAATTCAAATTGCTCCACATAGTTTTCGCCTATGGTTCTGCCGATAATTCCATTTACATCTTGGAGAATTTCCTCGTCGGTAATTTCCTTGGCAAATTCAGTTTTTTCAAAAACTTCAGGTTCGTGAAAAATGATTTTTTTGGACGGGAATTTACAATCCTCACCCAAAACTTCAATATTGTTGATTGTTACTTTCTCTCCACCATAATATTTAACGAAAACACGCAGGTATCTTGCAATTTTAGGACTTTTACCTTTTTTGTAAAAGTTCACACCATCAAGGCTTGAAAAAACTGTATAATTAACCTCGATATTTTCGGGAAAAACAACTACAACATCATGAACACTCATACTTTTGGGAAAAGCAAGGTCTATAAAGCAAGGATAGGTGTCGAAAGTAAACATAGGCACAGTAGATTTACTTGCTTCACCACTGGCATTTAATATCTCGTAATTTAGAAGTTCCAAAGTTATCACCTTATATCTAATATCTAATCTAAAATATATCACAAAAAACACCAAAAGTCTATGAAGAAAAAGAACTATTTTTGTCTATTAACGAACAAAATGCGAATGATGGAAAAAAATAGGGAAAAACTATTGAAAAAGAAATTGTTTTTTGTTACAATTTATAAGGTTAAATGTGTCATTGCGTTTTGATACATTTAAGTTAAATTAGTTAATAATTTTTTGGAGGTATAAAAATGAGCAAAAAGTTTGTTTACCTTTTCAAAGAGGGTAACGCTTCAATGCGTGAACTCCTTGGTGGTAAAGGCGCTAACCTTGCAGAGATGACAAGTCTCGGTCTCCCAGTTCCTCAGGGCTTCACAGTTACAACAGAAGCATGTACACAGTACTATGAGGATGGCAGAAAAATCAATGATGACATTCAGGCAGAAATTATGGAGTACATCGACAAGATGGAAGAAATCACTGGCAAAAAATTCGGTGATACACAGAACCCACTCCTTGTTTCAGTTCGTTCAGGTGCTCGTGCTTCAATGCCAGGTATGATGGATACAATCCTCAACCTTGGTCTTAACGAAGAAGTTGTTGAAGTTATGGCAGCTAAGTCAGGTAATGCTCGTTGGGCATACGACTGCTACAGAAGATTCATTCAGATGTATTCTGATGTTGTTATGGAAGTTGGTAAGAAGTACTTTGAAGAACTTATCGACAAAATGAAAGAGGACAGAGGCGTTACTCAGGACGTTGAGCTTACAGCTGATGACCTCAAGGAACTTGCAAATCAGTTCAAAGCTGAGTACAAGTCAAAGATTGGTAAAGACTTCCCATCAGACCCAAGAGAACAACTTATGGGTGCTGTTGAAGCAGTTTTCCGTTCATGGGACAACCCTCGTGCAAATGTTTACCGTCGTGACAACGATATCCCTTATTCATGGGGTACAGCTGTTAACGTTCAGGCTATGGCATTCGGTAACATGGGTGACGATTGCGGTACTGGTGTTGCTTTCACAAGAGACCCAGCTACAGGTGAAAAAGGCCTTATGGGTGAATTCCTTGTAAATGCACAGGGTGAAGACGTTGTTGCTGGTGTTAGAACTCCAATGCCAATCGCACAGATGGCTGAAAAGTTCCCGGAAGCATACGCTGATTTCGTAAGAGTATGTGGTATTCTTGAAGACCACTACAGAGATATGCAGGATATGGAATTTACAGTTGAAGCTGGTAAACTCTATATGCTCCAGACAAGAAACGGTAAGAGAACAGCTAAGGCTGCTCTTAAGATTGCTTGCGACCTCGTTGACGAAGGTATGATTGACGAGAAGAAAGCAGTTGCTATGATTGACCCAAGAAACCTTGATACACTCCTCCACCCACAGTTTGATGCTAAAGTTCTTAAGACTGCAGTTCCAGCAGGTAAAGGCCTTGGCGCATCTCCTGGTGCTGCTTGTGGTAAAGTTGTATTCACAGCTGAAGATGCTGTTGAATGGAACGAAAGAGGCGAAAAGGTTGTTCTTGTTCGTCTTGAAACATCTCCAGAAGACATCACAGGTATGAAGGCTGCTCAGGGTATCCTTACAGTTCGTGGTGGTATGACATCTCACGCAGCTGTTGTTGCTCGTGGTATGGGTACATGCTGTGTATCTGGTTGTGGCGAAATCAAGATGGATGAAGAAAACAAGAAGTTTGAACTTGCTGGTAAGACATATGTTGAAGGCGACTATATCTCAATCGACGGTTCAACAGGTAACATCTATGATGGTATCATCCCAACAGTTGACGCTGAAATCGCTGGTGAATTCGGCAGAATTATGGCTTGGGCTGACAAATACAGAACTCTTAAAGTTCGTACAAATGCTGACACACCTACAGATGCTAAGAAAGCTCGTGAACTCGGTGCAGAAGGTATCGGTCTTTGCCGTACAGAGCATATGTTCTTTGAAGAAGACAGAATCGCAGCATTCCGTGAAATGATTTGTGCTGATACAGTTGAAGAAAGAGAAGCAGCTCTTGATAAGATTCTTCCTTATCAGCAGGGCGACTTTGAAAAGCTTTACGAAGCTCTTGAAGGTAATCCGGTTACAATCCGTTTCCTTGACCCACCTCTCCACGAATTTGTTCCTACAGAAGAAGCTGACATCAAGCTCCTTGCTGACGCACAGGGCAAATCAGTTCAGGATATCAAGGATATCATCGCATCTCTCCATGAGTTCAACCCAATGATGGGTCACCGTGGTTGCCGTCTTGCAGTAACATATCCTGAAATCGCAGCAATGCAGACAAAGGCTGTTATCCGTGCAGCAATCAATGTTAAGAAAGCTCATGCAGATTGGAACCTTGTTCCTGAAATTATGATTCCTCTTGTAGGCGATGTTAAAGAACTCAAGTTCGTTAAGAAAGTTGTTGTTGAAACAGCTGATGCTGAAATCGCAGCAGCAGGCGTTGAACTCGCTTACGAAGTTGGTACAATGATTGAAATCCCAAGAGCATGTATCACAGCTGACGAAATCGCTAAAGAAGCTGACTTCTTCTGCTTCGGTACAAACGACCTTACACAGATGACTTATGGCTTCAGCCGTGACGATGCTGGTAAGTTCCTTACAGCTTACTATGATAGCAAGATTTTCGAAAACGACCCATTTGCAAAGCTCGACCAGAACGGCGTAGGTGCTCTTATGGAAATGGCAGTTGCTAAGGGTAAGGCAAGTGGCAAGAACCTTCACTACGGTATCTGTGGTGAACACGGTGGCGACCCTGTTTCAGTTGAATTCTGCCACAAGATTGGCCTCAACTATGTATCTTGCTCACCATTCCGTGTGCCGATTGCTCGTCTTGCAGCAGCTCAGGCAGCAATCGCTGATATGAAATAAATCTAAACAAGATTTATAAAATCGCGTAGGGACAGACGTCCTTGTCTGTCCGCAAAAAACAACAAACAGTCCCCTTGGAGCAATCCAAGGGGATTTTTGTGCCTATTGCAATTATTGTGTCCTATGGTATAATGAAATAAAAAGGTGATTTTATGGGATTGTTTGATGTATTTAAGAAAAAGGAAGTTGAATTAACCAAGGAAGAGCTTCAATGGAACAAAATGTGGGATTTATGGACGGAACAAAAAGTAGATTCACCATATGCTGAACTTATGACTTACCAAAGTGAAATCAATAATGGTGGACATGACCAATATTTTCTTAATGTTGAAAACACAGGTAATTTAGAAAAAGAAATGTCTGTCTTGGACAAAGTTTTATCAGCAAAGCTTAAAGATAATCTAAGAAAAGCATATCAAGCATATTTAGCATTAGAAGAAAATGAAGACGATGAAGATGCTGAAGAGATGTTAGAACAGTGCGATGATACATTTTATGAAAATGAAGAAGAAATCAATCACGCATTAGAAGAATATGCTTCTAAAATTGAATTATAGTTTTCTCTACTTTGCTAACCACCACACAGGTAACTATTAAGGATTAACGGAGAACTTCTTCAAATTTGCTGAATTTACTCTCACAATCGAGGATGCACAGGAATATGTCTATTCCATATCCCCAACAAAGCTTGTCAGAGGCTGGCGAGATATTGAAGTAAAACTCTATATTTAAAATGGACTCCTCATCGAGAAATCGGTGAGGAGTTTTTGTCGTTTATGGGTGTTGATATAATGAATATTTATGTGATATAATACAGATAGCAGATTTAAGGAGGTTTTAGTATGGTTGTTGTTCCGGTTAATGTATGTGTGCCCGATGATATATATGAAGATATTTTAAATGGAACACTGGAACTTTATGGTTTAGTAAAAGATGGTGAACATAAGATTAGGAAGCATTTGCCAACTGTTAAAAATGCGGCAGAAACAGGCGCAAAAAAAGCTTTTGAGATTATAAAAGCACATAAGGGGGCATCTATTGTAGTTGGTTCAGTCATTGCAGTCGGAACAGGTGTTGCAATAACGGCTTCTTGTATTTCATACAGTAAAAAGAAAAAGGATATAGTATTCTTTAATGAATGTTTAGAATCGTATTATACCTCAATAAAAGAAGGTACGCTCAACAATGAAATTATCGATGATTTGATACATAGTTTAGATATTCTCGAAGAAAAGAGAATTTCTATCAAGATGTCACCAAATAAGCTAAGTGCTATTATTTTCAGTGTATTTGATTATACAAACAAACTTGCCGAAGCAAACAATCAAAAGGTTAAATTGTCAAAACCCAAAAAGAAGGATAATCTAATTGATATAAGAGAATATCTTGAAATTCAAAAAGATATTATCCTTTCTGCATAAATTCATTATAGAGGTATTATATGAAAGAAAAAAAGATTAAAAAACGAGGTAAAGCAGTCGTAAATTTTTATCACATTAGAATGGCTATTGTTATTGCAGTGTTAGCTATTGTTGCGCTTCTAATTTCTATATTTCTTAATTTATTTGATGCAGAGTTTTCTGCATCGATATTTGCTAATATATTTGCAGGTCTAATAACGGGATTGATTATATGTTTAGTTAGTGGTGCAAAACAAAAAAACATTACTGAACTTAACGCCAAAAGGGAATGGTTAAAAGAATTAAGCACAATGATACATAGGTATTTAAATGGATATAATCATTTATCTCGTTTTAAATTTGATAAGTTCAATGGTGACGAGAATATATATAATTTCATCTATGATGTTCATGTCTATGCCAATGATATAAATGCAGAAATTTTACAGAAGCAGTTCGATAAAACAGTAAATTTTAAACCGAGAGAATATTGCAAAGAAAATTTTAATTATGATGCGTGTTTATTAGTAGATTCTTTTGATGAATTACATGACAAAGTAGAACACATAGATATTGATTGTCCAAGTTCAAAAATTATCATTGACTACTTTAGACCAACACATTTTGAACTGTTAAAATTAAATATGAAAGTGCACGTAGAAATTCGAGAACTTGATATTCAAATTTCAAAATTATCAAGAACAATTATTTAGTTTTAAATATTTTCACACATTCAACAAAACACAGACCTCCTTGTAAAATGGTATTACCAAATACAAGGAGGTCATTTTTATGTTTGTTAAATGAATTATTGTTTGACAACAGAATAATTTATATGTTTTAGGATGTAATTGATTTTGTGGTTAAAAAGTATTATAATAAAGAAAAAATATGATTTTGGGTGTTTAAATGGGAAAAATTCAAAAATTGTTCAATACAGTTAAATCAAATTGGAAAACTCCTGCCGAAGGTAATTATGTGCCATATAAAGAAATTGTGTCGTATTCTGTTGGTGGTACAGGTGTTTATTTCATCACAGCTATCGTGGGTATGATAGGCCTTAGTGCAGGTAGTATGATTGTAGGTGCATCTATTGGCATTAAAGCAATGGACTTGCAGACAATGAATGTTATTTCAACACTTATTATGTTGCTTATGGCGCCTACTCGTGCAATGCTTTTTGATAATACGAAAAGCAAAATGGGTAAATTCAGACCGTACTTATTAGCACTTGGATTACCAACTGCAATAATCGGTATAGTTTTTGTGTATTTGCCTTATGAAACAATGGCATATAACGAAAAACTTGTGGCTGTATTCGTGTGCTATACATTGTTGCAGTTCGTTTCGCCGTTTTATAGTGCAGCTTATTCGGGACTTGTTCAGGTTATGTCTGCAAATTCAAAAGAGCGTTCATGGATTATTGAAATCAGTTCAATTATATATTCATTTGCCCCAACTGTTATAAATCCTGTTATGCCACTCATCGGACCACTTGATGATATTAAAACATATCGTATTGGTTTTCCAATATTCTGTACAATCGGCGTAGTTATCAGTATGCTTTGTGTTTTTGGCACAAAAGAACGAGTAATTGTACCAAAACAATATGTTCAAAAAATGAACTTCTTTGAGGGACTCAAAAAAGTATCTCATAATAAGTATTTCTGGATTATCAATGTTTCTCAATGGTTTGCATTCTTGAATCAAGGTTATGGGTATATTTTCCAATGGATATTCTACTACGGAATGAACAACCCTGCAATCTATTCAATTATGACTGTAATTAAAGGTGAGGCATATACTCCCGGTATGCTGGCTGCGGCACCACTCACAAATAAATTAGGTAAAAAACGGATTTGTCTGATTTCCCTTTCCATTCAGACTATTTGTCTTGTTTTAATGCTTTTCCTATATAAAAACTATGTGCTTTTGTTCATTTGTATTTTTATAAAAGAAATGGTGGGAGCAGTTTCAATTATCTATCTTCCTGCAATGAAGGCTGATATGATGGACTATCAGCAATACAAAACAGGGGACCGTCTTGAGGGCTTTATTGAACAAGGTGGCGTGCTTATCGGTAGTATTGTAGCACTTGCAACCGGCTATGTTTTCCCGCTTATTTTCAGAACCTACGGTCTTACAAATAACTATGACGATTTGTACAATGCAGCATTCCGAACACCACTTGTAAGAATTTCAATTATATGTGCAATTGGTGGTACAATTCTTTCACTTATTCCATTCCTTTTCTACGATTTAAGTGAGGGTAAGAGAAAAAATATGATTACTGCACTTAAACTTCGTGCAATTTTCTCTGACTTTGACCGTAATGATTTTGATAACTCAAATCTTGTGGAAGTGATTAACCTTGTTTTTGAAGCCGAAACAAATCTTACACAGTATGCAGGGTATAAGACAAAACAAGAGAAAGAATGTTATATGTGTGCAAAAATCATCTGTGACGAAGTTGAAAAACTCAAAGCAGAAAACATAGATAAATGGAATAGAATTTTAGAAGAATACCAAGCAATCAAGGTGTAAAACGAGCACTAAATTAACACAAACAATAAATGTCCCATCTAAGTATAGGTGGGGATTGTTTTGTATACATTGAATTGTTGGAATAAAGATGGTATAATCAAGGTGATTAATAAATTTGAGTTTTTTTAGAGGTGTCTAAAATGAAAATCAATACAAAGAATATGAAATGGACAAGAGCTCCCAAACAGTACACAGTCACAGAAGATAAGGTTGAAATAATTACCGAGCCACATACTGATTTGTGGCAGAGAACATATTACCATTTCAGAAACGACAATGCTCCTGCTTTACAGATTGAAACAGAGGAAAAATTTTTCTCTTTTGAAGTAAAAACCGAGTTCCATAGTGAGCATAGATTTGACCAATGCGGAGTGGTAATGTATCTTGATTCTGATAACTGGTTGAAAGCCTCAATAGAGTACGAAAATGAAGAATTCCAGCACTTGGGTAGTGTTGTCACTAATAACGGATATTCGGACTGGGCAACAACCGTTATTGATGCATCGGTTAAATCGATGTGGTACAGATTAAGTCGCAGAGAAGACGATTATTGTATTGAGTGCTCAACTGACGGAATTAATTATTCGCAAATGCGCGTTTGTCATATGTGGAATGGTGGCGGAACAATCCGATTTGGCATTTACGCGTGTAGTCCTGAAAATTCGTCATTCAAAGCAATTTTTACCGATATGAAAGTAACCGAATGTAAATGGTTGGCACATGACGGTCAACAACCCGATGAAGAATAAAAAACTTAATTTGTAGAATTGATAAAACCTGAGTAGTATCAGTTTTGTCGCAAGTTTTATGAAAATTATTGCAATATTTCTTCTTTAGTTTTATATTGAAAATATTATATAGTATTGGTGGTATTACAATGTTTATTGCAAAAAGCGTCCCATTAACAATTCGTTCTGTGTGGGCAGTTTTTAGTTCACTCATTCTTTTGCTTTCAGGCTTAATAAATGGTGGGGATATTAGTTCTTCTCCAAATGCAAAACTTGTGAGAAGTGAGCAATTTACTCTTGATGAAGCACTTCTTATGAGCCAGGGAATAACAACGGATGGTGAATATTTTTACACATCAGGCTCTATTGCAGCTCTTGACCTTGTAGGTATGGCAAAGTGGACAGCGGATGGTTTTGAAAAAGTTGTTTCTACGCACAACGCTATTCCCAAGGAAATTAAGGAAAAGTACAACAGCGACCATATCGGCGGAATTAGTTATTATAACGGAAAAATCTACGCTGCAACAGAGGATGATACAGATACATATAACCTTATCCTTGTTTACGATGCAGAAACGCTTGAATTTACAGGGGAGTACTATGACCTTGGCACGGAATTTCTTGATGATGGTATTCCTTATTGTGCAGTTGACGGAGAAAACGGATATCTTTATACCTCACAATTTCACGAAACAGATTGTATTTTAGCCTACAATCTTGATGATATGTCTTTCTCACATAAAATAATGCTTTCCGAAGCAATTGACAGAATTCAGGGTGCAGAGTATTATGACGGACTTCTTTATATGTCATATGATGTTGAAGGCTCTGCAACAGAAAAGGTGCAGACAGTTGATGTGAAAACAGGCAAGGTTGAAACACTTTTTGAGAGAACAGTAAGTGGCCGTGACCACGAAGCAGAGGGCTTGACTGTTTACCCTATGGATGATGGCTCATTCATACATATAGCAGACTACGATAAACTTGTTTCTGTTACTATCAGACATTATGCATTGACAGAATAGACTAGATATGATAATCCACTTGGAGCAATTCAGGTGGATTTTTTTGTATGTTATCAGTGACAAATTTGAATTTGTCTAACTGATTTAATTTTCCCCTCCCTCATTGAGGGAGGT
>CALEJF010000025.1 GCA_937898625.1 uncultured Clostridia bacterium | reverse complement strand
TTGTATTGCAGGTGTGAATGTAGGACAAGGTTATCTTAACAACCAAGAACTCACAAACGAGAAATTCATCAACAATCCGTTCGGCAAAGGAAAACTTTACAAAACAGGAGACTTAGCATACTGGAGAGAAGACGGACAGATTTGTTATGTGGGAAGAATGGATGGCCAGATTAAACTAAATGGTCAACGAGTTGAGTTAGGCGAGATTGAAAAGGCTATTAGTGAAGTTCCGGGTGTTGAATTTGTTGCAGTGGTTATTAAGCAGAATAATGGACAAGATGTTATTGTTGCATTTTGTTGTGGTGATGAAAATTCAATCGACGAAATCATTAAACATTGTGAGAGTAAATTGCCACAGTATATGATACCAAGCAAACTCCAATTTGTTGAAAAAATGCCTCTCAATCAAAGCGGTAAACTTGACAGAAAAGCACTTAAAAACATAGAAGTTATATTTGACGATAGTGTCATAGTTAAAGAGGAACCAGTGACGGATATTGAAAAAATGGTATGTGAGTTATACCAGAAAACTCTCAATATTCAATTTGTTGGTAGAAATGAAAACTTCTTTAATCTTGGTGGCACAAGTATTGATATGATTTCAATTTTGTCACAAGATGAGTTGAAAGAAGTTTCTGCAGCAGAATTTATTGCTAATTCAACCCCTGCAGAACTATCGAAAATACTTGTTGAAAAGAATATTCCAAATGAGTATCTTGAGCTTCTTTGGCGTGCCCCTAGGGAAAATAAAGTGCTTGTGCTTTTTCCATTTGCAGGTGGTGGAGCAGAGACTTATGCAAATTTTGTTGCCACAATAAAGAAATCTGTTGACAATATTTCGCTTTATTTTGTAAAATATTTGCATTCTGAAGATGAATATCTTAAACTGGCAGAAGAAATACAAAAGGATTTGCATACGAAACAAATTTATTTTTATTCTCATTGTGTGGGGTCTGCTGTAGCCTTGAAAACTTTGAATATTCTCGAAATGAACGGAATGTGCAAAATCAAGCATTACATTGCGGGTGCGAGTATCCCAGCAGAAAAACCGGTTAAATGGAATTCATGGAATATTACACCTGACTTTATGCTTCGTTATATACTTATAAAAGCAGGTGCACCGATTTCTAAACTTTCAAAAGCAGAATTCAAGCTTATGATGAAAGCATTTAGGAATGATACTGATTTTGCAACACAGTATTATTATAATGCTAATAAGAAAATTGGTTGTCCGATTTCATTGGTAATAAACAAAAATGATCCGTTTACTACTCAATATGCAAAGGCAGAGTTTGTGTGGAGAAGATATAGTGATAATGTTTCTAAACCTTATTATATTAATCCTACGAGCCATTACTTCCATTCAGACAACAGTGAAGCACTTACAAAAATAATTCTTGAAATAATAGGATAAAAAGAAACAGAGAACAAGATTTCTTGTTCTCTGTTTTTATTATAGTTTTCGGCTGTGTGAATACAATTTTTTGTTTTTCTTTTCTCGTTCTTTCTGTTTTCTTTTCATTTCATCTATTCTTGCCTTTTCTATTGCCATTGTCTCATGCTCTGTCTTATGACCAGCCTCAGTTGTCGCAATTGTACCATCAAATTTTTTGTGTAGTTTATCAATAAAACTAAACATTCTGTCTCCAAACTTCACGGCAAAGAAGTAGAATAAAAGTCCTATTAAAAACCCTGCAATACATAAAAGATGATATGTTTTGAAAATCCATAACACGTTTTCTTCGTGTCTGAAGAATTCACTACAGAAACGAGTAGCGGAATATAACATCATATATAAAGGATACATAGTTCCTCTCTTTGCTTTTTTTCTGTACCATAATAAAAAAGCAAAAATTACTAAGCACCAGAAACATTCGATGGCTTGTACTGGAACCTGACGGCCGGGATGATATGGATGTTGGTTGTATGGACCATCTTCCCATGGAATTCCCCAGCAGCATCCGTTATAAAAGCAAGCTAATTTAACAAAGAATAAATACACAGGGACAAACATGGTGGCAATATCTATTTGTTCCAGCGGATTTGCTCCTAATATTAATGATAGCAAAGACCAAGCGATAGGTGCTAAAAATAATGTGGAAAAATAGTTGCCACCTGTACCAACAAGGTTTCCAAATGCCATGTTTGTATATGTACAATAATTAAGAAGAAGAGCAAACAGAAATAATTCCACTAAAGACAAAACGAGTTTAGTTATTCGGCCAGATGCAATGCTGAAACGTGAAGCAAGACGAATTGCATATTTTGACCATAACCCCATAACTTCGCCTTTAGATTTGTAGTAGAACAAACTTGAAATTAACAACACATAGTATGCTATCGTGTTAATCACATCATACGCGTATTCACCGTTAATATATCTATGCATAAATTCACCTCAATCTTTTTTTACATTTTATCATGAATAGACATTTTTTGCAAGTGCAGAAAATGTAAAAATACTATTGTACTTCACAAACGGAAAGTGTAAAGTTTTCAATGATTTCCGTCTGGAATACATAGCCTTCAAGACTTAATACATCAAACCCTTCAAAAATTTCAATAGTACCTTGTCCACTGATTTTACTGTATGCCTCTTTTTTAGTCCAAATCTCATAAAAAGTCTCGGCAGTAGGGGAGGCGTTGAAACATTCTAATTCCTTGTTTTTATAAAATCTGTTGGCAATTTTTCTGTAATCTCTGTCAGTTGACATAAATTCAATGTCAATGCCAACAGCCTTGTCCGATTTGCAAACGGCAATCATATCTCGACTGTGAGAAATACTTACATAACAGTTATCAGCCAAAGGTTTGTTATTTTCGTCGTAATGAAGATTTTCAACACCCATTGATAACAGGGCACTTGCCGCTGCAATACTCTCTTTTTTCTTACAGTGTTCTTTTATATTTAAAGGAAGTAAGTTCATATCATATTCAGTTTTATCAGATAATTTGAAGAAATAAACTGAAAGCATTTAATCACCAATAGTTAATTCTACATTAATCCAAATGCGAATTTGATTTTTGCAAAAGCCTTTTTCATCTTTATTGAACGCATTGTTTTTGGGGAAGAATCACACTTAAAGTCAAGGTTTTCACCATTAATTTCATTGATTTCACCCTTATCAGATACATTGAAAATGGTGTATTTAAGGTGTGCTGCTTCATCCTCATAGAAAACTGCGAAATTACCATCGGATAATTCAGTAAGACAAGAGTAACCGTAAAAGCCCTGTGTGAGATGGTATTTGCTAATCCATTCAACATCACCATTGTCTTGCGTAAGTCCAACACGAAGCACACCATCCGCTCTTGCTTGAAGATTTCCACCGGCAGAACATAGAATTACTTGCTTACCATCAATTTTTTTTGATGTTTCCATAAGTGAAATCATACAGTTTTTAGTGCCTTCAAGGGCTCTGTCTGCACGGAAAGTTGTCCATGTTTGACCACCATCAGTGCTGTCGGCATAAGCTATGTAGTTGCTTAAGTTTCTCGCATAAATACGCAAGGCTTTATAGTTTTTGCCCTCTATTTTTACGAGTTGAGCCTCACTTGTTTTTTGAAGCCCTGCCTTAATCTTGATTTTTTTGCTTCTGTGCCAAGTTACGCCATTGTCATCTGAATAAATAACGCTTGCATTCTCAAATATAGGGTCTTTGAATAAACCGTTGTTGTCATAAACACAGAAAAGAATTCTCTCTTTTCCATTGTACTCAATTGCCATACCTCTGCCGGGACCAACCCCAAGGAAAGACTCATCATCCTTTTTTACCTGTTCAGAGAGAATAGATGGGTGACTCCATGTTTTGCCATTATCGTCACTGTATCTTAACCATAAATAGGTGGTTCTGTAACACTTGAGTTCTGCAGAACTATAAAAGATATTTTGTTGAACATTTACTCCATCTGCACCTTTTTGTGCAGTATAAATAGCTTTACCATTCTTGTAAAGTCTAAATTCTCTGTCAATAGAATATTCAGTGATTTTGGAATCTGCTCTTGTGAAAATAGGAGCAAAATCGCCGTCAAAGTCACCAACATAATAGTCAAAAGTACTTAACTTATCACTATTTTTTCCTGCTGTTAAAAGTAAATGCTTTTTGCCATTGATTACAGTATAACCTGTACCGGTTTTACACTGGAGATAACCACATTCGGATGGTTGAACATCTGCCAACAAGAAGATTCTTCCTGTTCTAGACTGTACAATAACAGAATCAATAAATGATGCGCTGTCTGTTGATGTAACGGTATCAGCATAGTCATCAAAATGATTAACCATAGAGTATTCCCAATCGGTATATCCGTCTTTTGAGATTGCAACGGCGATATCAATGTTATTAGGGGAGTCCGAGCCGTGAGCATAACGAATGTCTGCACCTGCCATAACACTACCGTCGTTAAGAGTGCAAAGTGCGGGGATGCGATTGCGTTCGGAACCAAATTCCTTGTTATCAAATGGTTGTTCGTATATGATTTTTGAAGTCATAATAATCTCCTTATTTAAACTTAAATTAGTCTATATTTATAATATCAAAAAGAATTTGTATTGTAAACTATTTTATAAAAAAACTCGAAAAACCAGGGTTGATTGGATAAAATGCGAGTGTTATAATTAATTTAAAGTAATTTGTGGGGAGATTCTTATGACAGCAAAATTGTTTGTTCAGGCAATACTTAAGTTTTTGTTAGGCTTTGTTCTGGTTGGGGTGCTAGTTTTCTTACCTGCTGGTACATTTTCTTTTGTAAACGGTTGGATTCTTATGGGGATTCTCTTTATCCCAATGTTTGTGGCAGGTCTTGTTATGATGTTTAAAAATCCTGAATTGCTGAAAAAACGACTCGATGCCAAGGAAAAAGAAAAAGAGCAAAGTATTGTCGTAAAACTTAGTGGATTGATGTTCCTTGCAGGATTTGTTGTTGCTGGATTAAATCATCGTTTTGCATGGCATATCATGCCGAAAAGTGTTGTAATCGTCGCATCTGTTGTATTCTTTGTTGCATATCTCCTATATGCCGAGGTGCTTCGTGAAAACACCTATCTTTCTCGTACAATTCAGGTGCAGGAAAATCAAAAGGTAATTGATACAGGACTTTATGGGATTGTCAGACATCCAATGTACAGTGCTACATTATTGCTGTTTTTATCAATGCCACTTGTTTTAGGGTCAATATATTCATTTGTAATTTTTCTTGTGTATCCATTTATTATTGCAAAGAGAATTAAAAACGAGGAAGAACTACTTGAAAACGAACTTAAAGGATACCGCGAATATAAACAGAAAGTAAAATATAGATTAATCCCATTTGTTTGGTAAAACAATAAGCGTTGCATGGAAGAAAATTCCTAAGTGCAACGCTTAATATACTTATTTGATTATTATTTTGTTTCCGACATCTTCAATGGAAACAAAATGTGGTCTCTCATAGTCTGTTTGATTTGGTGAGTGGTATGTTAACCATAGATTTCCTTCTGTATCGTTAAATATCATTCCGTGCCCACCGTCATTATCAATAAGTGGTGGCAAATGTTCAAAATTCATACCGATTTCGCCGTCGTTGAATCTAACAAGACACTCTGCGTATTTATGATTTATAAATGTTGACCAGAGCATTAAAAGTTCCCCTGCTTTAGTGCGATACATAAAAGGACCATCAGTAATTCTGTGCACATTTTCGTCATCGATTTTGTCCGCCCAATAAGGCTCGGATGCTTTGAACATTGTTACTGCATCACCAATAGCTTCTGTAAGGTCATCACTTAAGGGGACATAGCAGATTGTACCATCAATGATTTGAGTATGCTCGTGGCAGAAAACAAGAAAGGGTTTATTCTCTTTGTTTATGTAAAGAGTGCCATCAAGACATTCCCATTCTTCAGGAGTAACAATTCCTTTACTATGTGGCTCAAACGGACCGAGGGGATTGTCTGCCTTGAGAATAAATGTGCCTCTTAACTTGCATCTTTCTCTTGTAAATGTTGCAAACATATAATAATTATCTTTGTACTTATGCACTTCAGGTGCCCAGTTGACTTCGTAATTCATATTATGTTTTTTTGAGTTGAAACATTCGATTGGATGACTCCAATTTTCAAGGTCTGTTGATACATAAACATCAAAACCACCTGTTTTGATACCAAAGTTTTTTGCTCTTGTGCCGTACAAATAGTATTTTCCGTCTTCGCAAAGCACAAACGGGTCACGAATATTAATCTCATCACACTTTAAAAGTGTTTCTTCGTTAAATAGTTGTGATATTTTCAAGGAAATGCTCCTCATTTCATTGTTTTATAAGGTGATTATACAAGAAAGCCAATTAAAATGCACTACCTTATTTTGAAAAAATTATTACTGTTTTTATTTTTAGGTATTTTCAACAAATAAACTGATAAAATTTCCACGAATTGTAAAAATGAAAATTGTTGTGTTTTTCGACATTTTAATTTATAATATCTGTATGAATGTGTGAAGAGGATGAAACTATGCAATTGTTAGAAGAAAGAATTATAAAAGATGGTAAGGTTTTCTCAGGAAATGTCTTAAAGGTTGACAGTTTCTTAAATCATCAGATTGATGTTGAACTTTTAGATAAAATGGGTCTTGAGATTAAAAATCTTTATAATGATATGTCCGTCACCAAGGTGCTTACAATTGAGGCATCGGGTATTGGTGTTGGTTGTATGGTTGCAAAGCATTTTAATTGCCCTCTTCTTTTTGCTAAAAAAAGTAAAACGCTGAATATTAAGGGTGATGTATATACAAGCAAGGTTGAGTCATTTACCCATCAATGTACATACGACATAATTGTTTCAAAAGACTTTTTGAATGAAAACGACACAGTTTTAATCGTTGACGACTTCCTCGCAAAGGGTAATGCACTTATAGGTCTTATTGATATTGTTAATCAATCAGGAGCAAAGCTTGCAGGATGTGCGATTGCTATTGAAAAAGGCTATCAGGGTGGGGGAGATAAACTCCGTGCACAGGGTATCCGTGTTGAATCAATGGCAATTGTTGAAGAAATGGATGACAAAACAGGAAATATCGTTTTTCGTAAATAGGTAATTACAGCAAAAACGCTGTTAAATATTACAAAAAGAAAAGGAGAGAAATTTGTTATGAAAAATTTCAAAAAAATCATCGCAGTTGTTCTCGCGCTCGTTATGGTAGCAACAGTATTTGCTGCTTGTGGCGGTAACGAAAACAAAGAACCAGAAGGAAAATCAATTAAAGCAGCTCTCATTTGCTTGCATGGTGATGCTTCAACTTATGACAAGAACTTCATTGATGCTTTTAAACAGGCTTGTGCAAACAAAGGACTTACTGCTGACGATTACACAATCGTTACTGATATTGATGAAGACACAGTTTGTTATGACCAGGCAGCTGACTTAGCAGAGAATTATGACCTTATTTTTGCTGATTCATTTGGTCATGAAAGCTATATGATTCAGGCTGCAAAGGAATTCCCTGATGTAGAATTCTGTCATGCTACAGGTACAATGGCACACACAGAAAAACTTGCTAACTTCCATAATGCTTTTGCAAACATTTATGAAGGTCGTTACCTTGCAGGTGTGGCAGCAGGTATGAAACTTGTTGAACTCTATGGCGACGAAAACGGTAAAGTTTCTGATGAAAATGCAAAAATCGGTTATGTTGGTGCATGGCCATATGCAGAAGTTATTTCCGGTTACACATCATTCTACCTTGGCGTTAAGTCAATTGTAGAAAATGTTACTATGGAAGTTCGTTACACAAACTCTTGGTATGACGAAACAGCTGAAAAGACAACAGCTCTTGCTTTAATCGACAATGGTTGCAAATTGATTTCTCAGCATGCTGACTCAATGGGTGCTCCTACAGCTTGTGAAGAAAAGAACATTCCTAATGTTGCATACAATGTATCAACTGCATCACAGTGTCCTAACACATTTATTATTGCTTCAAGAATTAACTGGACACCATATTTCGAGTACATTATTGATTGCGTAATGAATGATAAGCCAATCGATACAGACTGGACAGGTACTATTGAAACAGGTTCTGTTGAATTAACAGCTCTTGGTACTGCTGCAGCAAAGGGTACACAGGAAAAACTTGATGAAGTAAAAGCAAGAATTAAAGACGGTTCAATCAAGATTTTTGATTGCTCAACATTCACAGTTGAAGGAAAACCATTAGCTTCATATTTGGCTGATGTTGACACAGATGAAGCATTTACTCCTGATACAGAGGTTGTTGAAACAGTAAATGGCGTAACATTCTTCAACGAGAGTGCTAAACGTTCAGCTCCATACTTCAATATTATCATTGATGGTATCACAGCTGTTACTGAATAGTTTTTAAAGTTGTTCTAAACTAAATTTAGGGAAAGGCGGAGCTAATCAACTTCGCCTTTCTCGGTTGATTGAGAAATTTTAATCCTTTATTATTTAAGGAGTTTCCTATGGAAAAAACTGTTATTTTACAATTAAAAAATATTACAAAAAAATTCGGTGCTAAGGTTATTGCCAACAATAATGTTAGTTTGGATGTATATAAAGGTGAAATTCTTTCCATTCTTGGTGAAAACGGTTGTGGAAAAACAACTCTTATGAATATGGTTGCCGGCATTTATTATCCTGACTCCGGTAAAATTTTGATTGATGGCGAAGAGGTTGTTATTCGCTCTCCTCGTGATGCTTTTGAGCATAAAATAGGTATGATTCATCAACATTTTAAGTTGATTGATATTTTCACTGCAGCACAAAATGTTGCATTAGGTATTGAAGGCGAAAAATTTAATCTTAAAGAAGTAAAAAACCGTATCAATGAAATGGCAAAAAAATACGGATTCCATATAAATCTTGATAAGAAAATCTATGAAATGTCAGTTTCGGAAAAACAAACTGTTGAAATCTTAAAGGTTTTATACAGAGGTGCTGATATTCTTATCCTTGACGAACCTACAGCAGTTTTAACTCCACAAGAAATCAGAAGTTTATTTAAAGTGTTAAGTGCTATGAGGGACGATGGTAAATCAATCATCATAATTACTCATAAACTTAATGAGGTTATGGAGATTTCTGACAGAGTTGCAGTTCTTCGTAAAGGTGAGCATATTGCCACAGTAAACACATTGGAGACAACTGAAAAAGAACTCACTGAAATGATGGTGGGCAAAAAAATTGAACTTAATATTAACAGAACTGACCCGATTGATAGTGAAATCAGACTTTCAGTATCTGGTTTAACGGTTGTAAATCAGGAAGGTTACAAAGTGCTTGACGATGTTTCGTTTGACGCTTATAGTGGCGAAATTCTTGGTATTGCAGGTATTGCAGGTAGTGGTCAGAAAGAATTGCTTGAAACAATCGCTGGGCTTAACAACTACGAGTCGGGTACATTGACATATTATCATCCCAAAAAAGATAAACCGGTTTCTTTTTATCACAAAACCTATAAGCGTGTTATGGAATTAGCAGGAGAAAATGCTTTTAAGGATGAAAATGGTAACGATATTGACTTCAGTAAGTTGTCCAAAAGAGAGATTATAAATCTTGTTAATAGTGAAAAGATTATCTTTAAAGAGGACGAAGTTGTTGATTTGAAGAATAAGACTCCGAGAGAAATTCGTGAACTTGGAATTCGCTTGTCCTTTGTCCCTGAAGACAGACTTGGTATGGGCCTTGTTGGCAATATGGATATTATTGACAATATGATGCTTCGTAGTTATAGAAAGGGAAAATCTGTTTTCCTTGATAGAAAGCATCCGTCAGACCTTGCCGACAGAATTATCAATGAGTTAGAGGTTAATACTCCCGATTCTCATACTGCAGTCAGAAAACTTTCAGGCGGTAATGTTCAAAAAGTTCTTGTAGGTCGTGAAATTGCGGCAGCTCCTGCAGTTTTAATGACCGCTTATCCTGTTCGTGGACTTGATATTAACTCTTCATATACAATTTATAACCTCTTGAATGAGCAAAAGCAAAATGGAGTTGCAGTTATTTTTGTCGGTGAAGATTTAGATGTATTAATGGCATTAAGTGACAAAATATTGGTATTAAGCGGTGGCACAATTTCCGGCATTGTTGATGCCAGAACAGCTACTAAAGACGAAATTGGTCTTTTAATGGTTAAGGCTAATAAAAATGAGGTAACGGAATGAAAAAGAATACAAACAATTTGAAAGAACCCTTTGTCCGTATTGTAAAGCGGGACAATATTACAATTGTAAAAATAATTATCATATATTCCATTGCCCTTGTTGCTGGTTTGCTTTTTTGTGGAATAATCTGTACTTTATTTTCAGACAAAGGCTTATTTGATTTTTTTGAATCCTTGTTTAATGGTGCCTTCGGCAGTGAACGCAAATTATGGCTTTTGCTGCAGGATACATCGCTTCTTCTTGGTATATCAATCGCATTACTCCCTGCTTTTAAAATGAAGTTTTGGAATTTGGGTGGAAATGGCCAGATTCTTGTTAGTTGCCTTTCAGCAATTGCTTGTATGTTTTATCTTGGAGGAAAAGTTGCAGATTCAATAATTATTCCTATTATGCTTTTGGCAAGCGTTGCCAGTGGTGCATTGTGGGCGGTTATTCCGGCGATTTTTAAAGCAAAGTTTAACACTAACGAATCACTGTTCACACTTATGATGAATTATATAGCCCAAGGTCTTGTTTCATTATTTATCACAATCTGGGTGAAAACAGGTTCAGGTGTTTTGGCACCAATCCCTTATGGTAATGTTCCTGAATTAGGCAATAAATATTTGTTACCTATCGTTTTGTTTGCATCAATAACAGTATTGATGTACATATATCTACGCTTTTCAAAGCACGGTTATGAAATCTCGGTTGTTGGTGAAAGTATTAATACAGCTAAATATGTAGGTATTAAAGTTAATAAAGTTATTATTCGCACGATGATTTTATCGGGAGCAATTGCAGGTCTTGTAGGCTTTATCCTTGCCGGTTCAATTAACCATACAGTAAGCACCGCATCGGCTAATAATATGGGCTTTACAGGTATTATGGCAACCTGGCTTGCTGCCTTTAATCCGTTAATTATTGTTTTAACCAGTTTCTTCATTACATTTATTTCTAAGGGAATGATGGATGTAAGAAAAACTTTTATGTTTACAAATGATGCTATTTCAAATATAGTTGTCGGTATCATTTATTTTATAGTAATTGTTTGTTCATTTTTCATTACTTACAAGCTTGTATTTAGGAAAAAAGAAAAGGAGGAAATTAAGAAATGATTACGACATTCTTAATGAGTGCAATTGCGATTGGCACCGTTCTTCTTTTTGGTTGTGTTGGTGAAACAATTACTGAAAAAGCCGGTCATCTTAATCTTGGTATTCCCGGCATAATGTGTACGGGAACTGTCGGTGGTTGTCTTTTTGTCAGTCTATATGTACAAAGTCTTGAATCAGTTGAAAATGCATCATGGTTTGTCCTTATATTGGTATCAATACTTGGCTCGTTCCTTTTTGCAATGCTTACCGGTGCAATCTATGCCGTAATGACAATTACATTTCGTTGTAATCAAAACATTACAGGTCTTGCAATTACAATTTTCGGTAATGGGTTAACACAGTTTTTGATGCATTCCTATGTTGACAGAACCGGTTTTTCAACAGCGGGTAAAATTATGGCAAAATGTTTACCCTTCGCAGAGGGTAAAGATGGCATCATTAAAGTATTATTCGGACACGGAATCTATGTTTATTTGGCAATTGCTATCGCTTTAATAACAACATATGTTTTTAATCGAACAAGAGTTGGTCTTAATCTTCGTGCAATTGGTGAAAGTGCAGCAACGGCTGATGCAATGGGTGTTAATGTTACATTGTATAAATATGTTGCAATTTTAATTGGTAGTGGTATCGCTGGTTTTGGCGGTGTATTCTACATAATGGATTATGTTAAAGGCAGTTGGGAAACAGCATTTACAATTGAGGCTTTTGGTTGGCTTGCAATTGCACTTGTTATTTTCACTTTATGGAAACCCAATGTTTCAATTATCGGCTCATACATTTTTGGTGCTTTATATATTGCAGCGTTTGTTTTTGGTAATATTACATCTTCTGAACGAGAAATATTAAAAATGTTGCCTTATGTAATCACAATTATAGTTTTAATTATTACCAGCATTACAAATAAAAAAGAAAATCAACCACCCGCTTCACTTGGATTATCATATTTCAGAGAAGACAGATAAGAGGTTAAAATACTATGAACAATAAATATGATGTTATTATTATTGGTGCAGGTCCGTCAGGGATTTTCTGTGCTTATGAACTCTTGGCAAAAAAACCTGACATCAATATTCTTATGATTGAAAAAGGCCGTTCTATTGAAAAAAGAATGTGCCCAAAAAGAACAACAAAAAAATGTGTCGGTTGTAAACCTTGTTCAATAACAACAGGCTTTGCAGGTGCAGGTGCATTTTCCGACGGTAAACTTTCTCTTTCGCCCGATGTTGGCGGTCATCTTCCTGATATTCTTGGATACGAGAAAACAATGGAACTTCTTAAAGAGGCTGATAGTGTTTACCTTGATTTCGGTGCTGATAAGAATGTATATGGTGTTGATAAGCAAAAGGAAATTGAAGAAATTCGCCGTAAGGCAATTAACGCAAACCTTAAATTGATTGAGTGCCCTATCCGTCATCTTGGTACTGAAGAAGGCTACAAGATTTACGGCAGACTCCAAAAGCACTTGGAGGACAATGGATGTAATATTATTTTTAACACAATGGTTGAAGATATTATTATTGAGAACAATCAAGTTAAAGGTGTTGTTGCGGGTGGCAACACATACTATTCCGATAAAATTGTTGCTGCTGTCGGTCGTGAAGGTGCAGAATGGTTAAGCCACATCTGTAAGGACCACAAAATTGAAACACAAGTTGGTACTGTGGATGTTGGTGTCCGTGTTGAGGTTCGAGATGAAGTTATGAAGTTCCTCAATGAAAATCTTTATGAGGCAAAACTTGTTTATTACTCACAGACCTTCGATGATAAGGTAAGAACCTTCTGTTCAAACCCATCAGGTGAGGTAGCAACTGAATACTATGATAATGGTCTTGCAGTTGTTAATGGGCATGCATATAAATCAGCAGAGTATAAGACGAATAATACTAACTTTGCACTTCTCGTATCAAAGAATTTTACAAAACCATTTAAATCTCCTATTGAATATGGTAAGCATATTGCACAGTTAAGTAATATGCTTTGTGATGGTAAAATTCTTGTTCAGACATATGGTGACTTTAAGCGTGGCAGAAGAACAACTGCGGAAAGACTTTGCAGAAACAACCTTATCCCAACACTTAAAGATGCCGTGCCGGGGGACTTGTCACTTGTTTTCCCACATAGAATTATGGTGGATATTGCAGAAATGCTTGAAGCACTTGATAAAGTAACACCGGGTATTGCAAGTGATGAAACTTTGCTTTATGGTGTGGAGGTTAAATTCTACTCAAATAAAGTAGTTGTTGATACCAATTTTGAAACCAGTGTTAAAGGTCTTCACGCAATCGGTGATGGTGCATCCGTTACCCGTGGACTTATGCAAGCATCTTCAAATGGTATAAGCGTAGCAAGAAGCATCCTTTCAACCATGTAATGACAAAGGCAGTACAAACCTGTGTACTGCCTGTTTTTTGTTACATTTAATGGTAATTTTGGGGCAACGCATTTTACTCAAGGGAAGTTAATTTTGATTTGTTTAACAAATTTTTACATTTTGTTTATTTCATTTTCATTTTTCTGGTTAATAATGTAAACACAAAGATTATTGTGAAAGGTCTTGAAAAAATGAAAAAGGTATTTGCGTGTATTCTTATTATGGTTTTGGTTTTGACCGGCTGTACAGCACCTGTAGAACAGAAAATTGATGGTGTTCAAATCAATCTTTCAGATGATGAAATCACGGTAGACGGCAACCAAATTACGAATGATAATTCACAGGCAGTTTATTCTGCAAACGATATTGTTTTCTATCTTGAAGGTCAGGATTTCAAATATGGCGAAGGCACAAAGGATGATGAACATTCACAAGCCGAAGCAGATGGCCATACAGTTGTTCATATTACCAAACCCGGCAGATATGTATTAAGCGGTAAACTTTCAGCCGGACAGATTGCAGTTGATTTGGGCGAAGATGCAGAAACTGACCCCAATGCAGTTGTAACCCTTATTCTCAATGATGTTGACATCACTTGCACAGTTGCTCCTGCAGTCATTTTCTATAATGTGTATGAGTGTGGAGTTGCAGATGAAGAGACCGCAACAAAGGATGTTGATACAACCAAAGCAGGTGCTAATGTAATTGTTGCAGATGGTACAGAAAATATCATAAATGGCTCTTATGTTGCCAAGATTTATAAATCATATGAACTAAATGAAGATGGCACAGAGGTAGTTGACAGTAAGAAACTTCATAAATACGATGCTGCATTCTATTCAAAGAAAACAATGAATATAGATGGTGGAGAAAAAGACGATGGTGTACTTAATATCAAAGCAGAAAATGAAGGACTTGATAGCGAATTACACCTTACAATCAATGGCGGTGTTATTAACATAACATCAGGTAATGACGGAATTAACACCAACGAAGATAATGTTTCTGTTACAACAGTAAATGGTGGTACTCTTAACATTTTCTGTGACGGGAAAACCGGTGAGGGAGATGGAATTGACTCAAATGGTTGGCTTGTAATCAATGGCGGTACTGTTATTGCACAGGCTTGTGCTACAAGTGGTGATGCAGGTATTGACTCCGACAAGGGTATCTATATCAATGGTGGTAAGGTAATAGCATCAGGCAATATGCTTGACAGAATTGCAGGTGGAGAGCAGACCTATGCAGTATTCAGTTTTGCAAGTCGTCAGGTAGGGGACAGCACATATATTCTTAAAAATGCTGACAATAAAGTAGTTGGTGAATATGCCCCAAAAAACGATTTCACTTACCTTTTAGTTGCAAGTGATGAACTTGCAGAGGGCGATTACACATTCTGGCAAGGTGACACACAACTTTCTGCAAGTTCAGTTAGTGGTATGTCACAAGGCGAAAGACCACAGATGCCAAACGGCGAACAGCAAGAATTACCGGAAGATATGAAAAGACCTGAAAAACCAAATGGCGAGCGTCCACAAATGCCCGAAGGAGAAATGCCGGAAGGACTTACTCCACCTGAAAAGCCCGATGGCGAAAGAATGGAAATGGCTGAAGGTATGGAAGATATGACTCCTCCAAATGGTATGGGCCATATGATGGGTGGAGAAACTTCTGCCACATTTACAATCGTCAAAGGTGGCAATCAATTCGTTAATGTCCGTCCCGGTGAATAAATCTGTACGGACTATATTCTCCATAAAGTGATTGACATTAAAATACTCTAAAAGTATTTATTTTAGAAGACGTTATAAGTAAATAAAATTTAAGTCCCTGTAAGATATTCTTTACAGGGACTGTTTTGTATATCAGATTACATAATTATTTTTTAAATTTAAGAATAACAGACATAATGAAATGCTTTGTCTTTGGCATAAGATTACTGTATAGATAATACTTCATCTTCTTATTTACGAAAATATATTCACCGATGAACTCATAATACTTTGCACCAAAGCTCATTTTAAAATCGGTAATTCCTGCAAAATTGTCCCTTGGGTCCATTTTTCCCAATGTGCCGTCAGGGTTTATTTCAGGCTCTTTTACCATAACATAACCAAGGTCGTGAATGTGACAACCTGTTTCAATACTCTTGCAGATTCTAAGATAGTTAAGATAGTGACTTGAACGGGTATTGTTACGGATAATATTTTTTGTGCCACCGAAAAGGCAGGATGCAACACCTGCGTAACGGAGAGTAAAACCGCCTGCAACGGGAATAACGGCATCTTCGGAACAATCCTTTGTCTCTTCCATTCGCGTGTTAAATGCCTTTGTATTATTATCAAGAGCCTCAATTTCGCCCTTGATTCCCTTGATTTTCTTTTCAGGTGCAGTTTCGAGTGATACTAAAAGCTCCGCTTTCTTATTCTGTCTTTCCTTTTCAAGGTCGCGGTCTACTTTTTTGTTGTAGTAAACCATTGTAATATCGCAGTAGTCTGCAAAAACTTCCATAAGATGGGTGATGTACTCACCATTTCTCTGGACAAATTCATTACGGTTTGAGGTGTCTTCCATAACACTCATAAATTCATCCATAATGGCAGGATTTTGTTTAACATCCTCATAAGTGTAGGTCTTTGATTCAAGACCTCGTGTTGTGCCAATTCTTACGGAATAACGAACACCTTTTTCGCAGTCCTTTAAAATCCTGTCAGCGGGAATCTGTTTGCCCTCATTATCTAAAAGATGGATGTATGTCTGTACAGGATGCTTGTATGTGTAAGAGTCAATAACCGTGTTGAGTTTAAGCCCGTTTTCAATAAAGAACTTGTGAGCATCAACACCCTCGCTTACTGTTTCGCCATTTATTCTCAAAGGAATAAGTGGGTCAATAATAAGGGCAGTAGCACCTGCTTTTTTAGATTCTTTTTTGATAAAGTTAAGAAATTCCTTTTGCAGATTCTTATTGTTGTAATCGCAAACTGCACCGCAGGGGATGTACCAGATAATTCCCGCCCCCGGCATTTTTCTGTAAAGCACCATACAGGTAAGAACGCGGTTTTCTCCTTCAAATCCACTGTATAGAATAGAACTCCAAGCTTCCTTTACAAGATGCCAACTTGAACATTGAAGGTATGAACCTTTGTTATCCAAAACAAATTGGTCAAAAGCCTTTGTATCAGTTTCAATTCTAAACTGAAACATAAAAACACTCCGTTTCAATAAACATAACTAATTAATTATACCACAGAAACATAGGTTTTACAATAAAATGTAGAAAAGTTGCAATAATTTTCACTAAAAAAGACTACCTTACGAGGTGTGCCTCGAAGGTAGCCTTTTAAACTGTTTTTTACGAAGATTGAGTAAATTTTATTTGATTCCTGCTTTTTTAAGAAGCACCTCAATTTTATCAGCAGGGTTAAGGAGCTTGCTCACTGATTTGTCGTGGTTAAGAGTATCGATAATGTATGAAAGGTATTTTGACAATTCAACTTCACAGTACCAGTCACGCTTTTTAAGTTCAGGCATACGGTAAACAAGATTTGTTGTGAATACCTTGTCAAAAAGACCGTCACGATATGCCTTGTCGAATGACTCAAGGCCTGCGTTGAAAAGACCAAAAGCTGAGAAGATAAATACTCTGTTTGCACCAAGTTCTTTAAGCTTTCTTGAAACATCAAGCATTGATTCGCCTGATGAAATCATATCGTCAATAATCATAACATCTTTGCCCTCAATGTTTGAGCCGAGGAACTGATGCTCGATAATCGGGTTTCTGCCGTCAACAATTCTTGAATAGTCACGGCGTTTGTAGAACATGCCAAGGTCAAGACCTAAGTAGTTTGAATACAACATACAACGACTCATAGCACCCTCGTCAGGTGAGATAATCATTGTGTGTTCCTTGTCAAGTTTAAGGTTATCAACATTGTTTACAAGTGCTTTAATCATCTGATAAGCAGGAGAAATGCTTTCGAAACCATTAAGAGGAATTGCATTTTGAACACGAGCATCGTGAGCATCAAAAGTGATGATGTTATCAACACCCATATCAAGGCAAAGTTCCTGAAGCATAACTGCACAGTCAAGGGATTCTCTTGAAGAACGCTTGTGCTGTCTGCCCTCATAAAGCATTGGCATAATAACTGTGATTGTCTTTGCCTTACCACCAATAGCAGAAATAGCTCTCTTAAGGTTTGCGTAGTGGTCATCCGGACTCATAGGAACTGTTTTGCCGTACATTTTATATGTTACACCGTGGTTAAATGCATCAATGAGAATATAAATGTCGTATCCACGAACTGACTCGTGAAGTGTACATTTGCCTTCACCTGTACCAAAACGGGGGAATGAAGCATTAAGGATATAAGTTTCTCTTTCGTAGCCTGAAAAAGCGATTGTTGACTTGTGTTCGGAATCCTGCTGCGAACGCCATTTTACAAGGTAACGGTCAATTTTTTCAGCCATTTCTTCGCATCCCGGTAAAGCGATAATACCGAGAGGCCCATTTGGTATTGTGGTAATTTCTCTGTCTGCCATAATTTAACCTCCGCAATTTTTAAACAATATTATGATTAAAGTGTATATATATTCTACTATATTTTGTGGTTTTTGCAATAGTAAATCGACAAAAAATTTATTTTTAGTTAAAAGAATGCTCAACCGTTATTACGACAAAATATCTTTCGTCTATTTTGCTCAATTTTTCTTCAATAGTATGTATAATTTCACTATTGCTTAAGTGAAATTTGTGGGGAGCAATCAAATCGAAAATCAGATTTGTATGTGTTGGACCATCCACAACCCTAAAATCATGAATTGACATTTCACTTGAAATTTCCTTGACAAGTTTTATGGTCATTTCTTTGAGTTGATTAATTCTTTCATCATCTGTGACAATCGGGTCAGTGTGTATTGAAATAATCAAACCGTATTCATTGAGAATATCGCGCTCTGCAAGGTCAATAATGTCGTGAATTTCCATAATGTCGTCAAGGGATGAAACTTCTGCGTGGGCAGAAGCGAATTTTCTTCCGGGACCGTAATCGTGTACAATCATATCGTGAACGCCCACAATTTTGTCGTAGGAAAGAATTTTATTTTCAATTTGCTCCGTAAATTCACGGTCAGCAGGTTTGCCTAAAAGGTCTGCCATTGTGTCTTTGAGGATATTAAACCCTGCAAGGAAGATGAAACCGGCAACAATAAGACCTAAATATCCGTCAATGCTTACATCTGAAAAAGCAGAAACAATGATTGCAATGAGTGCCACACCTGTTGCAAGACAATCGCTGAAACTGTCCTTCATTACGGCCATCATAGGGGAAGAATTAATCTTTTTACCAAGGTTTCTGTTAAATAATCCAAGCCAGAGCTTTGCTAAAATGCTGACAACAAGAATAATAAGTGAAATCCAACTGAATTTAATGGGTACTGGATTAATAATTTTATCAACAGAGCTTTTAAAAAGTTCTATTCCCATAAGTAAAACGACAAAGGAAACTGCAAGTGCAGAAATGTATTCAACTCTGCCATGACCGTAAGGATGACCTTTATCGGCAGGTTTTGCGGAAAGTTTAACACCAATAAGTGAAATTATGGATGAACCGGCATCGGAAAGGTTGTTGATGGCATCAGCAGTGACAGAAATACTGCCTGAAAGTATACCTGCAATATACTTTGCAACTGCAAGTATAAGATTTACAACAATTCCCGTGATACTGCCAAGAGTACCATAAGCCTCTCGCACCTTTATATTCCCCGTGTTTTCGTAGTCGCGGATAAAAAGCTTAATTAGAATTGCGTGCATTTAAAAGTACCTCTTTACCTTCTTCACCAAGAATACCCCAAATACCTAAGGTTGTAATGTTTAACCACATTTCTGCAATTTGGCGTGGTGTCCAGTTAGGATGTTCAGTAAACCAGCAACTTATCAGTCCTACATATCCGAATTTGCCGTAGTTATATGCGAAGTCATATTTTGTCTTATCCATATTCGGGAAAATAGACTTGAATATCTCATAAACCTTTGAATTGAGAAGTTCACCAATTTTATATGAGAATTGTGCATCACCATATTGACCAAGAAGAACACCGTAAATATCCATATGCTCATGAAAATGAGTGCAGAAAACCTCACATATATCAACGGGGTTTATCAAAAGTTCCTTACCGGTGAAAGAGGAAATTGTCTCGTTAAATTCAGAATAAAGCTCATTTTCAATTGATTCCACAAGGTCATAAACATCCTTGTAATGCAAATAGAAAGTGCCTCTGTTAATATCCACACAGTCAGTCAGTTCTTTAACCGTAATTTTACTAATACTCTTTGTTTTTGCCAATTCAACAAGACCTTGGCGGATAAGTTTTTTAGTGCGTCTTACACGGCTATCGTTTTCATTTACAGACACAAAATCATCTCCATATCCAAATATATTATTATCATTGTATCATCATTTTGTTGAATAATCAACAATTGTCTATTAATTTTTTTCTAAAATTTACAAAAAATTAACACTTAAATATTATAAAAATATATAGCATTATCTTAAATAGTATGGTATAATCTCTCCGTATGTAATCAACTTACATTTCTTATGGATTTAAGGAGAGAAGTTTATGTCATTTATTGAACTTAAAAATGTAGTAAAGACCTATCAAATGGGCGAAATACAGATAAATGCAGTGGATAAAATAAGTTTTCCTATTGAGAAGGGTGAATTTGTTATCATTGTTGGCCCATCAGGTGCAGGTAAAACTACAATTTTGAATATTTTAGGTGGAATGGATAAACCCACATCAGGAGTTATTAATGTTGATGGTGTTGATATTGCTCAGCACGATGAAAAAGCTCTTACTCGCTATCGACGTGACGATGTAGGGTTTATTTTCCAGTTTTATAATCTTGTGCAGAACCTTACTGCCTATGAAAATGTTGAACTTGCAACTCAACTTTGCAAAAATCCCGTTGACGCAGAGTCAATTTTAGGTGAAGTTGGTCTTGCAAACAGAAAAGATAATTTCCCATCACAGCTTTCAGGTGGCGAGCAACAGCGTGTTGCAATAGCAAGAGCATTGGCTAAAAATCCAAAACTTTTACTTTGTGACGAGCCTACAGGTGCTCTTGATTATGTTACAGGTAAATCAATTCTTAAACTTTTACAGGATATGTGCCGTGAAAAGGGTATGACAGTAATTGTTATTACTCATAACTCAGCACTTATGCCTATGGCTGATAAAATTGTTAAAATCAACGACGGTAAAATTGATAAGATTCTTCTTAATAAGGTACCGGTACCTGTTGAACAGATTGAATGGTAAAGGACAGTAGAAAAAATGACCAAATCACTTATAAAAGATTTCCAACGAGAAATTAAAAAAAGCAAAAGTCGTTTTATTTCGATTATGCTCATAGTTGCTCTTGGTGTGGCATTCTATTCAGGTGTCCGCTCATCATTACCTGCAATGTATATGACTGCAGATGCTTCCTATGACAAGGAAAATCTTATGGATATCCGTGTTGTTGGTACTCTTGGTCTTACAGATAGTGATATGGAGGCAATCAAGCAGGTTGAGGGTGTTCACGAAGTTGAAGGCTCTTACACAACGGATTTTCTCTGCTTTGTAAATTCCAAGGAGATTGTAACAAGAGCAGTTTCAATGACAAAAAACATTAATGATGTTACATTGATTGAGGGTGAATATCCCCAAACCTATATGCAGTGTCTTGTAAGCCGTGAGTTTATGGAAGAATCAGGACTTAAAGTGGGCGATGCATTAAAGCTTTCATCAGGTACATCTGAAGCAGTCAATAAAACCCTTGCAACAGATACATACAAAATCGTAGGTGTTTGTTCTTCAACCTATTATCTTAATGGTGATGCGGGTACAAGCAATATCGGCGATGGTATTGCAGACGGATATATTGTAATTCCAAAAGAAGCATTTGTTTCGGAGGCGTACACATCAATCTATGTTACTGTAGCAGACGCACAGGGACTTAATTGTTTTGATAAGGATTACAAAGAGATTGTAAACAATGTTATTGAAAAGATTGATGAGATTTCACTCAAACAATGTGATGTCCGTTATACAGAGGTGCGTTCAACTGCAAATTCGGAGCTTGACGAAGCTGAAAGAGAGTTTTCAATACAAAAACTCAATGTGGAGGATGACATTAAAAATGCCGCTGACAAATTAGCTGCACAGCAGACTCTCATAGAAACCAGTTTTGCTGAAATCGAAGAAAATAAGAACCTTTTAGCAAATGCTGAAGAGTATCTTCCTATAGCAGAAAAAGAAGTTAAGGATGCAGAGGAAAAAATTGCCACGGCAAAAGTTACAATCCAGAACTCGAAAAAAGCTATGGAAGAGGCAAAAATCAGTCTTTTGCAAGTAGAAGAAGATATTAAAAAGATGGAAGCAGACCCAAACGCAAAGCCTGAAGATATTGAAAAGGCAAAACAGACAATGGCTTTGGTTAAATTTGGTCTTGAGGCTGCCGAAAATGAGGTTGCGGCACAGGAATTACAAATTGAACAGGGCGAAAGAGATTTGCTTCAGGCGAAAGTTACAGTTGGTCAACTTCAACAGGCTCTTGCAAATAAGGGCAATCTTCAAATTGCGGAGCAGGAAATCGTCAATGCTGACACTCTCTTGAAGCAGAGTCAGGAACAATACAAAACCTATCGCGAACAGGCACTTTCTGAATTGGAAAAAGCCGAGGAAATAATCGAGGATATGAGAAGCAAGGTTTTGAATATAGAAGTTCCGGTTTGGCATGTTCTTGATAGAAAAGGCATTGAATCCCATGCAAGTTATGTCAGCGAATCCGACAGTATCGCTGCAATTGGTGCTGTTTTTCCATTGATTTTCTTCTTTGTTGCGGCTTTGGTCAGCCTTACAACAATGACAAGAATGGTTGAGGAAGAAAGAGTCCAGATTGGTACTTTGAAGGCTCTTGGTTATGATAAAGTTTCAATTATTGCAAAATATATTCTCTACGCGGTGGCAGCAACAGTAGCTGGTAGTGTAATAGGTGCTATTTTGGGTGAGTTGACAATACCACCAATGATTATAGGCACATATCGTGCAGTATACTATAATTTAGGTTCAAATGTTATTAAATTTAACCTTTGGTACGCTTTCCTTGCAAGTGTAACAGCAATTCTTTTCACCACATTGGCAACATTTATCGCTTGCTATCGTTCACTTCGTAGTGAAGCTGCATTACTTATGCGACCTGAAGCACCAAAAGCAGGTAAGCGTATTTTCCTTGAGAATTTCCCTGGTATTTGGCAAAGACTTAATTTTGGACAAAAAGCAGCTTTTAGAAATCTTTTCCGATACAAAAAGCGTTTCTTTATGACACTTTTCGGTGTTGGCGGATGTATGGCACTTCTCCTTGTAGGTCTTGGTATTCGCGACTCTGTTTCTGCCGTTGCTGACAATCAGTACGGCGAGGTGTTTAATTATAACGGTATTATCAGTGTTGACCAATCAATTACAAAACAGGAGAGAAATGTACTGCTCAAGGAGATAGAGGACAGTCAGATGGTTGATGCTTTGCTTTTAGCGCATCGTACAATGGTTTCTGCATCCGGTGAAGCTCAGGCGGATGTTGAAGATGAAATCAAATCATACCTTATTGTTCCAACCGATGTTGATGCATTCCCTGAATATGTAAATCTCAAGGAAAGAACAGGAGATAAGGAACAGATTAACCTTTTGACAGATGGCGTTATCATTACAGAAAAATATGCTGATTTGTTGGGTGTTAAGGTTAATGATAATATCTATATTAAGCTTGATGATTCAAGAGTTACACCAAAAGAGGTTAAGGTTTTAGGCATAACTGAAAACTATATTTTCAACTATATTTATATGACTCCAGCTCTTTATGAAAATCTTTATGACTCTGTTGCAGATATAAATATCTTTATGCTTAAAACCGCAAAGGGTGTTGATATGGATGAACTTAAATCAACCATTTCTGCCTTTAATGGTGTGAATTCTGTTATTACAAATAAGGAAGAACTTGAAGGTATCAATGAGGTCATTAGAAATCTCTATTTTATTATTTTCTTAATGATTGGTTCAGCGGCACTTCTTGCTTTTGTTGTTCTTTATAATCTTAACAACATCAATATAAGCGAAAGGCGTCGTGAATTGGCAACATTCAGAGTTTTAGGCTTTACGGACAGTGAACTTGCCAGCTATATTTACCGTGAGAACATAATTCTTACTGTGCTGGGAATAGTGATAGGTATATTAATGGGTGTTGTGCTTCACAGATTTGTTATGATAACTGTTGAAACCGATGTGTATATGTTTGGCAGAGAACTCAATTTCTCAAGTATAGTTCTTGCAACACTTCTCACAGTTCTTTTCTCTGTAATTATCAATGAGGTAATGAGAAAGAAACTTCAGAAGATTGATATGATAGAATCATTAAAATCAGTAGAATAAGGAGTAAAAATTATGTTCCATCAATTAAATGCACCTGTTGCAGGTGATACAATTGCAACAATCAAAACAAATATGGGTGAAATTAAAATCAAACTTTTTCCCGAATTTGCACCAAAAGCAGTTGAGAATTTTACAACTCACGCAAAGAATGGTTACTATGACGGACTTATTTTCCATCGTGTAATCAATGACTTTATGATTCAGGGCGGTGACCCAAAGGGTACAGGCACAGGTGGAGAAAGCATCTGGGGACATTCTTTTGAGGACGAATTCACAGGCGAACTCCATAATCTTCGTGGTGCTCTTTCAATGGCTAATGCAGGGCCTAACACAAATGGCAGTCAGTTCTTTATCGTTCAGGCAAAGGAAGTTCCTGAAGATTTACTTGAGCAGATGAGAATGGCTGACGAAAGAGTTTTCCCAACAGAATGTATCGAAGCATATGAGGAAATGGGTGGCACTCCTTGGCTTGATTTCCGTCATACAGTTTTCGGTCAGGTTTTTGAGGGTATGGATGTTGTTGACGCAATCGCAAAAGTTCCTGCTGACTATTTCAATAACAAACCAAAAGAAGACGTAGTAATCGAAACAATTATCATTGAATAAATTGGGGGCAGGGGAAACTCTGCCTTTTTTACCATTTTAGCCTCCCTTGTCAAAGGGAGGGGGACCACCAAAGGTGGTGGAGGGATTCTATTATGTTATTCAAAAACATCTCAATCATAAACCCAAACCTTGAAATACAAAACAATATGTATGTAGGTGTCAAGGGTGATAAAATCGACTATATCGGAACAGAAAAACCGCAGGAAAACTACGGTGAAGAATATGACGGAAAGGGTAAAGTCTTATCTTCGGGTTTTGTTAATCTTCACACGCATTCACCAATGACACTTCTTCGTGGTTATGCTGAAAATTTGCCACTTGACCGTTGGCTTAATGAAAAAGTTTTCCCGTTTGAGGACAGACTAAACCCAGACCGTGCATATTTTGGCACTATGCTTTCAATCGCAGAAATGCTCAGTAGTGGTACAACATCTTTTACAGATATGTATTTCTTTGGTGATGGTGTTATGAAAGCAGTCATCGACAGTAAGGCAAAAACTAATTTTGGTCGTTCAATAGTTAGTTTTGTTGACGAAGATATAGAGAAGAATGACCGTTTTCAAGAGGGAATTTACCTTGCAGAAAAATACCACAACACACAGAATGGCAAAATTAAAATTGATATGAGTTTGCACGCTGAATATACAAATAGACTTTCAATTATAGAGCAGTTTGGTGAATTCACAAACGGAAAAGATTATATAAATCATGTTCATTTGTCTGAAACACAGGCAGAGCACGAAAACTGCAAGGCAAAATACGGAAAAACTCCTGCTCGTCTTTTCTATGATGCAAAAGTGTTCAACAGTCCCACAATCCTTGCACATTGTGTGTGGGTTGAGGATGAAGATATGGACATTTTTAAGGAAATGGGCGTAACTGTTGCTCATTGTCCTGCAAGTAATATGAAACTCGGTAGCGGATTCTGTAACACTTATAAAATGCTTCAAAAAGGTGTTAATATCGGTATTGGTACTGACTCTGCCGCAAGTAATAACGGACTTGATATTATGCGAGAAATGTACCTGGCAGCACTTTTGCCAAAGGGCGTTAATAATCAAGCGGATATTGTAACCCCACAGGATGTTTATAAAATGGCAACTGTAAATGGCTATAAAGCACAGGGCAGAGCAGATTGTGGTGAAATCAAGGTTGGCAATAAAGCCGACCTAATCGTAATTGATATGACAACACCGAATATGTATCCCGATTTTGATATACTCAATAATATAGTATATTCTGCAAACAAGAGCAATGTGGTGCTTACAATGGTTGATGGTGAAGTCCTTTACAAAAATGGCGAATTCACAACTATTGATGTGGAGAAAATGGGATATGAAGTAAGCAGATTGGTCCGTGAGGTTGTAAACGAGGTAAATGCACAATGATTACAAAAGCAGTTGAATTTATAAAATCTAAAATTACAGATAACTATGAAATTGGCATAATTTTAGGTAGTGGACTTGGCACTCTGGGCGAGAAAATTGAAAAACCAGAGTTCGTGGATTACAAAGATATTCCCAATTTCCCTGTTTCAACAGCACCAGGCCATGTTGGACGATTTGTTTTCGGTACACTTAACGGTAAAAAAGTTATGTGTATGCAGGGCAGAATTCATCTCTACGAGGGTTATGAAGTCCAAAATGTTGTAATGCCAATCCGTGTTATGAAAATGATGGGTGTTAAAAAACTCATTGTTACAAATGCAGCAGGCGGAATTAACGAGGGTTTCAATGTGGGTGACATTATGGTTATTACCGACCATATAAATTTCACAGGCAAAAACTGTCTTATAGGAAAAAATGACGACGATTTCGGCTGTCGTTTCCCCGATATGAGTTTTGCTTACGCACCAAGTCTTCGTGAAATAGCATTTAAATGTGCCGAAAGACTTAATATGAAATTACAAAAAGGTGTGTATATCGGTTGTACAGGACCAAGTTATGAAACTCCTGCCGAAATTCGTGCATTCAGAGTGCTTGGTGCAGATACAGTTGGTATGTCAACGGTGCAAGAGGTAATTGCCGCAAACCATTGTGGAATAGATGTCCTCGGTTTCTCACTTGTTTCAAACAAAGCAGCAGGACTTTCAGGGGAGCGACTTACCGAAGAAGAAGTCCTTACAATCGGCAGACAAAAGAGCGAAGAAATGCAAAAACTCATTACGGAAATCGTAGGTGAATTCTAATGTTTTTAGATGGTGCAGCTGTTGGCTTTGATACTGTCAGCAATAAGGCGGTTTTTATTGACCAAACACTTTTGCCAAACGAATATAAAGAGGTTAGTACCGACGACTACAATGAGATTTTTGATGCTATAAAACTTCTCAAGGTTCGTGGTGCTCCTGCAATCGGTGTTTTTACTGCAATAAGCCTTGCGGTGCTTATGAATAACAGTAAAGCCACTACATATGAGAATCTGTTTGCAGAGTTGAAGGATTACTGTGAAAAACTCATTTTGTGTCGTCCAACCGCCATAAATCTAAAATGGGCAACGGAAAGAATGCTTAAAGTTGCAGAGAACTCCAATGTAGAAAACTTTAAGGAAGACCTTACAAAACAAGCACTCAAGATGATTGAAGAAGATGTCACAATTTGTCGTAAAATCGGTGAATATGGCGCAGAAATTCTTGAGAATTGCAATTCGGTTTTAACCCATTGTAATGCAGGTAGACTTGCAACCGTAAAATATGGTACTGCATTAGCACCCATATATGTTGCAAAAGAAAAGGGACATATTATCAAAGTTTTTGCCGACGAAACCCGACCACTTTTGCAGGGTGCAAGGCTTACGGCTTTTGAACTCTGCGATGCAGAGATTGACACAACTGTAATCTGCGACAATATGGCATCATTTGTTATGAGAAACGGACTTGTGGATGCAGTTTTGGTAGGTTGCGACCGAGTAGCCATAAATGGCGATACTGCAAATAAAATCGGCACAAGCGGTGTGGCTATTTTAGCAAAACACTATAATATTCCGTTTTATGTGTGTATGCCGTTTTCAACTCTTGATAAGAACATAAAAACAGGTGATGATATCGTAATTGAAATGCGAAATGGTGATGAAATAGGGGAGATGTGGTACGAAAAAACAATGCTTCCACAGAATGCAAAAACCCTCAACCCCGCATTTGATATTACTGACCATTCGCTCATAACAGCATTTATCACCGAAAAAGGTGTTTTCACACCTGATAAAATAAAAAATATAGATTAACTTGTACAGTGGAGCGTTGACTCCACTGTTTTTTTATGAATCCAATTTTACTTTGTAAACAGAGTTTAAAATATTATTGACTTTATCACACTAAAGTTATATAATTATTTTTGTATATAAAAATTTGGTTTGGAGTGTGTTTTATGAGCATTACAAAATCCGTTTTCGGTGTGACAAAAGACGGTAAACAAGTTGATTCTTTTCTCATTGAAAACAATAACAATATGAAAATTAACCTTATTACTTACGGTGCTACTTTACAGAGTATTTTAGTTAAGGATAAGAACGAAAACGAAATTGATTTACTCCTCGGTTTCGACGATATGGATGGCTTTGAAAACCGTCACGATTATCAGGGTATGATAGTAGGTCCTGTTGCTAACAGAATTTCTGCAGGTGGACTTACAATCGACGGTGTTAAAGTACCTGTTACAACAACTCACGGTGATGTTACTCTCCATAGTAACGGAGAATTCTCAACTAATGTTTGGGACGCAATTATTGTGGACAGCGACTCTGTTGAATTCTCATATTTCAGCGCTGACGGTACAGAAGGCTTCCCCGGTAATAAGAAGGTTACAGTTAAATATACTCTCACAGATAAAAATGAGATTATTATGGACTACACAGCAGTTTCCGACAAAAAGACTGCTTTTAACCTTACTAACCACGCATATTTTAACCTTAAAGGCTATCAGAATGGCGATATTCTTGACCACACTCTCTACATAAATGCAGATGCATTCACTCCTATGGGTGAGGGACTTGTGCCAACAGGTGAAATTCGTGATGTTACTGGCACTCCATTTGATTTCCGCGAGCCTAAAACTATCGGCAGAGACATAGGCATGGACTATGAGCAGTTAGATGCAGGTAATGGTTACGACCACAACTTCTGCATTAACGGATATAATAAAGAACTCCGTCTTGCTGCTACTGTTACTGCCCCAAACGGTGTTCGTCTTGACTGTCTTACAGATTTACCGGGTATGCAACTCTATGTTGGTAATTTCCTTGAAGGTAAAATCGGTAAGAACAATACTCCAATGGATTTCCGTTGTGGCTTCTGCCTTGAAACACAATATTATCCAAACGCTACAAACACACCTTCTTTCTACAATTGTGTGTTTGATAAGGATGAGGTTGTTAAGACAACAACAATTTATAAAATCACAGTATAAATTCGTAATGCGTAATTAAGGAACTGCGTTTCAATTTAAAACTCAACTATTTTGGTTATCTTGTAGGGGACGACGACTCGGCGTCCCGCAAGTTTACAATACACTTATTTCGGGCTGCCGGGGTCGTCAGCCCCTACAAAAATACATTCAAACAGAGGAATATCACATTATGGAAAACACAAAACGAATTTATTTATCAGCACTTGTTTACAACCGTACAGGTGTACTTTTAAGAGTTGCCGGACTTTTTGCACGTCGTGGATACAATGTTGTATCCCTTACAGTTTCCGAAACTGAAAGTCCTGAATTTTCAAGAATGACTATTGTTTCCGATGTTGAAGAATACAAGGTTACTATGGTTATGCAACAGCTTTCCCGTCTTGAAGAGGTTATTAAAGTTATTAACCTTGAAGAAGGTCAGGCAATTCAGAGCGAAATTCTTCTTATTAAAGTTCACGCACTTAACAAGGACAGAAAAAGAGTTCTTAAAACTATCAATGGTTTTGGCGCAAGAGTTATGGACATTGGACATACAACAATTACTGCTGAACTTACAGGTCTTCCAAGCCTTATTGATAAGTTTATCGACAAAATGGAAAAACACGGAATCTGCGAGCTTTCACGTTCAGGTCTTACTGCTCTTGAAAGTGGCGACAGAAACATTAAAGGAGTTGAATAATATGGGAATGACAATGACACAAAAAATCCTTGCTGCACATGCGGGATTGGATAAAGTTGAGGCAGGACAGCTTATCAATGTCCGTCTTGACCTTGTTATGGGTAATGACGTTACAAGTCCCGTTGCAATCAACGAAATGAAAGCAAAGGGCTTTACAGATGTTTTTGACAGAGAAAAAATTGCACTTGTTATGGACCATTTCACACCAAACAAGGATATTAAATCTGCTGAACACTGCAAACAAGTACGTCAGTTTGCAAGAGAATATAAAATCAAGAATTTCTTTGATGTAGGACAAATGGGTATTGAACATGCACTCCTTCCTGAAAAAGGAATTGTTATTTCAGGTGACACAGTTATTGGCGCAGACTCCCACACTTGTACTTACGGTGCACTCGGTGCATTCTCAACAGGTGTCGGCTCAACTGATATGGCTGCCGGTATGATTTCAGGTATGGCTTGGTTTAAAGTGCCATCTGCTATTAAGGTTAATGTTACAGGTGAATTCAACAAGTGGGTTAGCGGTAAGGATTTAATTCTTCACCTTATCGGCAAAATCGGTGTTGACGGTGCACTCTATCGTTCACTTGAATTCACAGGTGACGGTATCGCTAATCTTTCAATGGACGACCGTTTCTGCATCGCAAATATGGCTATTGAATGTGGTGCAAAAAATGGTATTTTCCCTGTTGACGAGAAAACTCTCGAATATATGAAGGGCAGAACTGACCGTGAGCCTGTAATCTTCACAGCGGACGAAGATGCAGTTTATGACGAGGTTATCGACATTGACCTTTCTACTCTCAAATCAACAGTTGCATTTCCACATCTCCCTGAAAATGCTCATATTGTTGGCGAATTCGACAAGATTTACATTGACCAGTCAGTTATCGGCTCTTGCACAAACGGTAGAATTGAAGATATGCGTGCTGCTGCCGAGGTGCTTAAAGGCAAAAAGGTTAATGAAAATGTTCGTTGCATCGTAATTCCTGCAACACAGAATGTTTATCTCCAATGCGTAAGAGAAGGTCTTGCTGAAATCTTTGTAGAGGCAGGTGCAGTTTTCTCAACTCCTACTTGTGGACCTTGTTTAGGTGGTCACATGGGTATTCTCGCTGCCGAAGAAAAGGCAATCTCAACAACAAATCGTAACTTTGTAGGCAGAATGGGACACCCGACAAGTGAAGTTTACCTTGCAAGTCCATATGTTGCTGCTGCAAGTGCTATTACAGGATACATTTGTACTCCTAAGGAGGTAGAATAATGAAAATTCAAGGTTCAGTACATAAATACGGCGACCATGTTGATACAGACGTTATTATCCCTGCAAGATACTTAAATACAGCTGACCACAAGGAATTGGCAGCACATTGTATGGAAGATATCGACAAGGAATTTATAAATAAGGTTAAGGATGGCGACATTATGGTTGCAGGTGTCAACTTTGGTTGTGGCTCATCCCGTGAACACGCTCCTATCGCTATTAAGGCTGCAGGTGTTTCTTGTGTTATTGCAAAGACTTTCGCAAGAATTTTTTACAGAAATTCACTTAATATCGGTCTTCCAATTCTTGAATGTCCCGAGGCTTGTGATGCTATTGAAAATGGTGATGAAGTTTCAGTTGACTTTGACACAGGTGTTATCACAAATGTCACAAAAGGCACAAGTTACAAGGCTCAACCATTCCCTGAATTTATTCAGAATATTATCTCAAAGGGTGGATTGTTAGCATCACTTAAGTGATGCTAATAACAAAAATCTGATTTATCAGATTTTTACATCATATTTGCGATAGCAAATATTTCATAATTGAAAATTACTTCATATTGCAAAGCAATACTTCATTTAATGAAGTAAATCCTGACGGATTTGTGAAGTATCTTACGATATGAAGTAGCGTTGCTATGAAGTATGCCTGATGGCATATGATTGAAGAAACACATGTAACACATTCCTCTCTTTTCCATAAAATGTAATGTAATTACAAAACGGAAGGAGGAAAAATAAATGTGTAACTTCTTCGGTAACAACACTTGGTTGATTATTATCATCATCTTAATTCTTCTCTCTGATAATAACAATGGCGGTTGCGGTTGTCAGCGTAACAACGACTGTGGTTGTCAGCGTAAGGACTATGATTGCTGCTGCTAATGTAAATGCAAAATGAAAAATAAAGGATAAAAACATTGGTTTCGGTGGTGGAGGGAGTTTCTCTTCACCACTTTTTTAATACACAAAAATAAAGGAAGATTTATGGACTTTTACGAAATTACACAAGAACCTGAAAAGGCATTACTTATTTCCGTTGACACAGGAGATTTTGATGCCGATGCCTCAATAGAAGAACTAACGCTCCTTACCGAAAGTGCAGGGGCTTCTGTCATTGGCTCAATTATTCAGCGGAAAAGCACTCCCGACGGTGCAACTTATCTTGGCAAAGGCAGACTTGCCGAAGCAGAGTTATTTTGCCATAATCAAGAGATTGATTTAATAGTTTGTGATGGCGAGCTGACTCCATCACAAATTCGCAATATTGAAAATGTCACTAAGGTTCGTGTGGTTGACAGAACACAGTTGATTTTAGACATTTTCGCATTGAGAGCCAAAACAAGCGAGGGCAAATTACAGGTAGAACTGGCTCAACTTAAATATTCACTCCCCCGACTTACCGGTAAGGGTAAAGAGCTTTCCCGACTTGGCGGTGGTATCGGTACTCGTGGCCCCGGTGAAACAAAACTCGAAAGTGATCGTCGCCACATAATGAGAAGAATGCACGCATTACAAGAACAACTTGACGAGGTTGAAAAGCGTCGTGGTTTCTTGCGTAAAAGACGAGAAAAAGATGGTGTGATTACCGTTGCTCTCGTTGGTTATACAAATGCAGGAAAATCAACCCTTATGAATGCTCTGACCGATGCAGGTGTACTTGCAGAGGACAAACTTTTTGCCACTCTTGACCCAACTTCCCGAAAACTAACTCTTCCCAACGGACAAGATGTTATGCTCATTGATACAGTAGGTTTTGTAAGCCGATTACCCCACGATTTAGTCAAGGCATTCAAGTCAACTCTTGAAGAAGCAAGTGAGGCAGATGTTATTCTCAATGTCTGCGATGCCTCCGACATTCATTGTAGTGAACATATTGAAATTACCACCGATATTCTGCGAGAATTGGGCTGTAAGGGTGACAATATCATCACAGTAATGAACAAGTGTGACAAGGCAGAAAATGTTTTTGACCTGATTTCTATGGGTAAGACTGTTATGATTAGTGCTTTAAAGGGTATTAACCTTGATTTGCTCTTAAAAGAAATAGAAAAAGCACTTGAACTAAAAAGCGTAACTCTCAATTTGCTTATCCCCTTTTCAAAGGGTGCATTGGTGAACAATATTCGTAATTCAGGCAAAATCCTTTCGGAAGATTTTACCAACAATGGTTCATTACTCAAAGTAATTCTCCCTTCATATGAGGCGGATAAGTATAAAGACTATGTTTTATAAAATGTAATAAGTAACAAAAAGCGTTGTATAATGGAGAAAGTAGTCCCCAAAAGCAACGCTTTTTTAGTTTAAATGTGATGAAAAAGCATTTTTATACATACAGAAAAAAAGTGTGTTTGTAATTATTAACAAAAATTACATAGAAGTAAGTTTGACAAATATAAAGATGTGTCATTGTTCTTTTACCGAGACTTGGAAAAATTTTGTTTTTTTTGTAAATAAACCAAAAATACTACAAATTATTTAATAATAAATTAACAGATTGTTAATATGTGTTTATTAAAAAAAGTTTTTAATTTTTGTGCATATTGTACATATTGCATTTAAGACAAGATAAAATTCGATTAATAATGTATAAAAAATCGTTGACAAGAAATGCGTAAAGAGATATAATTTATTAGTAAAATAGTGTATTATATCAATTAGTATACTTACTTATAATTATCTATAAGAAATTATTATCAGGAGGCTATCAAAATGGCAGAATTCAATATAAAGTTAGGGAATGACTACGAAGAGTTTTATCGCAACAAAGATACCGGGTTTGAGGTTGGTTATTACACAGCTAAAGAAGTTAAGGCTACATATCCTGACGGTGGTGTTCGTGTTGTAGGTCAGTTGCAATACGGTAAGCGCGAAGCAGGTGTACTTGCTGTAAATGGTATAGAAGAAACTGTTTACAGGGCAACAAGTTCAATTCGTTACAAAGTAATCGGTTATATTGAACTTGATGACGGCAGATTTATTGCTGTTAAGAAGGATAGAATTCTTGCACTTATTCTTCTTTTCTTATTAGGACTCCTTGCTTTAGCAGGATTGATTTTCGGTGTGTACTATGTTGTGCAGACAGGAATTAATAATCCTCCACAAGAACCTGTGACAACACCTGGCGGAATGATTCTTGAAGGTGATGAGGGTGAAGGTGTATGGGATAAACTTGAAGAAGAAATCGATGTTTCTGTAAAGAATATCACTATGAGAGGTATCACTCAGATTAACTTTATTGCGGGACAGAAGGAACAGAATTTTGTTCTTGCAAATGACAAGAAGAATGCAGATATCTGCTTTATGCAGTATTCAATTTATCTTGACAAAAACGGTAACAAAAAAGCTGATGACGGTGATGAACTTCTTTATGAATCAGGACTTGTTCAACCGGGATATGCTATTTCAAGATTCTCAATCAGCAGACCTCTTTCAGAGGGCACATACAGCGCAGTTGTAGTTGCACAGCCATATTCACTTGATAAGCAGTTATCAAAGCTTAATAATATGGTATTCGCAACAGAAATTCATGTAAAACCTGCAAAATAATATACCTATTATATATAGTACTTTCAAAGGAAAGGACGACTGAAGATGAAAATGAAAAAATCATCTAAAAAAATAGTGTCAATTGTTTTATCGTTGACATTGATTATAACATCACTTCCGTTTATGCTGTTCAGTGCAGCAACAGTGCCCTATGACCCCGCACCAAAATTCAGCGAGGCAGCACAAATTGAGGGTGCAAGAGCGTGGCTTGATGATGAGGGCAATATTCAAGTGGCATATCCGGCTGCAGAGGCGGAGCCTACATATAAAGATGAGGAATTATCAATAGCGTTCTACATTCTTGAACTTGTTGATATGGGTCCTAAAAATCAAGCGCATAAAGATACTGTAATCAGTACTGTTAAAGCAACAGGCACTAACGGAACTTTCCCGGCGGCGGATATTGGGGAAATCGACCTTGCTAACAAACGTTACAGTGTAACGGTAACTGCAGTTGATACACAAAATTGGTTCTCGCTTCCTCTTTATACAACTGTTACAGATGTTCCTGTTGCAGAAATTGATGCAAGTCGATTTGCAAACTTCTCAACAAGCGCAACAGCAGTTCGTGAGATTATGACATTTGACCAAAGCGATGATGACACAGGTGTTGTAAGCGGTAATGCTCTTCTTTATATGGGCGTTGCTGCAGAAGCAGGTACAGAAGACCTTTCCGATAACGTTGGTGATACATCGGCACTTCGTTTTATAATGAACACTCTGCCAAATGGTACACAGACTTTTGATACAAGCTTGTCACGACAGACATGGGACTTCTCAAATGCAACTGAAGTATGGTACTGGTTCGACCTTACAGATGTTGAACTTCAAGGCGTTTCATTCCGACTTCGTGCAAACGAAAAGGTTTGGTATGACTGGGGTAAAGACCAGAGTATGACTGTTACTCAAAAGGACTATATGGGTGACATCATTTACTCAACAAAAGGTTATACAGGAACTGACGGTTATGTATGGGTTCAGCGTGATGACGGTGGTTGGGATAAAGTAAATCTCACAAATGGTACAGTTGACCTTTCAGATTTCAAGGGATATGTACGAGTTCCAATCAGTTTTATCTGTTCAGAAAATGATTCAGTTGCACAGCTTAAAAATACAGGCTTCAATAATGGCTCAAAGGACTTTGCAACGGGTTGGACTAGTGCGACATTAACAAATGGTGATAGCCACGCAAATGGAATTCCGATAACTAAAATGGTTGTTGATGCGGCCGGTACAAATATTAAAGATGCTCGTCTTATGCAACACCGTATTGTTGCTACAAAGACCGGTATCGGTGGTATGGGTAACGAAAACTATTGGCACTTCACAAATGGACAATGGGTACGTAATGAAACGGAAGCCATCACACGTGGCGAAGATGCAATGATTGCAGCAGGTCTTAGTGAGGCAGAAGCTTTGAGTGATACTGACGAAGGCTACAAAGCAATTGATGACTTGTACTCAGCAGGTTTTGCTTTTACGGGTAGTACATCAGAAAGCCTTCAGAACAGTTTCTATGTTGATAATATTTTCTTCTATGATGAAAATGGCGGTCCTTGGGACTCAAATGCTGTTTCCGGAATGACATCTTCAACAGGTAATCCAATGTCAACTTACTACGATGAAGAGTCAGCAATTTGTAAAATCATTTTTGACGAAATTGATGAATTTATTTCCGACCCCGACTGGGCTGACTATCGTGAACTTGAATACATTCTTGAATTGATTGAAGAATATAAGGCTCTATACATTTCACAAGGAAAAGACACAACATTCCTTAATCTTACAAGACAGCCCGACACATCAGGCTTAGCAGGAATGGCTGCAAAGCTTAACCGAACAGATACATGGGAAAAAGCATGGCTTGCCTATGAGGCTTGTGCATCGGAAGGAACAATAGATGCATCCCAAGCTAATATTACGGACTTGTTTATTTCAAACGGTGACAAGTATGACCTTGTTCCAAGTATTGTTAATACAATGGAGAAGCTTCCTCATCCTGATAATATTACATCGGTAAGTGAAGCATTAAGAAAAGAAATCGTTAAGCTCTGGCAGGCTTATTCACTTCTTAATTTAGGTCAGCTTGAAATGCTTGGTGCAGAGCAGGAGGATACACTTCTTAAATACTTTGCACTTATTGAAAATATTACTGAAACAGATGGTGACGAATTCGTTGTTGGTCAACAGCTTGCAGATTTCCCATATATAGTTTATAACGATTTCGAAAATGTAGCACTCGGCACAAAAGCTTGGCAGATTGCTGACAATAAGAATGCTTACTCAACAGATTACAAGAGTGTAAATGGTGTTTCAGCAGGTACACATAATCCTGGTGGCGGTGTTTATACTATGGCAAGTGGTTGGAGACATACAAAGGGTCTTACAACTTACACCACAAACGGTAGTGTAAACATTTCAAATGAAGCTGACTATGGTTATTCACCAACTGACGGTGATTATGGCAACGAAGTTATGGACGGCAGACTTAATTATGATGCCGCTTCTGTTGAGATTACCAATAAGGGTTATCTTCACTCAAATGCAGCAACAATGAGTATTGATAGCTCATTTACAACGAATAATCAGGATGGTGTTTTCCACACAGTTACTCTTGCAAGACACGGTAAAGATTCAGCAAACTGGACAGAATTCCAGGCGAACAACACAAATTTAGATGCTCTTGGAATGTTGTCAACACAGAACGTAACAGGGGATACATCAATTGGTTTATCACTTATTTTCTATGTTGACTTTACGGAACTTTCAAGTTTCTATTTTACAACTAATATATATACAAAGGATAACAGCGGTACACCGATAAAGGCGCGTCCTAATATGGGTATTGCTCTTAACGACCAGACAAAGATTGATGACTGGAAATATTTCATTCTTGACCCTGAAACAGGAACATGGGTTATCAACCATACAACAAGCCAGTGGTGCTTCACATCTGAAAAGACTGATGCAAGCTGGGGTGACACACTCAGTCTTGATGGATATAAAGGATATATTATGATTCCTTTATACCATATCAAAGTTAAGGAAAGTGCAGTAAGTGAACCAAAGCTTGATGGTAATTCAGAATGGCTTAATAATATTTATGCAATTCAGTTCTGTATCGGTGGTAAGAACGCTGATTCACTTGATGAAAAGTCGTTTACAATCGATAATGTCGGTTTTACTTATGACCCTGCAGGTTATAGTAGTACAGTAGCTACTCACCCATCCTATGCTGAAGTTTTTGAAGCAAAATCACTTCCTGCTAAAAACTTTGAGGATGCAGTTGCTGCAATCGACCCTTACGATGAAGCTACACTTGCATCATCAGTTCAGGCTGCTAAGGATATTTACGGAACACTTCCGTCATATCAGAAGGGTGTTGTAGCATCATCTTATGCAAAACTTGAAAAATATATGGGCTATGTTGATAATCCTGCAAGCATTCCTCAGCCTGATGTTTCGGCTGCAGATGTAGTGAAATGGATTGAGGAAAACCTCGACTCAAAGGCAACAGGTGCTTCCGTTACAGGTGACAACGACCTTATATATCCTGGTTTTATGCTTGATGAAAATAATCAGGTTATTATTAATTATGAAGCATATGGTTTAACTGCAGAATTGGCTACTACACTTGGCGAATTCTATGATAATTCTTACATTAATTATTCGGTTGCAGAGAAGGACCAGGTTAACAAGGCAGGCTTCCTCAATGCCTATAATGCAGCAATGAGATGCTTAAGGAGTTTGGAAAGCATAAAAACAGATGCTCTTACCTTCTTACCTAAAATTACAGCACTTTATACTGAAAAGTACGACTATAATGACGACGGTGTGCTTGAGAATAAGGATGAAAATGTTGCTGATTCTGACAACTATAAGATAGGCAACTTCATCAGTATCGAGGGTAAGGCAGAGGTTGAAACTTTCAAGACTAATATGTATGACCCGTTGCAGTATTATTCAAAGACTTCAATTGATGACGGTTCAATTTATCCACAGCTTCAGAATACTTCTCGTGGATTTACATATTTCCTTAACAACACAAGAAGCTTTACTGTTGACGGTGAAGAAATAAACGGCGGTATTATTACTTTCTGTAACAAGTTGCAGAATATATATGATAACGCAAGCACCAAGATAACAAACAGAGAAAGACTTAGTGAAAGGGAAATTCGTGAAATCAAGGATACTCTTGAGGAATATAATAATTTCCTTCCTGCATACTACAATGTTGAGGAACTTTATGAACTTGAACAGAAAATCCTCAGATTGTTCCCTGTAAGTGAAGTAGCAGTATTCGATGCAGAAACAGGCGGTTCAGAAGTGACTAAGGTCAGCCTTAATAATGACAATGAAGATTCAATGAAGAAGACGGTTTATGTTGATATGACATATATCGCAACACTGCTTGAATCATCAGAAATTAAGTCAATAGCTGATGTTAGTACATCAGTAACCTTACAGGCTGTATCAGACTTGAAGCTTACACAGATGGAAGGAACAACCTATTCATCACTTAATTCCTTTACAGCAGGTTCACTTGTTGCAGATACTGTGCTTGATTTAGGTAAATACGACAATCTTGAGCCTAATGAGGTATTTGCAAGAATTCCGTTTGAGATTGCTGTTGACCCGTCAGTAGCATCAAAAGCACCTACCGGTTCTGTTTACGAAGGTTCAATTACCTTTAATGTTTATGAAACGGCGGATATTGAGGCAGGCCTCACAGGTGAAGACCTTGTTCCAATAGCAACAATTGAACTCCCCGTTAAGTTTACTTCAACTAATGGTACAAACCCGATAAGCTATACGGTTCAGATTCCAAGTGACACAACTATTGACTGGGATACAACGGAAGCAGTAGATATGTCATACACAATTGTTGAGGCAAATCTTGAAGATTCCACACTTACTGTAGGTGTTGCTGATGCAGATAGCGATGGCAACAATGAAACGGATATGATATCTACACAAACCGGTGCTGACGGTAATCCGTTCGTATTAGATTACGAAGAAGCTAACTTCATTGTATCAGAGTTTACAGGTAGTATCACAACAGAAACTAAACCAGATGCTGTTCCGACCATTACAATTCAGGAAGCAGACTGGGATGCAGTTCCTGTTGGTGAATATAATACACAATTAACATATACAGTTGCTCTTGAAGAGAACTCGTAATAAAAGGGAGGAGATGATTTAATGAACAAACTCTTGTCCGTAGTATTAGCACTCATGATGTTGACACTTTGTGTTATGCCCGTCTTTGCCGAGACACAGTCAATGGCAATCTCAACAGAGGGCGAAGCCGCTTATGAGTTAAGCTATCCTGCAGACGTAGAAATCCCGTGGGGAACAAAATCCATGGGTATTGGTGAAATTCGAGCAGTGCTTTTGAATATTGAACCATCAAAAGCAGTCAAGGTCGGAGTTTCTTCAGCCAATGACTACAAGTTAGTTAATGAGCAAGCAATAAATCAGACTATTGCTTACACCTTATCTGGCGACGAGAACATTGTTTTCCTCCCGGGAGATTACGGTAAAGCCTTTGGTCTTTCCGTGGAGATTGAAGAAGAACAATGGAACAAAGCAGCTTCAGGTAAACACAGTGATTTTCTTACATTCACCGCTGAATACACAGAGGCTTAAATTTAAAAAGGAGAAATAAATTATGAAAAAGATTATTGCAATCGTAATGGCACTCGTAATGATGATGTCTATTACAGTTCCTGTTTTCGCAGCAGACCTTACACAGGGTGGGGGAAGTAATGGTGACGTTACAATCTTAACAGATACAAAAGACGCTGATGGTAACGATGCCGAAAGATACACTGTTACAATTCCTGCTGACACAACAATCCCATGGGGCGAAAATGTTACAGATGTTGATTACGCTATCACATCACAGCTTAGAAGAAACCATCGTGTAGAGGTTTCAGTAGCAGGTAGCGGAGCAATGAAAACAGCTGATGGCGTTTACAAAATCGCTTATACACTTGTTGGTGCTACAAACTACACAACAACTCAGCCAACAATCGTTGTTCCTGATGTTCAGTCCCTTGATGTTGTAATTGATGAAACTGTTTGGGCAGGTGCAGTTGTTGAAGAGTACTCAGATATTCTTACATACACAGCTGAACTTGTTACAGAATAAATTTCAAAAAATCTATAAAAGGAGAAATAAACTATGAAAAAAATTATTGCAATCGTAATGGCTCTCGTAATGATGATGGCTGTTACAGTTCCCGCTTTCGCAGCAGACCTTAGTGTTAAAGACACTGATTCAGGTGATGTTACAATCACAACAAGTACACAAAAGGATACTGATGGTGACGGCGTTCCGGATGCTGACGGTGACTGGTATGTTGTTACAATTCCTGCTGACACAACAATCGCTTGGGGCGAGCAGGCAACAGAATTAAAGTATTCTGCTGAAACACACCTTCTTTATGGCAAAACTCTTGATGTTAAGGTTACAAGTGCTGACTACATCATGACTTATGCACCAGAAGAAAATGTTGCTCTTGACCTTGCTTTTGCTCTTTCAGGTGCCACAGATGTAAACTTTGCAACAGTTACATATCCTGCAGCTGAAAAAGCAATTTCTGTTGACATTACAGAAGATGCTTGGAACTATGCTGTTGTTGGTGAATATTCAGACATTCTTACATTCTCAGCAGCTGTTGTTTAATCCTTAAGATATACTAAAAAGGAGAAAATAAACTATGAAAAAGATTATTGCTATCGTAATGGCACTCGTAATGATGATGGCTGTTACAGTTCCTGCTCTTGCAGCAGAACTCAATGCAGGTAATACTGCTAGTGATGCTATTGTTAAAACAAATACATCTTCTGTTGTAGGTGAAGGTGACTATACTGTTACATATCCTGCAACAATGGATATTATCTGGGAAACAGAGTCAACACAGTTTACATATTCTGTAACTTCACAGCTTAGAGCAGGTAAATGCGTTAGTGTTACTGTTGCTGACAAGGATGCAGGTTATGTAATGACAAATGCAACTGGTGCTGAACTTGCTTACTCACTTTCAGGTACAACAAACGGTAAAACAACAGCTCCTGTTGTTAACGGTGCTTCATTCAACTTTAATGTTGATGTTGCTCCTTTGGTTTGGGATGCTGCAGCTATTGATGAATACAAGGATACACTTACATTCACATCAGCAGTTGTTGAGATTTAATTGAAAAAAGTCTAAGTTTTAAGGAGATACAATTATGAAAAAGATTATTGCTATGGTAATGGCTCTCGTTATGTTGATGGCTATTGCAGTTCCTGCTTTCGCAGGCGAAATTACTAATACAGCAACAGCTCCAGGTGAAGCTCTTGTTAAGACAGACACATCAGCAGTTGGAGCAGGTGAGTATACAGTTACATATCCTGCAGAAATCGTTATCCCTTGGGATGCTCCGTCTCATGATGAAACATACACAGTAGATACACAGCTTGCAGTTGGCAAAAAAATCGAAGTTACAGTTGCTGATAAGGAGTCAGGTACTCTTAACGGTAAAATGACTGCAACAGGTACTGCTGATATTCTTGAATACACACTTTCAGGTGCAGTTGCAACAGAATATGATGAAGTTTCAAGCAAAACAGAAACAATCACATTCACAGTTGCAGATTGGGAAAAGACAATCGCTGAATATTCAAATTATATTACATTTACAGTTACTCTTGGCGACAAGGCGTAATGTATAGGAAATAAAAGGAGACTAAATTATGAAAAAGATTATTGCTATCGTAATGGCACTCGTAATGATGATGGCTGTTACAGTTCCTGCTTTTGCTATAGACCAGAATACACAAAAAGAAACTGATGGTTCTCAAAAGGGAAGTGCAACAGTTTCAACAACTACAGATGAAACAGACGCTACTTACTCAGTTTCTTATCCTGCAACTTATGTATTTGCTTGGGATGATACAACTCCTAAAAATGCTAACTATACAGTTACTTCACAGCTTCCAATCGGTGCTAAGCTTACAGTTTCAGTTGTTGCTGATAATGGAGCTCTTATGACAAGCACAACCGCAACAGCATATGACCTTACATATACTCTTGCAGGTGGTATTGGTGCAACAGAATTTAGTGAAATTAACAATGGTGAAGGCCCTGATGAGGATATTACAATTGCTATTGCTCAGAGTGAATATGATGAAGCAGTTCCAGCAGTTTATCAGGGTACAGTTACTTACGCAGTAGTTTACTCAGCTGCATAATTTAAATCCTGGTTATTGAGGAGAAACAATCATGAAAAAGATTATTGCTATCGTAATGGCACTCGTAATGATGATGGCTATTACAGTTCCTGCTTTTGCAGGCACATTAGATTCAGCTACTCAGTCAGGCGACACAACAGTTCTTGTTGATGGTACAGCAACTGAAGGCGACGGTACTTATTCAGTTACAATTCCTGCAGCAATTAACCTTACTTGGGGAGATACAGCAAAGGCTGATGATTATGAAATCACAAGCCAGCTTGCAACAAACAAAAGAGTTAAGGTTACTCTTGCAAAATCAAAAGACTTGACAAATGCTAACAATGAAACAATCGCTTTCACAGCAACTGATGCAACAGATGGTATTTCTGATGCTCCTGTTGTTACAAACGAAGTTCACGCATTTAATCTTGCTATTGAAGCTAATGCTTGGACAACAGTTTCAATCGCAGCATATGAAGGAACAATTTCTTTCTCAGCAGAACTCGTTGATGCTTAATTGAGATTAAAAATGAGGGCTTGATATGAAAAAAGTACTTTCATTGGCTCTTGCTCTTGTTATGATGTTTGCAGTTTGTGTTCCTGTTTTCGCAGCTGATTTGAATTCAGGAACTCCTGCTGGCAATACAACAGTTCTTGTTGATGGTGCTGCTGATATGGGTGAGGGAACTTTCACCGTATCAATTCCGGCAACAGTAAGTATTCCTTGGGGAAAAACGGTGACAAATGTAGAGTATTCTGTTTGGTCACAATTACAGACAGGAAAACTCATTAAAGTATCTGTTCGCTCAACTGACCAAGGAGTAATGACAAACGCGGCAAAAACTGCAACACTTAATTACACATTAAGTGATACAACATATACCACAACAAAGTCAGTGATTTTAGCAACATCACCTGAAAAATCTGCAGTTAAGGTGAATATTCCTACTGCAAATTGGAATGGTGCTTCAATTGACAAATATAGTGGTACATTAACATTCACAGCAGAGCTGGTATAAAACTTAAGGAGATAGAAGTTATGAAAAAGATTATTGCTATTGTAATGGCACTTGTAATGATGATGGCTATTGCAGTTCCTGCTTTCGCAGCAGTTGAAGGCGGTTCAAATTCAGGTAGCGATACAATTATTACTACATTAACAACAAAAGAAGATGGTTCTGACCCAGTTTGGTACACAGTTACAATTCCTGCAACACAGGAAATTTTCTGGGAAGCAACTACGACAGACATTGAATACAAAATCAACAGCCAACTTGCAACAGGTGATTTCGTTAAAGTTACAGTTGCTGGTTCAGGTTTACTTAAAAAAGATGGTAGCACAGCTACTCTTGCTTATGCAATCACAGACACAGAATACACAGCTTCTGCAGAAGTTGTAGTTGACGAAGCAGACACAGTTACAATTGATACAACAAATGCTGCTTGGGCAACAGTTCCTGTTGATACATATTCAGATACTCTTACATTTACAGCAGAAATCGTTTAATTAAGATTTTAAAACTCCATTAAAGGAGAGTAGTTCATTATGAAAAGAATTATTGCTATTGTAATGGCGCTTGTAATGATGATGGCTGTTACAGTTCCTGCTTTTGCGGCTGACCCAATTACACATGAGTCAACAAACAATACAGGAACAGTTAATGTTACAACAAAATTTGACGAAAACAAAGACTGGTCATATGAAGTGACAATTCCTGCAGACATTCAGATTCAATGGGATGACACTTCAGAAAAAGATATGACTTATTCTGTTGAGTCACAACTTTTGATTGGTGCATCACTTGATATTTCTGTTGTTGCAGATAACGATGGTGAAATGTCAGCAGGTGAAGATGTACCGGAAAAACTGAAGTTGAATGTTACAGGCGGAGATACCGTTAATTTCAAAGAAGTTAACGCAGAAAACACAACAGCACCCGGTGTTGTTGGTGGAACAAATGTTAAAGTAGCAATTGAAACATTTGAGGGAAAACCTGTTGGTGTATATACAGGAACACTCACATTTACAGTTGTCTATAATGCTCCTACAAACGCTTGATTGTTTTAAAGAGTAAAAAAACCTTATTAGTTGTATTACAAAACACCTCCTATGGCGAAATTAAGCCAATGGAGGTGTTGTTTTGTTTATATGATTATTAATATAAAGCATTGCAAAAGAGTATGTATGATTCTCAAAGGCAATGCTTGATTTTTATTGCTTTTTGCTTTATAGATGGTATAATTAAATATATCATTTTATGAATTAAAAGGGTGGAGAATATGAAAAAAACAGTATCAGTTATTGGGCTTGGTAATAGGGGAACGGAATATATGGGCTTTTTAAAGAGTTTTCATTCTTCAAAAGTCAAAATGCATGCCATTTGTGATATTCGTCAGCAGGCACTTGATGATTTTGCGCCACAATATGGTATACCTAAGGAAAGACAATTTCTTTCACCCAAAGAGTTTTTCTCCCACGGTGTAATTTCTGACGCGTTGATTATTGCAACTCAAGATGCAAGTCATTATGAGATTACAAAGCAAGCTATTCTCACAGGATATAAACTCATTCTTCTTGAAAAACCTATAAGTGGCGTGAAAGATGAATATATTGAACTTCGCGACCTTGCACGCGAAAATAATGTGCTTATAATTGTTTGCCATGTGCTTCGTTATTCAAACTATTACAGAAAAATCAAGGAAATCATTTCAAGTGGTCAAATAGGTGATATTGTTACAATAAATCATACAGAGAATGTTGGATATTTTCATTTCGCACACAGTTATGTAAGGGGTAACTGGAGGGATGAATTTACTTCGACACCATCCATTATGGCAAAATGTTGTCACGATATTGACCTTATTGCTTGGTTCATAAATTCTCCTTGCACAACTGTAAATTCTGTTGGTTCACTTAGTTTTTTCAGAAAAGAAAATGTTCCTGAAGGTGCTACACATACATGTATGGGAGGTTGCAAGGCGAAGAAGTATTGTCCATATGATGCTGAAAGTCTTTACATAACTGACCCGTTCTATAAAGCAAAGTTTATAAAATATATGGGACGCACTCTTACCGGTAAAGCAAAGAACAGCAAAAATGATATTAAAAATGCCATCAAAAACGGTGATTACGGCAGATGTGTTTTTATGTGCGACAACAATGTGTGCGATAATCAGCTCGTTACGATGACATTTGCAAATGGTGCGTCTGCAGTTCTTAATATGAATGGATTTTCCGATAAAATGTTTAGAGAATGTCATATTGTAGGCACAAAAGGCGAACTTATTGGCTACGGCACAAAGCTTAAAATGAACATTTTTGGTGGCAAATCTAAAACAGTACACACATTCAGTCCTAATGTTGGTGGACATATTGAAGGTGATATCAGACTCATTTCAGGATTTGTTAAAATCTTGTGCGGTGAAACAACAGATTTAACAGATATTACAACAATCGATGCAACTGTTATTAGCCACGATATCGCTCTTGCTGCCGAAAAATCAAGAAAAAACAGGGGCGCAACGGTTTTACTTTAAGATTAATAAATACTAATCTACTGCAAAAGTAAAAAGGAGAATTTGTTTTGACAACTCAAGAATATTTGAATCTAATTAATGAAGTAATTGAAAAAGGAAAATTCAAGGCAGATTGGGAATCTCTTGCTCAACATAAAGTGCCTACTTGGTATATGCACGATAAATTAGGTGTTTTTATCCATTGGGGTATTTATTCCGTTCCGGCATTCGGAAATGAGTGGTATTCAAGGGGAATGTATGATAAATCAGTCCGCGAATTTGAACACCACAGGAAAACTTGGGGACCTCAAAATAAATTCGGATATAAGGATTTTATCCCAATGTTCAAGGCAGAAAAGTTTAATGCAGCAGAATGGGTTTCACTTTTCAAAAAAGCGGGAATGAAATATGTTATGCCTGTTGCCGAGCATCACGATGGATTTGCAATGTATGAAACAGATTTTAATAAATGGAATTCAGTAAAAATGGGACCTTGTTGTGATGTTGTTGGTGAATTAAAAGCAGAATGTGAAAAACAAGGACTTACATTTTGTGCATCAACTCACCGTGCGGAGCATTATTTCTTTATGAATCCCGGTCGTCTTTGCGACAGCGATGTAAATGACGATAATTATCGCGATTTTTACGGTCCTGCTGTTTATTCAAAGGAGTTTGACCCTGATATTATACATAAAACAACTGCCGATACATATTCACAAGGTGCAAGTCAAGAGTGGCTTGAGGACTGGCTTGTACGCACTTGTGAATTAATTGACAGATATCAACCATCAGTATTATATTTTGATTGGTGGATTCATAACCATAGTTTCAAACCATATCTTAAAAAACTTGCAGCATATTACTATAATCGTGCAGAAGAGTGGGGCAAGGAAGTAACTATAAACTATAAACACGAGGCGTTTCCGCCAAATGTTGCTACATTTGATGTTGAGCGTGGAGCACTCACGGGCATTTCTCCAGTTTATTGGCAGACAGATACTGCAATAGGTAAGTGTTCTTGGGGATATACTGCTGACAATCAGTTTAAGAGTGCAAGACAGATAATATGTGACCTCATTGACATTGTTTCTAAAAATGGTAATCTTCTTATTAATATTGGTCCAAAGGCCGATGGTACAATTACCGACGAAGAAACAGAGGTGTTGCTTACAATGGGAGAGTGGCTTCAAATAAATGGCGAAGGTATTTACGGCACAACTTTCTGGAAACAGTTTGGAGAGGGTAAAGTCAATGCTAAAGACGGCTTTTTCCAAGATGGTGACGAAAAGAAATTTACTAACAAAGATTTTCGCTTTACATATAAGAACGGGTTCCTTTATGCATTCCAAATGCGACCATCAAAGACAGTTAAAATCAAGACTCTTAAAAAGCATATTCCGCACGATTATCTTATTGAAAGTATTGAACTTTTAGGTAGTGACGAAAAAATCAGTTTCACAAGAGATGAAAAAGCACTCACAATAAAGCTTAAAAATGAATTTAAAAACGACTTACCAAGCTGCTTTAAAATTGCAATAGGATAAAAATAACAAATAGGGGGGTAAACATATGAAATATGCAGTTATTATGGCAGCTATCATAGTAGTTGCTTTGATTATTACCTTCTGTGTAATCAAATTTGGTCCTTCTAAATTTACCGGTAGTGATTATACCATACCTCAGCTTGATTTAAGTGAAATGCCAAAGGAACTTGAAGGGACACAATTTGAGTACCTTTATCAACTATCTACTGTGGATGACACAAATGACTATATGGCACATCCTGATAGTGTGCTTCTAAAAAATGGAGACATTTTGACAGTATATCCAAAAGGACACGGAAAAGGAGCTGTTCTTAACAGGGTTAGTAAAGACGGTGGATTAAGTTGGAATAGTATAATTGAAAACACACCTTCAAGTTGGGAAAACTCACTTGAAACGCCTACTATATATCGACTTGAATTTTCCAAGGGTACACCTGATAAACTCATACTCATTTCTGCTAATTCAAAGTGGCCGAATATGAAAACTCCGGGAGGATTTGAATGTTCTGTTTCTGAAGATGAAGGTAAAACATGGTCGGAATTCCAAAGATTTTTTGGTTACGAGGATGACTATTCAGTAGTTCCGATTGTTGCAATGGCAAGCCTTACAAGGCTTAAAGAAAATGGTGAGTTCGTTGACAAGTGGATGGGATTCTTCCACGATTCCGATTTCTACAATTATAAAACAATTCTTTCTTTTGACGAAAGCGGAAATATGCAATGGAGTACTCCCGAAAAATATCTTGCTCCTCATCGTGATATAGAAAAAAGTACGCAGATGTGTGAGATAGAGGTTATTCGTTCAGAAAACGGTCGTGGAGATGAACTTTGCCTTATTGCAAGAAGTCAATCGAAGAAAGTAAACTCAATGGTTGCTTTTTCAATCGATGAGGGCAAAACTTGGACTGAACCAAAAGAAGCACCTGCAGCATTAAACGGCGAAAGGCACAAGGCAGAGTACACATCTGACGGCAGACTACTTATTACTTTCCGTTCTATTGAAAGAGGGGAAAAAGCTCAATTCTTTGCAAAGGGAATTGATAGAAAACGAGGTTGGATGAGTGCAGGTCTTATTGCTTGGGTTGGTACATACGAAGACTTGAAAAATGGTACAGAGGGCGATTACAGACTAAAAATAGCGCACATTTACCTTGAAAACCAAAACAAACCTGAATACTATGCAGGTTCTGATACAGGATATTGCGGTAATGTAGTGTTAGCGGATGATACATTCGTTATCTGTGGTTATGGCAAATTTAGTCCTGATAAAAAAATCGGTGATGGCAAGACACTTAAAACTTATATAGCATCAAAGAGAATCAATCTTAATGATACTGATGAGTTGGTAGAAAGATATTATGAAAAAGAAGATGACTGTTGATTTTCCTTAAAAAGAGGTAATCCTATAATTTGATTTTAAGGAGAAAAATGCTTTTATATAATAAAACTAAATAATGCTTTTCTTATGTAGGTAGTATAATTAGTTTGAGAAGAATCGGGATTTATACTAAAAGAGGTTTTTTATGAATTATCGTATACCGCTAAAATATCATTTTGCAACCAAAAAGGGCTGGATAAACGACCCCAACGGATTAGTTTATTTTAATGGCTATTACCATATTTTTTATCAGCATTCGCCCAATTTTGAAAAGCCATGGAATGAGAGTATGCATTGGGGGCACGCAAGGACAAAGGATTTTTTGAATTTCGAGGAATTACCTGTTGCACTCGTCCCTAATATGCCATACGATAAAGATGGCTGTTGGTCGGGTACGGCGATTGTCAAAGATGATACACTTTTTCTCTTTTACGCGTCAATTCATGATGGTGTTCAGTCAGTAAGTGTTGCTTATTCAACTGATGGAATCAACTTTGAAAAATATGAAGGTAATCCCGTAATCAGCGGATTTCCAACTGATGGTTGTCCCGATTTTCGTGACCCTGCGGTGTGTTATTCCGATGGTAAGTATTATTGCGTAATGGCATCGGGAAACCGTGAAAAGAAAACCGCAAACCTTCTTTTATATGAAAGCGAAGACCTGTTTAATTGGGAATATAAAGGTATTTTGTGTGAATGGGAAAACTCAAAATTTGCCGAGTGCCCATCTTTTATGAAATCAGGGGATAAATATCTGCTTACAGCATCTGTATGTAAGGAGGACAGTCATCAGTTTTCGGTGATGTATGGCACCTTTGAAGACGGAAAATTCACACCCGAATACACAGGCGAAGTGGATAAAGGACCTGACCAATACGCAGGACAAGTTTTTCTTGACCAAAAGGGTAGAACGATTCTTATCTCTTGGCTACCCGGTTGGAAATATGCGGGCTATAAGAAAAAAGATATAGGTTGTATGTCAGTCCCTCGTGAAATCAAACTTGTTGACGGCAAAATCTATGGTTATCCCATAGAAGAAGTACAACATTTACTCACCGACAGCGATTCAGCAGTTATTCGCAAGAAAAACGGATTTAAAATCAAGCGAACACATCGTAAGATTGTTGTTTATGAGGGCGAAATCAAAGACCTTAAAATCATTCGTGACGGATATATTTTAGAAGTATTTGTCAACGGTGGCGAAGAAATCTATTCAGTCTTGTTATAAGACTTACAGAGTAAAGGTGATAATATGAACAGACCATATATTATTTGTCATATGGTAACATCTCTTGATGGAAAAGTTACGGGAGAATTCTTATTCAAACCCGAATGTAAGGGTGCAACAGAAATCTACTATGATATTAATCGAAAACTTAAATGTAACGGTTTTATCTGCGGTCGTGTTACTATGGAAGGCAGTTTTACAGGCGGATATTACCCTGATTTGTCGAAATATGAGCCTGCAGAATTTCCGTTAGGTCATAAAATGGATTTTATGCTGGATGATATGAGTGGATTCTATGCCGTTGCGTTCGACCCGAAAGGGAAATTAGGTTGGAAATCAAATAAAATCATCGACCCTGATGGTGACCCGGGTTACGACGGAGCACAGATTATTGAAGTTCTTACCGAGCAAGCCGATGACCGATATCTTACATATCTTATGGAAATGGAAATACCATTCATTGTGGCAGGCGAAGACGAAATTGATGTAGATTTTGCACTGTTCAAACTCAAAAACATCATAGGTTGTGAAACTCTTCTTTTAGAGGGTGGAAGCATCATAAATGGCTCATTTCAACGAGCAGATGCTATTGATGAATTAAGTCTTGTTGTAGCACCAATCGTAGCCAATAAGGATGACAAGCCGTTATTTATGGATAGCACAATCAAGAATTTTGAGCTGACCAAAGCTGAAACTATTAACGGAAATCTTGTTATGAATTATAAGAGAAGTAATAATTCATAAGAATAATGATTATAGGTAATTTAATGATAGGTAAGATAGATTTTCTAGGCTATCAACTTAATAATACATAAAAAGCGTTGCAAGAGGG
>CALEJF010000024.1 GCA_937898625.1 uncultured Clostridia bacterium | reverse complement strand
AGTTTGATGAAAATGGCAAGATGATTATCTTAAATGGTATTGTCGGTAACCATATCTATAAAAACAATGTTATGTTAAAGGCATACCAACTCGTTGAAATTGACGGTGATTTCTATTTCATTGGTGACAGACACGAAATCGTTAAAGATAAAAAGATTTATCTTAATGAAGCAAGAATAAACGGTCTTACATATGCCGATGGCACGCCAATTGCAACAGGTTACCACAATGTTGACGCTGATGGAAAACTCATAATTGAATAATTAAAGTGAAGGGCGGGGGTAACCCCGCCTGTTTTTGTTGGTCTGTATAGTTTGTTGCGTGCTGTTGAGTCGTCAGTTACCTATAAGAAATGTGGCGATGTGTCAAATTAATTTAACAGCATTTTCGCAAAATCATCGGCACTATCTTCTGCTTTTTCCTTATTCGAAAGACCTTTGATAAGGTCATTACACTTAAATCTCTCATCCATACCCTCATAAAGGGATAAAACAGCCTTATCAATAAGCGAGCTTTCAACTGAAAGTAAGGTTTTGATTTTTTCACTTGATAGAATTGTTTTATCTGTAAAAAAACGCGATATGTTTATATCGTTTTGTGAGGTGAAAGGCAGATTATGGCTTGTGTCGGAAATGCAAATAGCAAGTTTAAGTGACGGAAATAGTAAAAACTGAAAAAAGTCTTTGCCGAAATATGATGGAGATGCAATAATCTCCATTTTTTCCTTTATGGCATAATTTTTAATTACACCAAGGATAATTGTTCCTGCAAAACCTGTTTCGTCAGTAATATTTATAATGTTATCACAACCTTCAAAAATCGTATCATAATGAGTGTGAATTCCCAATGGAGTGGGGGACGAAAGAAAACGGATTTTGCCATTTCCCTTTTCAGTTGTTCTTTTGATTTCTCTTAAACACATTCTGTGTATAAAATTTACGATTTTTGCTTCATCAAGATAGTGCGAGAGGGTGCTGTGTTGCTTTTCTTTCACAAGGGATGCTTGTTTTAGAATTTTACAAGTATTTTTATAGTGATTATTCTCTTTTGTCTTGCTGATGAGTACCTCCCGAAGTAAATCCTTGGGATAAGTTTTACTGTCGGTTATGCTGATAGTCTTTTCCCAAATTTCAGGCAGAATTGGAGAAACTCTGTTATAATCATTATTGGAAAGTACATATGTATTAAGATTTTTAATGTATATTCCATCAGGTGACTCATCATAAAATGGGTTGAAAAGTGAAATATTATACCCACGAAGATTTTTAATAAGTTTTTTTAAGAAATATGTTCTTTCAATATCATTCCCGTCACGAATGATGTACACTTTCGCATCGGAGTCATTTTTGTAAATTGTATTGTATGCAGAGCAGTAACCATAACTGCAAATAACACTCGAAAAATACTTTTCCACTTTTATCACCTCATACTTATATTATTCGAGCGTTTTAATTTTGTTAATTTGTTGACATTTATGAGTGTGTGATATATAATATTTGCGATAAAAATTTATAGGAGTGTATTAAATTATGCCATTAGTAAATGCAAAAGAAATGCTTACAAAAGCAAAAGCAGGTCATTACGCAGTAGGTCAGTTCAATATTAATAACCTTGAATGGACAAAGTCAATTCTTCTCACAGCACAAGAGATGAATTCTCCTGTTATCCTTGGTGTATCTGAAGGTGCAGGCAAATATATGTGTGGTTACAAAACAGTTGTAGGTATGGTTGAAGGTATGCTTGAAGAACTCAAAATTACAGTTCCTGTTGCTCTTCACCTTGACCACGGTTCATATGAAGGTGCAAAGGCTTGTATCGAAGCAGGCTTTAGCTCAATTATGTTCGACGGTTCACACTATCCAATCGATGAAAACATCGAAAAGACAAAGGAATTAGTTGCAATCTGTGAAGAAAAGGGCCTTTCAATTGAAGCAGAAGTTGGTTCAATCGGTGGCGAAGAAGACGGCGTTGTTGGTGCAGGCGAATGTGCTGACCCTAACGAATGCAAAATGATTGCTGACCTTGGTGTTACAATGCTTGCAGCTGGTATCGGTAACATTCACGGTAAATATCCGGAAAACTGGGCAGGTCTTTCATTTGAAACTCTTGCAGCAGTTCAGGAAAAAACAGGTACAATGCCACTTGTTCTTCACGGTGGTACAGGTATTCCTGCTGATATGATTCAGAAGGCTATTTCTCTTGGTGTTTCAAAAATCAATGTTAACACAGAATGTCAGCTTGCATTCCAGGAAGCAACAAGAAAGTA
>CALEJF010000023.1 GCA_937898625.1 uncultured Clostridia bacterium | reverse complement strand
GCTCCGAAATGTCGGAGAATGTATTTCTCAGCACACCGTTGGAAAATATATGCGCGAGATGGGAATCAAAGCCCAATGGATTAAACCTTGGACTACTACCACCCGTGATTCTGATTTCAGCAAAGAGCTGCATAACATCCTTGATGAGCAGTTTAATCCAGACCGTCCCAATGCTGTATGGTGTACGGATATCACCTACATCTGGACTACTGATGGTTTTGTATACCTTAATTGCATTATGGACTTATATTCCCGTAAAATCATTGCTTGGACACTTGCCGATACACTCGAAGTATCCACCGTGATTTCTACCATTGATAAAGCCAAAGCCTCTCGTGATACGGATATGCCTTTAATCATTCATACTGATCGTGGATGTCAGTATGTTTCCGAAGCTTGGCGTCAGGCTACCGAAGGAATGACCCGCAGTTATTCTCACACCGGTTATCCTTATGATAATGCCTGCATTGAATCTTTTCATTCACTGATAAAACGTGAATGGCTGAATCGCTTTACGATTCGTAATTACCGACATGCTTATTCATTGGTCTTCGAATACATCGAAACCTTTTACAACACTGTCCGTATACACAGTCATTGCGACTACATGTCACCTAATGACTATGAAAAACTGTATATGAGGGTTGAGAATCTGCCGGCAGCTTAGCTGGCAGAACCTCTCATTTTATTTTGTACTAAATCTTGACACAGGACCATTTCTGATAATTTCTTTCCCATTACTCACACCTTCATATTCTTATTCATCTATTCGACCTATTGGAATTTGTTTCTCCGTTAAACTGAAATTTTACTCTCTGTATTACTCCAATCTATCTATTTCAGACTACTAATTTCATTTTGTAAATTCGCCAAAAATCTACCTGCATGAGCACCATCCATCTGCGTATGATGAAATTGAAAAGAAAGTGTTAGATAATATCGAAACCATTTCTTTTTGTATCTGCCCCAAATGATAAATGGATTATTGAAAATACCACTATTCATACCAACAGCACCATCAAGTTCTGTATCAATAATCGCCGATGTCCCTATTACCATACTATCGTTTGACAAGTCTCTATCCTGACAGTTCTCTGCAACTTGAACGGTATATTTTAAATACTGCTTATTGTATTCTTCCAAATCTTCCACATATAAAATGTCACAAGAACTGACTTCGCCATCTTTATTCTTCACAATTGTATTTACTGCAATCTTATCATATTGGATAAGTTTTTCACCAACAGGAAGGATGTAAAACTCTTTTACCCCCACTGCAGCCTTGCCAATGCAATAATCAAGAAGCATATTAAATTTCATGCCATTTCTTTTACTGATTCTTATCAGATTTGTCACATCTAACGTCTTAAAAAAAGTCACCATTGGATTAGGTGCTTTCATCCATAATTCATAAGCCATAGCCCTTGTTGTGTCTTTTGGATTTAGTTCTTTTGTCATTTTATATCCTCCTTTTCTTTCGGAGAGATAGTAAAACGTTGTGTCGGATAGCCATATTCTATTATCAATTCTCTTTCTGCAAAACCTAAATTCTTTAACAACTCACGATGTCCTGTATCCGCTCTATCACCTTCACGATAAGTTGTCATACTGATTTCTTTTCCTGGTAAGTATGTTTCTAAAAGAACATCTAAAAATAGTTTTTGAATGTCCTGTTTGCGATATTGTGGATGTATACCCAAAAAATCAATACAACTTGGATTATCAGAAAAAGCCATTGCACCAACTAAAATACCGCCATCTTTTAATACAAGAGCATGTTTTTCCTCTATATGCCTTGTTATCTCGTTCAAATAGTCTTCTTCATTCATAACTGGATACCCGTCAATCACTAATCGCATCAAATCCATCCAAATCGGAATATCACTTTTTTCAGCAAAACAAATATCATCCTTTTTAAATTTTTTATTAACTATATTTCTATGCAATGTAAATCTCAACTGTAATGGGTAGAACTCTCGATTTTCCCGATACTGTGCAGGCGGAATTTTATACATCGACTTAAATGCTGAAGAAAATGCCTGCTGACTTTCATAACCGCAAATAAAAGCGATTTCAATAATCGGTCTATCCGAAAAAACCAATAATTTTGCTGCTTCAGTCAACTGCCGACGTCCAACATAGTCATGAATCGTCATACCTACTGTCTCTGAAAACAACCGATGCAAATGGTACTTTGAATAGTGGACTGCTTCAGAAATTTTCTCTAAATCCAACTTGTTACTAAGATTGTTTTCAATGTAGTCAATAACTTTTTCGATATTAACAATATTATCGTTCACTATTTATTCCCTCCTTTCGTAGAAGGATTATAGCAAAACAAAAAATACTTGTTTTAATATTTCTTGCTATTCATAATCAATTATATTTTTTGATTCAGATGATATTTTCCTTTTACATTCACACTTACAACTTCAAATTCATCTCTCAGTTAAACATATTGGCTTACTGAAATCTATCTCTCATCAATATCTATCAATACAGCTCTGCATGGTGAACCATCCGCACCTGATAAATTCAGCGGAGCAGCATTTAAGAAATAAACACCCTCAGACACTTCCGACAAACGAATTCCTTCAAGTAAAACAACATCAGAACCCAAAAGCGTAAGGTGTACTGCCATCGGAGCATCTTGTGGTCCTATCGTTTGTGATTCATTACCCAGAAGCATAATATCTGAAGATGCAAAAACCCTTGCTGCTTCTAGTGATACCTCGACATTGCCTTTAATCAGAACTCTCTTTGATGCATCAGAACTCTGTTTTTTGGCTTTTTCTATTATTTCTGTAGCATCATTGCCCGTAACAATCCCGTTATGTTCTGCCACATAAGCCATTCCCACAAATGCTTCCAAGCATATCTCATCAACTGTTTTTCCATCTCTAATAAAATGAAACGGAGCATCTATATGCGTACCGTTATGTGCACACATGCTAAATGCAGTTAAATTATATACTTCACCTTTTTGCATTGATTTCAACACGTTTTTCTCCGGTATAGGGTCACCAGGATATACTTCACAACTAAAAACTTCTTGAGAAATATCATAGACTTTCATCGCATATTCTCCTCGCCAAATTCAAATCTTCTGTTGCTTTCAATCTCTCCGCAAGACTGAAAGTTTGCGTTCTCTATAAATCTTGTGCGGAGAAAAAATCACTTGTCTTTCATAGAATTTTTACGATTTTCATGAATAACTATTCCCCACAAACAAATTACACCTATAACTCCTATTCCTAACCACAGACTGTCATTCCTTAAAAAAATATCTTCTGGAAGCTTAGGAACGACAATACACCCTATCATAATACTTAACGCAAACATCAATGTACCTACGAATGTAACGATGCATCTACGTTTTACTACTAATTTCTTTTCAGCTTCTGCATAATCTGCAACTTTTTGTAAAGTCTCTTTTTCTTCTTTTTCCATACTCTCACTTTTCCTTTCACCATCAATTATTTCCTTGATGTCAACTTCATAGTAATCTGCTAATTCGACTAGAATACCCAACTCTGGCATAGTATTACCATTTTCCCAACGAGATACGCTTCGGGAAGATACACCAATTTTTTCTGCCAATTGTTCTAAATAAACAAAGAACTCTATCGGATAATACTGCTGCATCTGCAGTGACAATTCTTTTTTTACTTCTAAAGTAGTTTTTGTTTGTGTATATGTTTCGTCTTTTGCTTTAAAAGCAATTTTCCATTTTTCGTTAATAGTTTCTTTAAGTTTCATTTTTTAAAATCTCCTTCAGAGGTTTAGTTAATTCAATGTCAAAAATTGTTTTTCCGTGCTCAAAAT
>CALEJF010000022.1 GCA_937898625.1 uncultured Clostridia bacterium | reverse complement strand
ATACATTATTACCAACAATGCCCTCACGCATCACCATTTTACCGTTTTCATCAAAGTCATAATAACCTACTGCGATTGGTGTGCCATCGGCATAAGTAAGACCATTAATTCTTGCTTCGTTAAGATAAGCCTTCTTGTTCTTAACGATTTCATGACGGTCACCAATGAAGTAGAAATCACCTTCAAATTCTACAAGCTGATATGCCTTTTGCATTACATCGTTTCTGTAATAATGATTATCCTTTATGCCTGTGAATTTGTTTGGGTCAATGTAGTTGTAATGAATTGTTGCGTTAACTAATGAATTATTCCAACTTTTTTCTATATCGATTTCATTCCATTCTTCCTCAGTGCCATAGTAATATACTTCTTTGAAAAGGTGGGAAAGGAAGAATACATTTCTACCAATTGTTGTAATACTTTCAGGGATTGTTACACTTGTAAGATTACCACAACCAGAGAATGCGTAATCGGCAATTGTTGTTACACCGTTCGGAATTGTATAGTTTGCTTCTGTTTTTCCTTCCGGATATCTAATAACTGCTGTTTTTTCTTTATTAAACAATACTCCATATTCATCATTAGAATAATACTGATTATTTTCATCAACTAAAATTTCTGTAAGCTCATTGCAACCAGTAAATGGACCGCTCTCTATTTCTGTTACGCTTGATGGGACTATTACCGTTGCAATATTATTGCAAGAATAAAATGCATTATCATCAATTTTTGTTACACCATCAGGGATTATGTAGCTTGTTCTTGTGTTATCCTCTGGATACTTTATAAGTGTTGTTTTGTCTTTGTTAAATAATACACCATATTCATCGCTTGAATAATATTGATTATTCTCATCAACAATTATCTCTGCAAGTTTATTGCAAAATAGAAAAGCTTTATCACCAATTGATGTTACACTTGCAGGGATTCTTACAGTTGTAAGGCTTTTGCAACGTTCAAATGCACTATCTCCAATTGTAGTTACACTGTTGGGGATTATTATATCTGTAAGTCTTACACAATCTCCAAATGCATTATCTCCAATTTTAATTACTGTATCAGGAATTGTAACATTTATCAGGTTTTCACAGAATCTAAATGCATACTCATCAATTATTGTTACACCATCAGGAATTGTGTAGTTTGTTCTTATGTTACCTTGCGGATACTTAATAAGCGTAGTTTTATCTATGTCAAATAAAACACCAAACTCATCACTCGAATAATATTGATTGTTTTCATCAACTATTATTTCTGTAAGGCTATCGCAATAAGAAAAAGCATGCTCACCAATTGAAGTTACACTTGCAGGAATTGTTACATTAGTAAGACTGTCGCAACTTGCAAACGCCCAATAACGAATTGTTGTTACACTATCAGAAATTGTTACGCTTGTAAGGTTCTTACAATCTTTAAATGCATAATAACCAATTTCTGTCACACCATTATCGATTATAACAGTTTTAATGTCATCCTTATATGCATTCCACGGAATTTCGGACCCTGAATTTATGCAATAATAAAAATACATCTCACCTGTGCCTGAAATGGTAAGAGTGCTTGTGGATAGGTCAAATTCCCAAGTAAGATTGTCACCACAAGTTCCCGTTGGATTGTTTTCTCTAGCAAAATGCTTTGTTGCGTTAAGAAGAGGTTCATTAGAATTGCCTATTGTAATTTCATTCCACTCATTTTCTGAACCACCATAATAAACATTCGTAAGATTGGTACAATCATCAAATGCAGCATAAACAATCTTTGTTACACTATCAGGTATTGTAACACTTTTAAGACTGCTGCATCCACTAAAAACTAATGTGTTGATTTCTGTTACAGTATTAGGTATCGTAATACTTATAAGCCTTTCACAATTTTGAAATGCATTACCGCCGATAGTAGTCACATTTTGTCCGATTTTTACACTTGTAAGATTGCTACACCACAAGAATGCACAATCACCGATTGTTGTTACACTATCAGGAATTGTTATACTACTTGTAAGATTTAGGCAATACCCAAAAGCGTGACTACCTATATATGTTAGACTGTCAGGAAGTGTTACACTTGTAAGGAATCTACAATCACAAAATGCACTATCACCAATTGTTCTTACACCGTCAGGGATTGTTATACTTGTAAGGTTGGTACACCAACGAAATGCAGAGTCACCAATTGATATTACACCTTCAGGGATAGCATAACTTGTTCTTGTATTACCATTGGGATATTGAATAAGTGTTGTTTTTTCTTTATTAAATAATACTCCATTTTCATCACTTGAATAATATCGATTATTTTCTTCAACAAATATTTCTGTAAGGTTACTGCATATGTCAAATGCATTATATCCAATTGATGTTACACTGTCAGAGATTGTTATACTTGTAAGGCCAGCACAATTATAAAATGCTTCTTTACCGATTGTTCTTACACTGTCACCGATTATTACATTTTTAAGACCCTCGCAAGAATAGAATGCAGAGTTGTCAATTGTTATAACACTATTAGGAATTGTTACATTTGTAAGGCTATCGCAATTATAAAATGCATAATCCCCAATTGATGTTACGTTGTCAGGGATTTTTATACTTGTAAGATTGTCGCACATATAAAATGCATAATTACCAATTGTTGTTATACTGTCAGGGGTTGTTACATTTGTAAGGCTATTGCAAGAATAAAATGCATATTTACCAATAGATGTAATGCCATTATTTATAATGACTTTTTTTATATTATCCTCATAACTTGCCCAAGGGCGATCCCCTGCTAAAGAATAATTTTTCATCTCACCTGTGCCTGAAATAGTAAGTATGCCTGTGGATGAGTTGAAAGTAAAACTAACATTTTCACCACAAGTGCCTGAATATGTAGCGGCACTTGACTTAATTGAAAAATCAAACCAATCAGGGAGTTCAATTCCTATAAACCCACTTAGTGGTGCGGCTGTTAATGTGAGCACAACAGCTAACATTACAGACAAGGTTTTAATAATGATTTTCTTCATTTTCATTCCTCCAAACAATGAATTATTGCAAGCCATATTTATCAATTTATTTTATCACATTAAATTGGTAAATACAAGTAAAACAAGTTATTGTTTGTTAAAATACTCCTAATATTTATTATTCATAGTGACGAAAATCACAAATAATTAAACAAATTGGGAGTTTGTCGAACTGAATTTGAAATGCGAAATTCGAAATTATGATTTCATCAATTTGGTAAATTGTAGGGGCAGGTAAGTCTCACCTGCCAGTTCGGTCGATGCTTCTGTTTCGCAGAGGTGTCCGCTGGACACCCGCACCCTCAAAGAGGGAGCGAAATGGGTCGTCGGGGACGCCGACCCCTACGGAAATCATTCCGACAAATTCGATTTTGTAGAGTTGAGTGCAAAATGCAAAACGCAAAGTGCAAAATGTCGGAACTGCGTTGCGGAATTTCATCCCCCCTTCCGTCACCTGCGGTGACACCTTCCCCTCGTAGGGGGAAGGCTATATTGGGCTCCACCCTTGAGGGAAGCTGTCGAGTGAAACGAGACTGAGGGGGAATATTTGGGAATTAAAACGTCCTGACAAATTAGAGTTTATCGGGTTCTTTTGGTTTCTTGTCTCCCCTGAAAGGGGAGCCGAGAAAAAACACACCAAGCATCCCAACAAATTCAAGTTTGCAAGAATGAGATTACATACTGCTACAAATGAAAATGGCGGGGTACAAGACCTCGCCACACCAGTGTTATTTTGATTATTCATATCCTAATTTCTTGAGGATTTTGGGGTCGCAGGTATTGGAAACCGGTCCGATTTCTGCCCAAAGTTTATCTGCTTTTTCCTTCCATTCAGGGAAATCCTCATAGTTTGCAGGATAGTTGTCGTACAATGTGCCAACTTGTGTACTATACACAAGTCCTTTAACAAGTTTTGCGATTGTTGATGTTTTTAGATGTTTTCCTGCAACACCATTTACAATTCCTTTAACAATTTCTGTAATATCATTTGTATCAAGAGCAAGTCCTGTATCCATTCCACCAAGGATTTTTTCACTGAACATAATATCGTTTTTAAAGAGATACTCTGTCTCATCGTAGTCCATTGAAATAATGCCCATAAGGAGTGGTCGCATAGAGTCAAAATCCTTACCCTGTGCAGTCATATATCGCTTGTTGATGCTCCACATTCTTTCCTTTGTAAGGAACTTATCTGATTTAAGAAGATTTGAAATAACCTCAACTGCAATTTCACCTGCAACAAGTGACGATGTACAACCCTCACCACAAGTTGGTTTTGTGTGACAAGCAGCATCACCAAGGGCAATAAAACCGTCATCAACAAGTGAATAAACTGATGTATGATAAGGTGTCATACCCTTTTCTACTCTCTCAACTTTATATTCGGGGAAATTAACATTCTTCATAAAATCTTCTTTAAAGATTTCTTCGGCATAATCGTAGCCATAGAATGCACCGATACCAAGAATTGCACCGTTTGGATTATCAGATGGTGCAGACCAGGATTTATAAGAAAGGAAGAAACCGTCAAGTTCTCTTGGGTTAAAATCCTTTTTAAGATACTCTGCATAATAAAGCACAACATAGAGAATGTCTTTATTTGTAAGCTTAAAGTTACCTACAACAGATGTGTCAGGAAGCTTTGTGCGGGCAACAGCGGGAATACCTGAACAATCGGCTATAATTCTTGCATAGGCTTCATTTTCACCGTCGCCAGTCTTATATTTTGCACCAACGATTTTATTTTTATCGTTATAAATAAAATCGGTAAAGGATGCTTCATAGATTATCTCTGCACCTGCGTTTTTTGCTCTTTGGGCCATAGACATAATGTAGTCGTGTTTATGTAAGCCTATAACAGGAGCTTCTGCACAGGCTTTGGGATAGTTTCCGTAAGGTGAAACCATTGTTGAATGAGAAAAGCAGAATTCGCGTAATGGGTCGCCTTCTTCAGGAATAAAAAGGTCAAATCTTTCCATGTCAGCCTTTCCCATATGGAAAACATCATATTCCCTTGAAACATCGTTTGGAAGGTTTTTCTCAATTACAAGGACCTTAAACCCTTGCTCAGCCATTTTATAAGCAAACCAACAACCTGTTGTTGATGCACCCACAACAAAAACATCATATTTATTCATAATAATCCTTCTCTCGTTTGTGCTTTATATCTCAACAATACCTTTATTGGCAGGTTTGCAAAGATAAACATTGTCATACTTTTTAGATAATTTAGTATAAGCATCTTCTGCTTTTTCTTTATCACTGAAAATACCGAAAACAGTTGGTCCGCTACCACTCATACAGCAAGCATCAGCACCACATTTTCTCATAACGCCTTTAATATGCGGTCGTTTCGGCACCTCAACGGCTTGTTCAAATACATTACCACACAGACTGCAGATTTTTTCGTAATTACCCTCTGCAACGGCTTCAATCATTGAAACTCTGTCAAGATGGCGCACACGGGTAAGAGCATCGAACTGTGCATAAGCCTCAGGTGTTGAAACATCTTGCTCAGGCTTTGCGAGAACGATATAACATTCAGGAAAATCCTTAACTGAAGCAATAACATTACCTGTATTAAGTGCGATTGCCGTACCACCAACAAGACTGAACGGAATATCAGCACCAACTTTTGCACCAATATAACAAAGTTCTTTCTCTGTAAGATTTGTTTCATAAATTTTATTCAAACAATAAAGAACCCCTGCACCATCGGCACTACCTCCTGCAGTACCTGCCGCCATTGGAATATTCTTCTCGATTTCGATAGTTACTCCCCTATCGTCAATGGAAAGTGTGTCAAAAAAGGCTTTTGCACATTTGTAGGCAATATTTTTTTCGTTGCAAGGCACACCCTCGGTGTCACATTTAATAAAAATCTCGTTATTACTGTTTTTTTCAACATTGATTGTATCGTATAAATCAACTGACTGCATAATCATAAACAAGGAATGATATCCATTATCAAGCCTTTTGAGAATATCAAGCATTAAGTTGATTTTTGCTGCTGCTTTAACTTTCATTTTTAGTCCTCCACTTCAATTTTCATTTCTATAGGAGTTCGTTTCTGGAAGAATGTTATACTATCAAACCCTGCTTCAAGAGCACAGTTATATGCCATATCAATATCTGCCGCAAGGTGCTCGGCATAATGAGCATCAGAGCCAACAGTTACATACTTTCCGCCAAGTTCTTTAAATCTTTTTACAATATCCACCTCAGGTGAAAGTTTGTTTATTGGTTGACGAAGCCCTGCTGTGTTGATTTCAAGTGCTTTGTCCGATTTTGCAGTAAGCATCAGGATTTCATCAATCTGTCTTTCAAATTTACTTAAATCAATATCAAGGTTTGATTGCGAGTAGAAATATCTTAACGGATATGTGAGGTGAGCAAGGACATCAAAATTGCCCCAATCAAGCATTTTGATTATTTCGCTAAAATACTCTTCTAAAAGCTTTTCTGCCTCTTTAAGTGTGAGATTTTTCATAAAATAGAAATCTTCACCACCACGAAGGTTATGAACTGAACCTAAAATCATATCATAATCGTGGGTATTTAAGATTCTTTCGGCAATTTCTGTGTCATAAGCAGGTTGTCCTAATTCAATACCATTGAGAATCAATAACTTACCACGGAATGCAGAACGAACCTTTGAAATTTCAAAAAATGCCTGAAAAATGCGTTTATCGTATGACAAATCCCCTCTGAACTGGTCAACCTCACAATGGTCTGTAAACGCAATAGCTCTTAAATCTGTCATTTCTGCCTTTTCACAGAAAAAAGTCGCAGAATGATTACCATCAAATGAATTGTCGGTGTGGACATGCAAATCCACGATATTTTTATACATAACAATACACCTCTCAATTCTTATGGTATTATTTTACTACATTTTACCATTATTTTTCAACAAATTTTATAAAGATATTTAAGAAAGATATTCACTTTTTTATTCCTTTGTGTTAAAATGTTGACAATTAATTTTCGGAGGTACTAAAAAATGAGAGGTATTATTACCGTAGTTGGTAAGGATATGGTTGGTATTCTTGCAAAGGTTTCAGGCGTTTGTGCAGAAAACAGTGTTAATGTTATTGAGGTTTCACAGTCAATTTTACAAGATATGTTCTGTATGATTATGCTTGTTGATTTTGAAAAAGCGAATGTTCCTTTTACTGAATTTTCTGACAAAGTTACTGCACTTGGAAACGAAATGGCACTTTCAATCCATGTTATGCACGAGGACATTTTTAATTCAATGCACAGAATATAATTTGAGGTATTAGTAATGATAAATACACACGATATACTTGAAACAATTAATATGATTCAAGATGAAAATCTTGACATCAGAACAATTACAATGGGTATTTCCCTGCTTGATTGTTGCACAGGCGATGCAAAATCAACTTGTGATAAGATATATGAGAAGATGACAAGAAAAGCTGAGCATCTTGTAAAAACAGGTGAAGACATTGAAAAGGAATATGGTATTCCGATTATCAATAAACGAATTTCAGTTACACCTATTTCAATGATTTTAGCATCGGGCAAAGGCGACCCTGTTTTGTATGCAAAAACTCTTGAAAAAGTTGCTCAAACTGTTGGTGTTAACTTTATTGGCGGATATTCTGCTCTTGTTCAAAAAGGTTTTGCTGCCGGTGACGAGGCGCTTATCCGCAGTATTCCTGAGGCACTTGATGTTACTGACCATATTTGTTCATCAGTTAATATCGGCTCAACAAAAGCAGGAATTAATATGGATGCTGTTAAAATGATGGGACAGATTATCAATGAATCTGCCGAAGTTACTGCTAATAAAGGTTGTATCGGACCAGCAAAACTTGTTGTATTCTGTAATGCTCCCGAAGATAATCCATTTATGGCAGGTGCATTCCACGGTGTTGGTGAGCCTGACTGTGTAATCAATGTTGGTGTATCAGGTCCCGGTGTTGTGCGTTCGGCAATTTCAAAAATTCCTGATGCAAATATAACAGAAGTTGCAGATATGGTTAAGAGAACTGCATTCAAAATTACAAGAATGGGTCAGCTTGTTGCTTGTGAGGCTTCAAAAAGACTTGATGTTCCGTTTGGTATTGTTGACCTTTCCCTTGCTCCAACTCCTGCAATTGGCGACTCTGTTGCTTACATCCTTGAAGAAATGGGACTTGAACAATGTGGTGCTCACGGCACAACGGCTTGCCTTGCACTCCTTAACGATGCAGTCAAAAAAGGTGGCGTAATGGCATCTTCACATGTTGGCGGACTTTCGGGTGCATTTATTCCTGTTTCAGAAGATGCGGGTATGATTGCTGCAGCTACAAGTGGTGCATTGACAATAGAAAAGCTTGAAGCAATGACTTGTGTATGTTCAGTTGGTCTTGATATGATAATTGTTCCCGGCGATACAACTGCAGAAGTCCTTTCAGGTATTATTGCTGATGAGGCTGCAATTGGTATGGTAAACTCAAAAACAACTGCAGTAAGACTTATTCCTGCTATTGGCAAGGATATTGGTGATACACTTAATTTCGGTGGACTTTTGGGATATGGTCCTGTTATGAAATTAAATACTGCATCCCCTGCTAAATTCATTAACCGTGGTGGCAGAATCCCCGCACCATTACAGAGTTTGAAGAACTAAACACATTTATAAAAGATTAAGGGTAGTAACTTTTTAGGTTACTACCCTTTTACTATTATTCAATTATAAGTTTACCGTCAGCATCAACATTGTGATATCCTGTTGGGATTGGTGTGCCGTCGGCATATGTTAAGCCATTAATTCTTTCTTCGTTAAGATAA
>CALEJF010000021.1 GCA_937898625.1 uncultured Clostridia bacterium | reverse complement strand
TTCCCCCTACGAGGGGAAGGTGTCACCGCAGGTGACGGAAGGGGGGATAAAAAGATTTCGACAAATTCAAATTTGTTGTTACAAAAGAAATCGGCGGGGTCAATACCCCGCCATACAATGATTTAATTATTCTTTGCAATAAAATTCAACCTTATTAAGAGTTGCTTTTACACGATAGGATGTGATTACAATTTTAATTCGGTTGAGTTTTTGCTTTTTGAAACGGCAGATTCGTTTTGCACCGATTACGGTTGATGAGCAGATTTTTTCAAATCCGTTACCATTATCACCATAGACATCGAAACTTTCAATCTGTTGACCTGTTGCAATATTCTCTTTTAAAACGATTTTATCGGCAATTATCGGTGTTTTAAAATCAATAGTGATTTCGGGTTTCTCATCCCCTACTCCACATTGCCAATATCCGTTTTCAGTTAAAACACTTTCTGCACTATGTTCATCATCAAGTTGAGAAGATGCAGTTGCCCTACAGTTTACAGCAAGGTTTTCCGGGAATTCCTTACGCAATTCATCACCAAATTTACGGAGTGCACGGATATCGGCTTTTGCAATCAAACCTTTTTTATTTGGTGGAATATTGAGTAATAACGATGAATTACCACCAACACTACCCCAATAAATGTGCATAAGTTTCTTTAAAGATTTGACCTTAAAGTCCTCACGCTTATGATAAAACCAACCCGGACGGATTGAAACATCAACTTCAGCGGGATACCAGATAAAATTTTTAATTCCGTCAATAAATTCTCGGCTACCTAAATCCTGAGTTTTTGCATCCACTTTTTTAGCGAATTCGGCAGTATCTTCCTGTTGAGAATGTTCTGCAGTATAATCCTGATTTCCTACAAATGCAGGAACAACGCTCCACTCGGACTCTCTGCTTTTTCCTGCTTCATTACCGCACCAACGGACATCGGGTCCACAGATGTTTATAACTGCATCAGGTTGCAATTTTCGGATGATTTCAAAGTAAGAATTCCAGTCATACACTTGCTTTTTACCGTTTTTGCCCTCACCACATGCACCATCAAACCAAAAACAAAAGATGTCACCATATTTTGTAGCAAGTTCTGTAAGTTGATTTTTAAAATATGTATTATATTCTTCGCCTGTACCATAAGTGGCTTCGTGTCTGTCCCAGGGAGAAAGATAGACTCCAAATTTAAGCCCATATTCACGACAAGCATCACTGACATCTTTTACAACATCGCCCTTACCGTCTTTATATGGACTGTTTTTCATACAGTAATCTGTATATTCACTCTGCCACAAACAAAAACCATCGTGGTGCTTACAAGTGAGAATAATGGCTTTAAGTCCTGTATTTTTAATCTCTCTTGCCCATTGACGAGCATCAAGCTTTTTAGGATTAAAAACAGATGCAGGAGCAGTGCCGTCACCCCACTCTTTGCCTGTGAAGGTATTTGTACCGAAATGACAGAAAGCGTACATTTCTAATTTTTGCCACTCTAATTGACGAGGCGACGGAATTACTTCCGCCGCCAACTCATAACTTTTCTTATTCTGCATAATTTGTTGCAACAATATCCACACCTGTACCGAGAATATTCTCGATAACAACATCACCGATATTAACAGGAGCTTTAATTGAAGCCTCGTTAATAACTTTCATACAGTCCATCATCATGCCCTTTGGAATTGGGTTTGCAGATTTTACAGGCACAACATAAGACTTGCCACCCTCAACTTTAACAGTTGTTGTGAGCATTCTTGTTGGGTTTGTAACTTCTGTACGAGCATAAGCGTCACCACGCTTACAAGTGTTTCCTGTAACAGTAGCAACATTACCATCTGCATCGAATGTAACAGTAATTGGGCACCCTAAAGGACAAGCAACACAAACAAGTTCTCTATTTTCCATTATTTTACGCCTCCACTCTTACATTGATTACTGCATTTGCAGGAAGTTCCTTGATAACTGACTGCTTGAGAGTAACATATTCCATTTCACCCGGACAAAGTTTAACCTTTTTCTTTGAAAGGATTTCTTTACCGTCACACTCAACAATGATTTTTGCGTTATTGAAAACAGCACCAACACGGAAATAAAGCTTAACATCAGTATCTGTTTCACGGTTAATTCTCTGTGGTACTATGTAACGAACACCATTGATACCCTGTGTATAAACACACTCACCTGTTACTTTTTCGCCCTTGATGAATTTTGCAGCACCAAGACCAGCAATCTGACTTTCTTCTGTAACATAGTCAACAAGGTCGTGAACCTGTAAAACATTACCACAAGCAAACACACCTGCGTGTTCTGTTTCACGATATTCGTCAACTTTTGGACCATTTGTGATTCTGTCAAGGTCGAGACCCGAATTCTTTGAAAGTTCGTTTTCAGGAATAAGACCAACTGAAAGCATCAATGTATCACAAGGAACATATTCTTCTGTTCCCGGAATTGGCTGAAGTCTTTCGTCAACCTTTGCGATTGTTACACCTTCAAGTCTGTCTTTACCGTGAGTTGCAATAACTGTAGTAGAAAGCTTTAGAGGAATACCAAAGTCGTCAAGACACTGAACAATATTTCGTGTAAGACCACCTGAATAAGGCATAAGTTCGCAAACCATTTTAACCTTTGCACCCTCAAGAGTCATACGACGAGCCATAATAAGACCGATATCGCCGGAACCGAGGATAACAACTTCGTGACCCGGCATATAGCCATCAATATTAACATATTTCTGTGCAGTACCTGCAGTCATAATACCTGAACAACGACTACCTGCGATGCTGAGTGCTCCTCTTGGTCTTTCACGACAACCCATAGCAAGAACAACTGCTTTTGCCTGAATTTTGATAAGACCATCTTTTTTATTAACTGCTGTTACAACATTACCATCTGCAACATCAAGCACCATTGTATCTGTTTTTACAACAACATCAGTATCTTCAAGAAGTTTCATAAATCTGCCTGCATATTCAGGACCTGAAAGTTCTTCACCAAAATAATGAAGTCCGAAACCGGTATGAATACACTGTTCAAGAATACCACCAAGTGTTTCTGCTCTTTCAAGAACGATAATGCTCTCTACACCATTTTCTCTTGCTTTAAGAGCGGCTGCCATACCTGCAGGACCGCCACCAACTACAACAAGGTCATAATTTAACATACCGATTCACCTCACTTTGTTCTTTCGTAAATAATTTTTGAGTCGCCACCAAATTTTGTGATGTCGTTCATTGGAACACCCAATTCACGAGCAAGGATTTCTACAACCTTACTGCCACAGAAACCACCCTGACAACGTCCCATACCTGCTCGGGTGCGTCGCTTAACACCGTCAACATCACGAGCCCCTGCAGGAGCTTTAATGGCATCGATAATCTCGCCCTCTGTGATTGTTTCGCAACGGCAAACTATTCTGCCATAAGCAGGATTCTTCTTTATAAGCTCTGCTCTTTCCTCGTCATTCATATGGCGGAAACGAACAGGTTCTTCTCTTGTATCTGTATAAGATTCTTTCTCTGTAAGTTCAAGTTTTTCTGAAAGGATTTCACGAACATAAAGTGCAATAGCAGGAGCAGATGAAAGTCCCGGTGACTCAACACCTGCAACATTCAAGAAATTCTCGCTCTTATCACACCAACCAATAATGAAATCATCATTAACAGGATGAGCACGAACACCTGCGAAAGATGTGATTGCATTCCTTGTTGAAACGATTGGCACGGATTTAAGTGCTTTTTCAACAATTTCTTTAAGTCCCTCAGGAGTTGTTGTAATATCCTCTTTGTCCTCAATATTAAGTGCTGTTGGGCCTATAAGTAAGTTACCGTCAACTGTTGGGGTTACGAGGATACCCTTACCCATTTCGTTAGGACATTGGAAAATTGTATGAACTGCAAGGTTACCAACCGACTTATCAAGAACATAGTACTCACCTTTTCTTGGTACTAAATTGATTGAATCGTCACCAACCATTTTAGCGAGTTCGTCTGAGAAATTACCTGCTGCATTGATTATGTATTTTGCGGAGATTTCGCCTGCTGTTGTGTCAAGAACATAACCATCTGCATTTTCCTCGATTGCTTTTACTTCACAATTTCTGATAAACTCAACACCATTAGTAACTGCATTTTCAACTGCGGCAATTGTAAGTTCATAAGGACAAACAATACCTGCGCTCTCTGAAAGTAAAGCACCAACTGCTTCATCACTGATATTTGGCTCAATTCTGCGAAGTTCTGCCTGGTCAATTACTGAAAGCTGTGGAACACCATTTTTGATACCACGCTCATAAAGTTCTTTTACATGGTCCATTTCTTTTTCGCTGAAAGCTACTACAACTGAACCATTTTTCTTAAAAGGAACTGAAAGCTTTTCGCAAACCTCAGGCATCATAAGAGTACCCTGAACATTGAGTTTTGCTTTAAGAGTGCCGTTCTGCGCATCAAATCCACCATGCACAATAGCACTGTTTGCCTTTGTTGTACCCATTGCAACATCATTGCACTTTTCAAGCAAAGCCACTTTAATCTGGAAACGGCTAAGTTCTCGCGCAATGAGTCCGCCTACAACACCGGCACCTACAACTGCAACATCGTAAGTCATAATTACACCCTTCTTTTTCTTTTTTTGGTGCAAATTTGCACACCTATTCAATATCCTCTGTATTATAGCATATTTCCTCTTATTTTAACATAGTTTTCAGAAAAAAATATTAACAAATTTTGTCACTTAAATTGTGCATTTAACCGATTTCCAAGTTTTTTTATAATTCTCTTTTCCAGCCTTGAAATATAGCTCTGTGAAATCCCCATTTTGTCCGCCACTTCTTTTTGAGTCAACTCCTCTTTCTCTCCAAGTCCAAATCGCATATCAATTATTTCTCTTTCTCTTGTTGGCAGATTATCTATAATCTCACGAAGAATCTTTTTTTCGTCATCCTCTTCAATTTCTCTACTTATTTCGTCAACATCACTACCCAAAACATCCGCAAGCATCAGTTCATTTCCGTCCCAATCAGTATTTAAAGGCTCATCAAGAGATACCTCTATTTTCTGGGATGCGATTTTACGAAGATGCATTAAGATTTCGTTTTCAATACATCGTGAAGCATAGGTTGCAAGTTTTATGTTTTTTTCAGGTGAAAAGGTGTTTACCGCCTTGATAAGTCCTATTGTGCCTATTGATATTAAATCTTCAATATTCACTCCTGAGTTTTCAAACTTTTTTGCAATATACACAACAAGTCGCAAGTTATGTACAATAAGTTTTTCCCTTGCGTTTTCGTCACCTTTTACAAGTTGTTCACTTAAATTCTGTTCTTCTTCAATAGTCAGGGGTTCAGGCAAGACTATTGGTCCGTTTATGTAATGGATTTCTCTTTTTAAAAACCTTAAATATAGTTTTTGCAAAAATAATTTCAGTTTACTCATTGTTCATTTCCCCTTCAAGATTTATATTTAAAATTATTTTATATTCATCTAACAAAACGGCACTTTCACCTAAATAAACTTTGTCCGTAGTGAAATTTCCTATTGTTATCTTTTGTGGCTTAAATGCCTTTAATAAAGACTCCCCATTGACTGTTGAAATGGGAATTATTCTTATAGTTTCGTCAGTATAAACCTTGTTAAAAACTGATTTATCTGCCATTATTACGGGATAATCGGAAAAAGGCTCACGAAGGTTGTTTCCCGTATCCATAAGTCCGGTGCAACTTACGGTTTTTCCATTATTTTCAATAGTTACATAATACTCCTTGTTCTTTGACGACTTTTTATCCGTGTATTTTGTTATAAGTGTTATTACAAAATATGAAATCACCGAACAAATTACAAGAAATGTCATATCTACATCAAAGTATATAATCCCGTTAGAGTAAATAAGGATATCTTTATCGAAAAATATGTATATGGCATAGGTCACTCCACCAAAAAGGAATGTTATTGCAAACAAAAAGAAAACTCTTTTAAGAAATTGCTTAATTGGCTTGATATCAAAAGTTACTGCAATCATCAGCACACCTGAAAGAATTTTGAGCATAGTCATAATGATGTTTAGATGCTCTAAAAATAGCAGTAAAGACGATATGCCACCAACAAATGCACCAAGGGCAATCCGCCATCTTTTTGTGTAAGAATGGGTGATTTTTCTTATTGCTAAAAGTATGAAATAGTTTACTAAAGTGTTAAGAATTACAAGAATATCCACATATACAATCAAATAAATCACCACATAAAAAAAGCTTGATACCATTTTACACGGTATCAAGCATTTAATTTGTCATTGTGTGTCTACACTTTTAAAGAATTCATATAATCTTCTAAAATAAGCACAGCAGAAACTGCATCTACAACGGCTTTTCTTTTTTTGCCACGGACATCCATAGTATTTAAAATATTGTGAGCTGAAACAGTTGTCAATCTTTCATTTTGAAAATCAACCTGAATTCCTGTTTTTTCTTTTAAAAGTTCACCAAATTCTTTACAAGCATCACTACGGAAACCATAACTCCCGTCCATATTCTGTGGCACACCCACGCAAATTCGTTCAACTTTTCTCTCTATTGCCAATTCCTTGATTTTATCGACAAGTTTTTCTCTGTCTTTTTCAGTTATTACACACACGGGAGAAGCTAAAATCTGCATTTTGTCACAAACGGCAATTCCTGTTCGCACATCACCGTAATCAACAGACATAATAATCATATATCTGTTACCTCCAACTCCTCCATAACATTGTTATTTGCAAGAGATTTTGAGAAAGTGTAAGCACTCTGAACAGATGTGAATACAGGTGTTCTTCTCATAAGTGCTGCGCGACGGATAATTGCATCCTCGTCATTATTCTTGTGGTTCTGCAAAGTTGAAATAACATATGAGAACTTATTAGCATTTATCATTTCTACTGCTTGCTCACCATTTGCTGTGTTTGTTGCGATATGGTTTGAGTTAAGAAGCTTTGCAGTATCGCTTGTAGCATAGATTTTAAAGCCCTGCGACAAGAATTCTTCCGCCATTTTTACAGTATCGGACTTATCACTTTCACGAACAGAAACAAGGACAGAACCTGTTCTCTTAACTCTCATACCTGATGCAATCATACCCTTTAAGAGAGCATTGTCAAAGGAATCACCGATACCCATTACATCACCGGTAGATTTTGTCTTTTCGTCAAGAACCATATCCGCACCCTTAAGTTTTTCAAAACTGAAAACAGGTACACGGACAAAATATTTGTCATTTGCTTTATTAATTCCTGTTTGTTTAAGTTTTTCCCCTGCCATACAGCGTACCGCAAGAGCAACAACATCAATTCCCGATGCTTTTGTTACAAAAGGAACAAGAGTTGTGTTTGTAACAGATGCCTTTGTTACATAGAGGTCATTATCAAAAACAACAAACTGAATATCAAGAGCACCTTTGAATGAAAGTTCGGAAACAATAGCTTTAATATATTCATTAACAGTTTCAAGCATTGTATCGCTTACACTTACAGTAGGAGTAACTGAAATTGAGTCCCCTGAATTGATATGTGCTTTTTCGATATGCTCACAAAGAGCAGGGACAAAATAATTCTCACCATCGCTGATTACATGAGCCTCAATGCAAGTGCCGACATAAAGTTTTTTACTGCTTGTATGCTTAACATTTGCATCGTCAAGGATATCAAAAAATTCAATTTTGTTAGTTATCTTACGATAGAAATCATAGTCCGGACCAAGTATTTCAACATTATTTTCATTGAGCATCCGAGATGCCTTCATAGCATCTTCGCCACCAAAGAGCACAAGTGCATACTGTGGTTTTTCAGTTTTAACTACATTGAGAATATCTTCATTGGTTAATGGGTCGATATATACACGGTCTGCAACATTGTAGTCAGTTGTAACAGATGCAGGGTTGTTATTAAGCACAACAACCTCAAATCCTTGATTCTTAAGAGAATTGATTGCGTGAACTGTGCAATAATCATTGTCACCACTTCTACCTGCAACTGATGGACCGCTACCAATAACAAGCACTTTCTTTTTATCGGTTTTATGAGCATCAATAAAAATTTCTGCCTCATTATCTGCACCGAAAACAGAATAGAAATATGGTTTTTTTGCGTCAAATTCTGCTGAACAAGTGTCAATACTGTTAAATACCGCAGAAAGTGAATTTTTAGGATTTTCACCTGTTATCATTTCGATTGCAGAGTCAGTAAAGCCCATATTTTTTGCATACTTATAAGCTGACTCACTATTGTCTGCTTTAATAAGTTTTTCTGTATCTGCAATATTCTTAAGTTTGTTTAAAAACCATTTGTCAATCTTTGTGATTTCGTTGATTTCATCAATTGAGAAATCTCTGTAAATGGCTTCATAAACAGCAAAAATACGGTTGTCATCGGAATTTTTGATTATTTCTTTTAATTCATCATCGGAAATATTTTCAAGCTGTTCAAGGTGGGGAAGATGGTTTTTGCTTGCACTTCTGATACCTTTCATAAATGCAAGTTCAAAACCTGTACCGATTGTAAGACTTTCACCGGTTGCTTTCATCATTGTACCAAGAGTACGGTTTGCCTCGCCAAAATTATCAAAGGACCATTTAGGGAATTTAACTGCACAATAGTCCATAGCAGGTTCATTACAAGCAGTTGTACATCCTGTTACATCGTTTTCGATTTCAAAAAGTGCTTTACCAAGGGCAATTTTAGCTGAAACATAAGCAATTCTGTAGCCTGTTGCCTTTGAAACAAGTGCCGATGTACGGCTTACACGAGGGTCGACACCTGTAACAAAATATTCATTACCATCAGCGCTTAAAGCAAACTGAACATTACAACTACCCTCAATTCCTAGATTTGAAACAATTTTTCTTGCAGCACGGCGAAGACGGGTAAATTCAGAATCAGTAAGAGTCTGTGCAGGAATAACAACGATACTGTCGCCTGTATGGATACCAACGGGGTCAATGCTTTCAACACTTGAAACACTTATGCAGTTATCCTCGCTATCGCGGATAACTTCAAATTCAATTTCCTTCCAACCTGCAATACTCTTTTCAATAAGAATCTGACTAACAATTGAAGTTTCAAGGCTTTTTTCTGCTTTTATAGCAAGGCTTTCACGGTCGTTACAATACTCTGCACTTTCTCGGTCAGGGGTATATGCAGGGCGAACAATTACGGGATAACCAACCTTATCAGCAAAGTCACAAGCCTCTTCTACACCGTTGACAACAAGGGCAGGAACTGTTGGCTCATCCATTTCACTTAAAGCATCAACAAAGGAATGTCTGTTTTTTACATTCCTGATAACATCCTGATTGATACCAATGAGGACTGTATTTGTTTCTTCAAGATAGCCGTTTTGAGCAAGTTCAAGGCTTAATTCAAGGCTATCATCACCACCTGCTGTTGAGAGAAGTGCATCGGGTTTTTCTTTTTCAAGAATTCTTTTAACACTTTCAATATTAAGTGGCTCAATATAAACCTTATCTGCATAGGCCTTATCAGTAGCAAGTGCCGATGGTGATGAATTAGCAAAAACTACTGTTATGCCCTCTTCCTTTAAAGCACGGCAAACCTGTAATGCTGAATAGTCAAATTCAAGGGACTGACCGATTTTAACAGGTCCCGCACCGAGAACAAGAATTTTGTTATAATTACTCATTGTCTTCACCGTCCATCATTTTAAAGAAATCTCTGATAATAAAACCTGTACTGCTGTCAATATCACCTTTTGGTGTAAACTGAACAGAAAAACCATTGAAGTTTTTATATTTAAGACCTTCAACTGTATTATCATTAATATTTGTCATAATAATATCTGCAACATCAGACTCAACAGAGTTTGCATCAACTGCGTAACCATGATTTTGTGTTGTAATCATAATCTTTTTGGAATTTGCCATAATTACAGGCTGATTTGAACCCCTGTGACCTTTTTCCATTTTTACAATTTTAAAGCCTGATGCCAATGCTAACATTTGATGACCTAAACCAATGGCGAAAATCGGAACTCCAAGCTCTGTAATCTTCTTAACATTCTCTATAAGCTGAGGTTCATCGTCAGGGTCTGCAGGACCATCACAAAGGACAATACCATCGGGAGAATATTTCATAATTTCTTCTGCAGTTGTAAATGCAGGAACAATGGTCACATTACATCCGTTGAATAAAAATGCGTTGAGTTGTTTTCTTGGCGAACCATAGTCAACTGCTACGATATTGTATTTTACATTCTCACCTATCAATTTCATAGGTTCTTTAATGGAAATTTCGCTGACTGCACCTGAAACTGTGTAGTTCTCAATTTTCACAAGCAATTCATCAAGATTATCAAGTGAATCCGTAATTGCACCATTTACATAGCCCTTATCACGAAGATATCTTGTGAGTCTACGGGTATCAATACCACAGATACCAACAATTCCCCTGCTCTTTAAGTAATCGTCAAGGTTCATTTCGTTGCCGTCAGAATAAACATCGCACCATTCACGGACAATATAGCCGTTTGACATAATCTCGCTGCCATCTGTTTCGGGATTAACACCACGATTAGCAGCAAGAGGATATGTTTGAGCTACAATCTGACCATAATATGTTGGGTCGGACAAAATATCAGTATAAGAAGAAGTACAGGTGTTAAATACAACCTCACCTATTGCTACACCATTCTTTCCCATTGAATAGCCTTCAAAAATTGTTTTATCCTGCAAAACAAGATATGCTTTTTTTCTTTCCATCATAAAAATCACCTATTTTTATTTAAGTTGGCGAAAAACCACAAAAGCCCATCAGAAGATGGGCATATATTCGTTTATGTCTGTGTGCCTGATTGGGGTTTTACAGTACCACCTGCAGATTCACTTGCAGTTACCGGTTTATTGGGTGTTGTAGTTTGCGTCGGAGTTTCCGGAACTGTTGGGATTGTAGGCACATCAGGAATTACCGGTACGGTAGGAATTTCCGGAGTTGTTGGCTTTGTCGGAGTTTCCGGAGTTGTTGATTCACCCGGTTTTGTAGGTGTTTCAGGCTTTGCCGAACCTCCCGAACATACCGTACATACGGCAGGCATATAGGATGTTTTATACCATCCTGATGCTTTACTTGTACAACCATCTCCTGCTAAAAGACCTGTACTTCTGCAATAAGTACGCTGAACAACTTTATCTGTATATTTTTCAAAGGATTTTGCTTCCAAATCCTTATGAACAGCATTCATAACGCTTCTTAAAACAAGGGCAGCAGGGTTAAGACCTCTTGTGACAACTTGCTTGTTATAGTCATAGCCAAACCACACAGCAGCAACATAATGTGGAGTACCTGCAGCACACCAACGGTCGTAGTTATTTGATGTTGAACCTGTTTTACCAAAAGTTCTGAAATTTTTAATTCCAAGTCCGGAAGCAGTACCGCCGGGACCATAGAAAACTGTCTGAAGCATCTGATTCATAATATATGATGTTTCAGGAGAAATAACCTGGTCACCCTCCGGCTCATTTTTCAAAATAACTTCACCATTGTTATCCTTAACTTCATAATAACAGTATGGTTCATAATACTTACCACCATTACCAAATGTAGCAAAAGCGGCAGCCATCTGTAATGTTGTAGCACCACCACTTGAACCACCCGTTGCAAGGGCAGATGGTGAAACGCTGTCTATTGAATCGTTGTATGTTGTAATACGGAATTTGTTTTTAAGGTAATCATAACTCTTTTCAAATCCCAATCCTAATTTAACAAGAATCTGTGTGGGAACAGTGTTATATGACACCTCAAGAGCATACTGGACACTTACCTTACTGTCAGGTGAACCAGGGTCACCGCCATAGTTTTCAGGCCAGATGCTACCTTTCCATTGGATACCATAGTTTGTAACCATAGTTGACCAAGTTACAATATTCTCCTCAATAGCAGGAGCATAAACTGAAATTGGCTTAATAGAAGAACCGGGCTGACGAACAGCAGAAACCGCACGGTTATTTGAACGATTCTGTGTCTTTTCGCCTGCTCCACCAACTAGTGCTACAATTCTGCCGTTATAGTCCATAATTGAAATAGCAGACTGTGCAAGTTCGCTTGCTGAACTTACTTTTTCAGTTGGGAAGCCTGTACGATGAGCAAAAATGTTTTCAGCGGTTTTCTGCACCTCTGTATCGAGGGCAGCGTAAATATGAAGACCACCTGAATAAATCATATTAGTCGCTTCATAATGTGAATATCCCAAGCCCTTTAAGTCAGCGATAACACTATCGATAACATAGTCAATATAATAGCTCTGGACATTATTATCAGTTACTGTTTCAATACTTATTTCCTTGTCGTTTTCATCATTTTCAACATATTTTTCACTGTTTGTGAAAATAAGCTCATAAGCAATAGCCTCGTCATACTGTTCTTTGGTAATTACTTCTTGTTCAAGCATCATATTAAGGCAAACTTCCTGACGCTTTTTGTTTTCTTCAGGTTGCCACAATGGGTCATATTTACCCGGATACTGTGTAATACCTGCAATAGCAGCGCTTTCTGCCAAGTTAAGCTCTGAAACATCCTTACCAAAATATGTTTCAGCCGCAGTCTGAACACCATAACAGTTATGGCTAAGATAAATTGTATTAAGATACGCTTCAAGGATTTCGTCCTTTTCGTAATATCTTTCCATATTCATAGCAGAAAGCATTTCGTTATACTTTCTGTTAAGGTTACGCCCTGCCTCACCTGTGAGGTTTTTAATAAGCTGTTGAGTAATTGTTGAGCCACCACGAACTTTACCTGTGGTAATAGCAGAATTTACAATACCCAATGTTGAGCTGTACCAGTCAACACCTTTATGCTCGTTAAATCGTTTATCCTCAAGGGAAACAAAGGCTTTTGGAATCCATTCGGACATATTTTCCATATCAACCCAAACACGGTTTTTCTCACCGTGAAGTTTGGTAAACTCCTCAAATTCGCCCGACTCATTTTTTGCATAAATAATTGTTGTCTGGTCCTGATTTTGCTTATAATACTGAAGGTCAATGATTCTGTCACCATTAACCGTTTTAATCATATCAAAAACAACATATCCGCCAACAATAACGCAAGTCAAACAAAATGTAAACAAGACTGCAAAAAGGATATTAAATATTTTCTTTGTTTTCGGGGACATCTTTTTCTTTGATGCCTGAGGTTTTTTTCTCATATTTTCCCTCCGAAATAAAGTTATAAAATTATACAAATTAAGTATAGCACAATTTTCCTGAAATGTTTAGTATTTTTTTATAATTTATAGAAATTTAATAAATTGTAATACTTTTGTCAAAAATACAATATAAGGAAGTGTTTATATGACTCTTGAACTCAAGAAAATAATAACTTTTTTTGTAATGTGTTTTTTTGTGCTTTCCGTACTTTTTGTAAGAATCAATAAAGATATTGAAATGAATGAAAAGGGAACAACAAATGTATCACAACAAACTCAATATACAATCAAGGAATATAACGGAAAAGTTGCTGTTTTTAAAAATAACAACACATTTCCTGAAAGTGTTTATGATGCGTACATTTCCGTTTTACCAGAAAGCGACCAAGAAAGACTGAAAAACGGCATTACAGTAAGTGACAAAACAGAATTGCAAAAGATTATTGAAGATTACACAAGTTAATTGATTTTAATCTTAGCGGATTTTATCTCCCCTGAAATGGTGATTTCGATGATTCCCTTGTCACGAATAAAGAAATCTGCATTTTCGCCGTTAACTGTTACATCAAAGTCATTTTTACTGTCAGCCATAACGACGATTACAGCGTATTTTTCATTGTTTCCATAGTATTTCAAGTTACAGTCAAACTCTGTTGCTTCTTCACTAAAGTTGCTATCCATAACCATTATGTCAAGACCTGTTGAAAGTGTTTTTGGCTTATAGTAAGCATTTGTCCAGATGTTAATAGGAGTTGAAAGTCCGCCGAAATTATGGAACCAACCACCTCTACCGGATGTGATGTTAAACATTTCAAAGGTGTAATATGAATATTCAACCTCGCGTTTCCAAGCCTTTAGGGCAGTTTCAGCAATACGGAATGCGAAATCGGTTTCACCTAAATCGAGCATGGTTTTCCACACAAACCATTGGTGAGAAAGCCACACATTACCATTCCAATAACCATTTGTAATATAATATGATGCAGTTTTGTCAACAGCACTGATGCCAACGGGACTGAACATTTCGTCATCGCTCTTTAAATGGGCAAGAATTCTGTCACGCTGACCCTCTGTTACTGCACCTGCGATAATCGGGTAAATACCATCCATTGTTTTATTAAGGTTTTCGCCCTGTGCATTTCTGTACTGTTCTTTTGGATTGCCATTATCGTCGTGAATAACATAGGAGAAATAACCACATTCCTCATCCCAGGAGTATTCTTGAAGAGCAGTTGAAACTCTGTCAATATCTGCAAGGTATGTTTGCTTATCGTCTTCCCGTTGGAGTAAATCTGCACACATATAGAGAATTTTTGCACAACGAATTACTTGTGATGATGAGATAACGGGTGTCATCCATTTTTGCTTTTGCTCGGCATACATAGCTTTTTGTGGTGGTAAATCGTCCATACCACTACAATTATAGAAATAGTCAAATGTAGTTGTAAGACCACTATTGAACTTTGTTGTAGTTGAACCTTTAATTTTACCCGCAAGGAAGTCGTAGAACATTTTTACTCTATCGTAGTATTTTAAAAGTTCAGTTTTATCATTTGCTCGTTTAAGCATTTCAAGGTACTGATAAATATGAACAGGCACCGGTGAGCCATGGAGTAAAAATGCCCATTGGTCGTTATCTGTTAAATATGTTTCAAGAATATAGTCTGCAATATGAGGTGCAAATTCAAGCATATCAAGGCCTATAAAGCCTGAATCCCATGTGTAGAATGAATCCCAACGCTTACCCGGAGTGTGGTGAACAACATATTCGCCATTACGATAAAGTGGATAAACAGTATTTTGGAAAACGGTTGCACGGAGAATTCTGTTTGAGAATTCGTAGGTTTTTCCTGCCTCATTGAGGTCAAATTTTTCAAGGGATTTGTATGCATTCTCATAGATTATTTCGTATTCTTCTGTTGTTTTATACTCTGTTTCACCGAATGAGAGAACTGCATATTCAATATGTTCTGTATGAGGCTCTACATAAAGGGTGTAAACAACTGTATTGTGATAAAAACCTTCGTCACTATGCTTTTCAGAGAATGAGCCTGAAAATGTTTCAAGCATATTCTGAAAGCTCTCGTCAGGCTGTGAAATGCGAGCAGTAGGACTATCTTCAAGGCAACCCGTATTAAAATCACGGAAACGAGTAACATCGTTAAATGTTCTTACATAGAATTTGCCATCAACACCATCGTATTTATAACTCGCAAGTTTACCAATATCACAAGTTTTTGTTTCAATTTCAGGATAGAAATTATGTGTTTTTGATACAACTGAAATACTTTCACCTTTTTCAGTAATGCAAAGGAAATCAAATTCAATCCCACCTGTGCCTTTTGAAATCATCTCAACCTTCGTGTTGTTAAATGGAACAGACAAAATATTGAAATCCTTTGCAGATGGGAATGTGATTTCTTCGCCATTTAATGTCCATATGCTGTCTTTGTCATCTGTTGTGCGATAACGGATGTTAAGTACAGGCTGTGTAAATTCAGAAATGCCATTGATTTCGTAAGTTATTATGTCCCCTGCTTCTTCACCAAGTTTTGGATATTTAGGAAGAATGTAACGGTTGTTATCACGGTCACCAAGTCCCCGATGATATGTAAAAGCATCATCAAAAAACTCGCCTTTTTTCATAGCATCAATTACCTGCTTGTCCCAAGGACGAGAGGTATTGTAATCGTATGATTTATAATCGAGTGCTTTTATAAAGATATTCTTTTCGGGCAAAATAGGAGTTGTTGCGTAGACATTTGGGTACTCAATAGCAGAAAAAAGGTTTAAAAGGCAAATTTGAGTGATATCTGTATTATTTACGAACTTTGTACGGACAAGTACGCTGTCACTATCAAGTTTTGTAAAGGATACATCAGCATAAACCTTGTCCTTCCATTCAAGGTCATAACGATATGAGTAAAAAGAATAATCGGACTTTGCTTCCCACGGGTGAACACCAACGGGAACTGTCACATTTGGAACGCGTGAGTCGGCATTTTCAACTGCAGGACTTACAACACAGTCAAAACGGACTCCGCCCTCTGTTTTGTGGTCAACAATTCGGGAAATACCGCTGTATTTTTTAGAATACGGACCCCAAAAACCCATATGTTTATGCATTTTTTCTAATACTTTGCTCATAGTGAATACCTCGTATGAAAATATAGAGATATTATACCAAATATTGTGGTGTATTTCAATAAATATACAAAAGAAAACAGAGAAGATATTGCATAGTTATTCACCACACGATATTTTGCCGGCTTGACAAATTGGGAGTTTGTCGGGTTCTTTTCCGCCCCATCTCCGAGGGGGCTGGGCGTAGCGAGACTGGGGGAGTAACTCCCTCCGTCATTTTCTTACGAAAATGCCACCTCCCTCAATGAGGGAGGGGAAAATCAAATCAGTTAGACAAATTCAAATTTGTGTTCATTTATCCACCTCAAACAGTTCTCGCAGTTCTTCTATTGCTTTGGTTTCAATTCGGGATACGTAGGAACGGGAAATACCCAGTTTTTGTGCTATCTCCCGTTGAGTTAAGGGTTCTGTGTCGTAAAGTCCGTATCGCATTATTAAAATCTGCTTTTTTCGTTGGTCTTTAATTTTGTCAAGATAGGAATAGAGCTTTTCTGTTTGCATTTTAAGTTCAACATCGTCGAAAACAGATTCTGTACTGTAAATTATATCCGTAAAAGTCAAAGGATTACCCTCGCTGTCGGTGTCAATGGGTTCGTCCATTGAAATCTCTTGAGCATTCTTTTTACGAACACGAAAATGCATAAAAATCTCGTTCTCAATGCACCTTGAAGCATAGGTTGCAAGGCGAGTACCCTTGGTGTAGTCAAAGGTATTGATTGCCTTTATAAGTCCTATTGTGCCAATTGAGATAATATCTTCCTGGTCGGAATAATTGGAATAGTATTTTTTGATAATATGTGCCACCAGACGCATATTGTGATTTACAAGCTTATTTCTTGCATTTATGTCCCCATCGCGATGGAATTTTATAAGTTCTGCCTCCTCTTCTTTGGCTGTCAACGGCTTCGGGAATGAGTTAGCAGACGACAAGTGAAGCATAAAATAGAGAATATTTGTAGAAAGACTTTGCAATAATGACAATAACATAAAAACACCTCGTGAGAATATATGCGAAGTATGTTTTAAAGTTTGCAAGTCCTTTAAAAATTTATAAAAAAAGCCCTTGACATCAAGTGTCTTTTGTGATATTATAATCAAGCCCAATACGGAGAGATACCGAAGTGGTTATAACGGAACGGTCTTGAAAACCGTCGTACGGCAACGTACCGTGGGTTCGAATCCCACTCTCTCCGCCAGATGCGGGTTGTATTAGTTTACAGCCCGCTTTTTAATTAAATAACGCTAAACACGTTACACTTGCAGAAGTACTCAAGTTGGTGACGAGGCGCCCCTGCTAAGGGCGTAGGCCGGGAAACCGGTGCGAGAGTTCGAGTCTCTCCTTCTGCGCCAATAAAACCCATACATCTTTTTGATGTGTGGGTTTTATTCGTATAATTTAGTTTTTATGGAGAGACGAGAACTCGTCGTCAATGTGCGACGGTTTGCCGAAGGCAGAGGAGCACGGACATATAATAGAATTTTGCGAAGCAGATAGAATACAAATACTTTCATTAAAAAGTAAAACCCATACACTTTTTTGTGTATGGGCATTTTATTATGTTAGTCTTCCATAGCAAAAACAGCTTCGTCAAGACACATTCTTAAAGATTTTGACCTTATACCTCTTGTGATAGACTTAAAGTCTTTTTTATCCTTGCAATTTACAATTCGCTTACTTGTAAGAACTTTTTTCATATTATTTCCGTTAAGATGAATGAGGCAATCCAATGCACGGTCATTAACAGGCTTATTCTTCTTCGCAACCACTCCTGTAAGAGTAATTACGATTTCGTCTGCAACACTTACATTATTGAGTGTAAATGTGTTTTTAACTGCATTTACAGGAATGAACAAACCGTTAACCATAACATTAACTTCATCAAAAGAATCAATATCTTTAAATTCAAAAGTATAATTTCTCTGCGCAGGAATGCAACTGATAGCCGTACCACCGTTAATTTTAAAATTAACAATATTTCCGCCTTCGCTGACAGTCATATTTGTAATTGAATACTCCCCATTCTTGTATTTGCCACTTTCGCCGTCATCTTCATAGAAATCAACGGAGTTATTACCACGGTAAATATCAATTTTAAGGTTTTCAGGACAGCCCCATCCGTTACCCTTATCAAGTGAGTACTGCAAAATAGCACCTTCTTTTGCAAGTACGGGAATAGTGTTAATCGGGCTGTTAATAACAACTTTTTGTCCACCCTTATAGATTTTACCGTCAAAGATATTTGTCCATCTGCCCTCAGGTAACCACATTTTTGTCGCAGCTGTTTTCGTCTTTGCATCAAGTTTTGTAGTTACCGGACAGACAAGGAGTTCCGAACCAAAGAAATATTCATTTGGATATTCAAAACTTTCCTTATTTTCAGGATATGTATAGTACATAGGCTCACAAAGTGCTCTGCCCTCTTTGAATGTGCGATAGTTCATTGAATAAATGTATGGAATCATTTTGTGACGAAGTCTAAGATACTCTGTACCAAGAGTTTCTGCCTCCCAAGAGAAATTCCAAGGTTCTTTACCAAGAACATCAAGACTTGTTGAATGAAGCCTTAAAATTGGCAAGAAAACAGCAAGTTGTAACCAACGGATATATAATTCGTCGTCGTGTTCACCCATCATATGACCGCCGATGTCGTGGCTCCACCAAGTATAGCCACAGTTTGCGGCATTTGCTGTGAAATATGGTTGGAAATCGAGAACCTTCCAGTTAATTGCAGTATCACCTGAAAATCCTAACGGATAACGATGTGAACCGATTCCTGCATAGCGGGAGAGAATCATAGGTCTTCTGTTTTCGCGGTCGGTATCAAGATAATGGTAGTGGTTAAGAAGCCACAATGGGTCAAGACCTGCTTTTTTACTCTTTGTACCCTGTTGCCAGTCAATCCACCAGAAATCAACACCGAGATTCTCATAAGGATGGTGAAGAATGTCGAAATATGCGTTGATAAAATTCTTATCTGTAAGGTCAAACTCAACTGTTTCTTCCTTTGATTTATCAACTCCCATAGCATCCGCCATTTCCTCATACATATCTTCAAATGCACGAACACCATCTGCAGGATGAAGGTTAAGAGTAACTTTAAGTCCCATATCGTGAAGCTTTTTAAGAAAAGCCTTATAATCGGGGAAAAGTTCCGTATTCCAGCTGTATCCTGTCCAACCACTGCTTAAAATATTACTTGATTTATACTTTTTATTAAATTGCTTTTTAAGGTCAACCCAGTGCCAGTCCATATCAACAGTTGCAATAGTAAGTGGAATATTACGGTCTGAAAATTCAACCATCAAATCCTCATATTCCTTCTGTGTATATGCTCTGTAACGACTCCACCAGTTACCCAAAGCATATCTTGGCACAAGTGGTGGCATACCGGTAACCTTATAGAAATTATTGATACCTAACACATAATTTTTGCCGTAAGCAAAAACATAGTAGTCATTTGTGCCTTTTTCACGGGAAGAAAGCATACCATCTTCGTTTAAAAGCAGAGTTTTATTATCGTAATAAACGCTGACACCGTCCGTTGAAATGATACCATCATCAAGTTCCTTTTCGCCAAATGTCTGGTCAAGTGTTCTTGTTGTGCCTTTCAAATTATGTTCACGGTTATAGGTGCATTTTTTGCCGTCAATTACAACATAGTTAAAACTGCCTGAATGGCTATTTATGTAAAACTGGGCATAACTTGTTTTTACACAAAGAGTGTCAACCTTTGTTTCGTGAGTAAAGTCTACCTTACCGAAATTTCTGTACCAAATGCTCTGCGAAGGCAAATCTGTGAAATTTCCGTCAGCAGAGTATTCAACACGTATGGTTTCAGGTGTTAAAACAGACACTCTTACATTCTGACTTACTATAACATTTTCTTCATAAGCCTTACCGTCGGTATTGGCTAAAAGGACTTTATTCAATTCCATAACTCAACCTCACTTTTATATTTCTTTAAAGGATAAAGCCTTTGAAATAACCTTTAAATTACTTATTTTTTCAGACAATGTGATTTCTGTGTTTTCAAGTTCCTTACAAATATTCTCGTTGTACGCAGAACAGCTTAATTCTCCGTTTATATAGAGTTTTGCAAGTCCGTTAGGCTCGCAAACAACTGTAATCAAATCGCCCTTTTGAATATCTAAATCTCCTCGACTCTTCTTTTCGCCAAAGCTTATTACACCGAGTTTATCGTTTACAGACACGCTTAAATTATGAGCATTTATCAACTCGCCGTCATTACAGTCCTCCACTGTGAATTGAATACTGAAATCACGAACAGATGGAATTTTATTATCTGCACAAACGAAATTATCATAGTATCTCCCGTTAAATTCCACATCGTTCATATCCCCGAATGCATTTTTTACTGTAAGGGATACAAATGCTTTTTCAACAGGATTCTCAAAGATAACTTTAACCGTACTGTAATCCTCTAAAATCTCAATATCTTTAATTCTTTCATCAGATGAAACAAGTGAAATATCTGTGTAAACTCTTTCATCAAAGAACAAGAGAAGTTCATTATTACTCTCAAATCTGCCGTAAAGCAATTGTGGAATGATTTCTTCCTGCGCAGAGAATTTCATAATTACAACTTCTAATGGTGCTAATTCAATTACAAGTTGGTCACCATAGTTGTATAATCTCTCATCTCTTTCAGCAGTATAAGGATAAATTGAAACTTTTTTCATATCCTTTGCAATGGGGAATGTACCGGTTAATTTATCCAAAGTCAAAGTAAACTTTTTAGTATCGTTTGACGGATTTCTCAAGGATATAATACCTGCATTCTCTGTCCACGCAGAATAGCCGTAAACTTCACCTTTTGTAGGTGCTCCGCCAATGAAACGAGATGTTTTGATTATATCATAATTGTTACGGATGAATCGGAGTGCATCTGCATTTATACGCCATTTCGCCTTATTGAACATATTGTATGAATAATAAAGCTCCCAGAATGCAGTACCACGAGTTGTCATCATAAACATATATTTACGGAATTCTTCATCAGTCATTGAAATCTTTGCAGTATTGCCGTAAATCGGGTCATGGTTATAAATAAACTCATGCGGGAATTGATAATTTCTTACCACACTGAAATCGTGATATCTTCCGTCACGATATGTAAGCACTCTATCCACATCACGGTCGCTAAGTTTCTCACCATCATCAGTCTTATCAACAAAACCGATATCACCGCTGTTTTGAATCCAAAGGCTGTCTGCCCACTGTAAAAACCATGGGCTTGCATTACAATAACTTGTCTGGTTTATCCACAAATCCTTACCTATTGTCTCTCTTGCAAAGCGGAGTTCTTTAAATACTTCAATCCAATTCTCCCACATTTCGGTATATTGATATGTGTTATTGTAGCCACCTGTAATATGACCATGTTTCTTTGATGGACAAGCTCTTAACAAAAATCCGTCAAGTTTCCAATAGTTGATATCAAACTTTTTCTGATTATCAAGGTAATACGCAGTAATATTCTTGATATATTCGTGAGATGACACACAAACATCTTTTGCAGCTTTATTATAACCGCCTTTGCCTGCTTTTTGCATATGCTTTCCAAACAAATGTGTTTTATTGTTATATCCACCTCTTGGACCATTCCAAAGACCAAATTCCGATGAGAATTTTTTTGCAATTGTTGAAGATGGGTATAATTCGTTGGGGAATTTCTTATTAAAACTCCAGAAATCAGCATCCCAATCCACAAAGCCATCGTCCACAACATAAGAATCCAATGGCGGTACTATTGTTTTTGAAAGGTTGTCTTCAATTTCCTTAAATGATTCCATAATATTCTCATTTGTAATATCATGCATATGGTCATACCAGGAATTATATTGGAAGCGAGGTTTGATTTTTCTTGAAATATCTCTGATATATGTAAGAAAATCTTCACGAATTACTTGTAAATCAAGGCTTCTTGCAGCACCGACAACAGTATTCCAGGTCCTGAAAGTATGACCGCAATTAAGGTTCAATTTATCAAATGATTTACCACTGAAATATCTGCAATAAACAGTATTGTCTGAAATATTATTATCTGATAATGGGAATTCGGAACCTAAAAACAGTCCGTTAACATACACAGGCTGACCAAGTGCAGAATGATAGCTTGTAAGATAAGCAGGTTCAATATTTCCTATTGTCCATTTCTGTTCAGGAGTGTCTATGAGAATATGCTCGCAATCAATGTAATCAATGGTTACGAGGTGTTGTTCTTCCGGAGCTACAACCATCTCAATATATTTATGCATATAATGATTATTGTCTTCAATCTGCACAGTCTCAATAAAAGAAATTCTTGCACCATTACAAATGCAGGGCTTAAAGGTAAATTCTACACGATGCTTAAATACATTGATATTTTCGATTTCAAGATTATTTGATGATAAAAATGCGGTACTATACCCTAAAAATGTCTTCTTTTTCAAGGCAACAACAAATTCAGAAGAGCCTGATTTAAACTTTATTGATTTTTCTATATCTGTTCGCTTATTGATAATTTCCGTTGTTTTAAGCTGATTATTATTTGTTGAAAATCGCCTTTCAATATAATCATTACCGATTATGACGGTATTTTCCTCAAAATACGCATAAACCCCTGCCATTTACTTGTTCTCCTCTGCGAAAAGTATTTTTTCTGTTGCTAAAACTGCATCCTCAACAATCTTAACACATGGTCTTTTCTGATAATACTCAGGTGTTCTGGGTTCCGGAACACCTGATTTTTCAGCCTCATTAAGTCCCAAAAGTTCTTTACAAACTATTGAGTGATTGGTTTTTTTGAATTCATCGATTATAAGACGGACTAATTTATAAACCCCGGTCTTATCAAGTTGAGGATATTTAAGTCCCACAACCATAGCACTGCCACTGATTGCACCACAAACCTCTCTCATTCTGCCAACTCCACCACCAAGACCTATGGAAATTGCTAATGCCATCTCTTCTGAAAGTCCTAAATCAGGTGCAAAAGCCGTAAAAACTGCCTGTGAACAGTTTTTTCCCTCCATAAAAAGTTCTATTGCTCTATCCGAATACTTTGACAAGAAAATCACTCCAATAATATCAGTTTATACCATTTTTAAGTTTAGCATAAAATAGTGGTTCTTGCAATAAAAAAATCCCCATTCCTGTTGGAATGAGGATTTATTTTCAGTAGCCTTAAACTTATTTAAGAGTAACTTTTGCGCCAACTTCTTCAAGTTTAGCTTTGATGCTTTCTGCATCTTCTTTAGAAGCAGCTTCTTTAAGTACTTTAGGAGCACCGTCAACAACAGCTTTTGCTTCTGCAAGGCCAAGACCTGTAACTTCACGAACAGCCTTGATAACCTTAATCTTTTCTGCGCCAACTTCTGTAAGTTCAACGTCAAATTCTGTCTTCTCTTCAGCTGCTGCTGCGCCTGCTACTGGAGCTGCTACTGCTACTGCAGCTGCTGCTGATACGCCAAATTCCTCTTCTACTGCTTTAACGAGCTCTGAAAGCTCAAGAACTGAAAGAACTTTAAGTTCTTCAACGATAGCCATAACTTTTTCTGATGCCATGGTAATTTACCTCCAAATTTTAAACTAAATATTTTTTAAGATTATTTTTTAATTATTCAGCAACTGGTGCTGCTTCACCATCTTTGTCAACAATAGCTTGTACTGCACGAGCAAAAGATGCGATAGGTGCGTTGAACGCACTGAGAACTGTAGCAAGCAATACTTCTCTTGAAGGAAGCTTTGCAAGTTCTGTAAGTTTTTCAAGGCTGATAACTTCACCGTCAAGGTAACCTGTTTTAAGGCTGAACTTATCGCTCTTATCAGCATACTTACCAAGAATTCTTGCTGCTGCAACATAATCATCCTTACTTGTAGCGATAGCAGTTGTACCCTCAAGAGCACCACTCATATCAGCAAGGCTTGTTCCGTCGATGGCACGACCGAGAATTGTGTTCTTTACAACTGTGTATTCAACACCTGCTTCACGGAGCTCTTTACGAAGTTTTGTATCGTCCTCAACGCTGATACCTTTGTAGTCAACTACAACACCTGCGATTGAAGAATCAAGTCTTTCTTTAAGAGCAGCCACCTGCTGTTTCTTTAATTCTAAAACCTTCTCGCTTGGCAAACGATTCACCTCCTACTAAAATTATTAAATGCGCTTGCAAGGAGAAATAAAAATATGCCTCTTCTGCAAAGACAGAAAAGGCATAGAAACATTTTAACTAAATGCTAATATCCTCGGTAGGCAGTTAAAACTTTTACGCAAAATGCACCTACTGTCTTTGGCAAGCTTATATATATTAACACACCATTTAAGGTTTGTCAATAGTTTTAATTATTCAGCAACTGGAGCAGCTACGAATTTGTTTGGATTAATCTTAACGCCAGGGCCCATTGTTGAAGCAACTGCAACAGACTTAATGTACTGACCTTTTGCAGCAGCTGGCTTAGCCTTAACGATTGCATCCATAAGAGTATCAAGGTTTTCCTTGAGTTTTTCAGCACCGAATGATGCTTTACCGATTGGGCAGTGAATGATGTTTGTCTTATCAAGACGGTATTCAATCTTACCTGCCTTAGCTTCTGTAACAGCCTTAGCAACATCAGGAGTAACAGTACCTGCCTTTGGGCTTGGCATAAGACCACGAGGACCGAGAACCTTACCAAGACGACCAACAAGACCCATCATATCAGGGCTTGCGATACATACATCAAAGTCCATAAAGCCACCCTGGATTTTTTCCATAAGGTCTTCTGCACCAACATATTCAGCACCTGCTGCAAGAGCTGCATCAACTTTATCGCCTTTTGCGAAAACTGCTACTCTTACATTTTTTCCTGTACCGTTAGGAAGAACTACAGCGCCTCTAACCTGCTGGTCAGCGTGACGTGAGTCAACACCAAGGCGAACATGAAGTTCAACTGTTTCATCAAATTTTGCAGTTGCACCCTTAACTGTGATTTCAAGTGCTTCTGCAGTATCATAAAGTTTTGCTCTGTCGATAAGCTTTGAGCTTTCAACATATTTCTTTCCGTGTTTCATAATTCAAAATTCCTCCAAAATAGTGGTTAATCGGATTCTGATTTTTCCTCCCACAAGGAGAATCAGTCTACTACAGTAACGCCCATGCTACGTGCTGTACCAGCAATCATACTCATTGCTGTTTCAATTGTTGCAGCATTAAGGTCGGGCATTTTCTGCTCTGCGATTTTTCTAATCTGCTCTTTAGTGATTTTTGCTACCTTTGTTCTGTTAGGCACACCTGAACCACTCTCGATACCGCAAGCTTTCTTAATAAGAACAGCTGCAGGAGGAGTTTTTGTTACGAATGTAAATGTACGGTCTGCGTAAACTGTAATAACAACTGGGATAATAAGACCCATATCGTTCTTTGTGCGTTCATTGAATTCCTTTGTAAACGCCATAATGTTAACACCGTGCTGACCGAGAGCCGGACCAACAGGTGGTGCTGGTGTTGCTTTACCAGCAGGGATTTGAAGCTTAATAAAGCCTACTACTTTCTGAGCCATTTTTAGCACCTCCAAAAATTCGTGGTATGGCGGAACGGACAGCTCTTCCATTCCTCCCACGACGCCTTTGACAAAGCGTCATAAAAAGCGTATTTTACGCTAATTACCAAATTAATAAATCAGTCTTCGACCTTTTCTACCTGGTCGAGTTCAAGGTCAACAGGAGTTTCGCGTCCGAGCATTGAAATAACAACACAAACTGTGTTATTGTCAACATCAAGTTCACGAACAGTACCAATGATGCCTTCAAACGCACCATCGATGATTGAAACCATATCGCCAACCTCATAGTCGATTTTAACGACTTTCTTTTCAACGCCCATAGCATAAACCTCAGCCTCTGTAAGAGGAACTGGTTTGCTTTCCGGGCCAACGAAACCTGTTACACCACGAGTATTGCGGATAACATACCAGGTATCGTCCGTCATTTCAAGGTCACCTGTTTCTTCGTCTTCAAAAACTGCAACCTTAACCATTACATAACCGGGGAAGATTTTTCTCTCTACCTCTTTTTTCACGATTATTCTTTCGCCTGTTTCTTTATCCTCTGTTTCCTTGTTTTCAACAACGATTTCAGTAGGAACCTTAACCTCAAGAATCAAATCGTGCATTTTACGGTTTTCAACAATCTTTTCAATGTTTGTTGCTACTTTGTTTTCATAACCGGAATAGGTATGGACTACATACCATTTGGAGATTTCTGCCATAACTTAATCTCCTCTCGATTATTTCATCAAAAACAAACTAATCATCTGTGCTGCTGTAGTTGATACTGCAGACTGTGCATCCTGTTTGTTAGCAAGACCTACCAAAGCATCAATGATAGCTGAAAGTCCTGTGTCAACAGCAAGGACTGCAACACATACAACTGCAACAATTACAATAACAACGATTGAGTGATTGAGAACAGTCTTACCTGAAGGCCATGTAACCTTTTTCCACTCACCTTTAAAATCCTTGAAGAACTTTTTAATCTTTGAACCGGCCTTTTTAAAAGGATTTTCCTTTTTCTTTGCAGGAACTTCTTTCTTGTCCTTCTTAGTTACCTCAGCAGTGGTCTTTTCATTCTTATCAGACATTTCACTTACCTCCGGATTACTTTGTTTCCCTATGAAGAGTGTGTTTCTTGCAGAATCTGCAATACTTGTTCATCTCGATTCTGTCGGGAGTGTTCTTCTTGTTTTTCTTTGTGTTGTAATTGCGCTGTTTGCACTCTGTACAAGCTAATGTGATTTTTACTCTCATTTTTTCGGCACCTCCGTTAATACATCACCTGAAAAATCAGCAGGTGAATTAAAGCCTTCCTCATAAAAAAAGGCACAAAAAATAAGCCTCTTTCCCGAGGTACTGAGTATTGTATCACAGGAGTCAAGGCTTGTCAAGTGTAAATATAAAATTATTTTTGATTACAAAATCTTGTTTATAAACGGAATTTTTCTGACAGGAACAACTATCACAATATATATGATTAAGCAAAGAAAAATACTCACAAAGCTTGAAAGATATGTTCCAACGAGAGGAGAAACTATCACTACTATTTCACTATATAGTTTTTCTGAAATAAGGGTAAACACTTCTAAAAGATACATTCCAAAGGTTGCTGCTGAAACCTCAGTGATAATTCTTGCAGGAACTTTTGTTATCTTGTGCTGATATTTGTCAACAATAACCTTGCAGAAATAGAAAATCATACAAGATGGGGCAAGGATAAAATGTTGTCTTAACTGTTCAAGGTTAGCGCTACTGTTGTTTTTAATATCGTATGTAATAAGAAGAACACTTGCAATAACACTTACTACAGATAATACAACAAGCAAAACTCTAAAATTTTTCAAATCCTTTTCCTCGGTATAGATGTTGTCAGTATTTGCAACAAAATAACCTGCAACAGGAAAAATAATCATCCAACATGAACTTGCGTAGTAGGAGTTGAACAAGGGAACGTTTGAAAACAAGGAAAAATTAAGTTCAAAAGCAATAGAGAATGCCTGAATACTATAAAAGGCAAAAGTGAGGGCATAAAACAGAGTTATCTTTTCCTTTGTTGCATTGTTTACAAGAATTCTCAAAAACGGAAGCATAAAAAGAAAACCTAAATAAGCGTATAGATACCAGTTAAGCCCTGATAAAAAGGTTTTTATAATGTTTATAAACGTAAAGTCTACTCTGCTTTTCCACAAAGCAGCAACAACCATAACAATCAATATTCTTAAAATTCTATGGTTGAAAATATCCTTGAAGCTTTCATCCTTTTTTCTCAACAATAACGCACCACTTATCATTAAAAATAACGGTGGTCCGCATTTGCACAGAATTGACGGAATTACTGTAACAATATACTTTATACCAAAATCATCATAAGTCAAGAAATGATGATAACACTCTCTGTGATTAAAAAGTACGAATACAATGGCAATAATTCTTAAAAAGTCAAGATAATAATGTCTTTTAACACTCGTCATTTCCTCAACTCCCCAAAGCTGTAATAAGACAAACAAGGTGGAGTTTCCCCCACCCTGAAAATCAATTTATCATAGATGTAATGTCAACACCCTTTGGCTTTTTAATTTTTGATGTATCCGCAGTAGGTGACATCGACTTTATTTCTGCAATAACATAATTCTTTTCAGAATAAATCTCTTCAATTCTCACAAGAGTGTTATTTGAATCATAAATGTACTTATAAGTATCACCCTCATAAGTGAATTTATCGCAAATATATGTTTTTCCGCTGATATTCACATTACTTGTTTCTACAAATGTGTACTGTTCAACAACCGCATCGCTGAATGTACCAACACCCATTTCGTCACCAATGTCGCTACCTGCATTGTAATAAACCATCATTGACGGAATAACACAATATGCTGTACCATCAAGATAAATCATATTGGCTTTTACAACCTTGCCCTCCTCAAAAGGAATTGCTGCCTCAATAAAGAAATCCTCGCCATTTCTTATGTAGACAATAGGATATGACATATCTTCCCCATCGGACTGTTTGATTGTACCTGTAATTGTGAACTTCTTTGTTTTAAGAAGACTTTGATAACTCTTGATTCTTTCAAGCGCCTTGCTCTTTGCGTCAGCTGTTTTATCGGCAGCAGCATCTTCTTTAATCAATCCGTCAGATATCTGAAGTTTATCGTCTTTGCTTGCGTTTTCAAGATGGTCTTCAACATCACCGTCAACAATCTGTTGAAGTTCCTTTTGAGCAATTTGTTTCTCAATTTCTTTTATTTGCTCAATTTGTTTTTCGTCTTCCACATAGATTTTTTTGCCTTCGCTGTCAGTGTAATAATACTTTCCGTCATTATCTTTCTCAACATACTGTGTATGACCTTCTTCGTTAACGAAATAAGGTTTTTCATCCTCTGACGGTTTTTTAATGTCAACACTACATGATGTAGCACAAAGAGCTATAGCAAATATAAGCAAAACAGAAATTATTTTCTTTATCATTATGGTATTCCTCCGAAAATTATCCAATTTGAATATAATTCATTATAACCTATTTCTCAATTATACACAAGGGTATATTTTGGAAAAATTTTTTCGGCAAAATAACAATATATTTTGTCTTATTTATTTGAATAATTATAAATGTCTACAAACATCTGTTTTTTCGAAAAAGTCTGTTGACTGAAATTATCTTTTGTGTTAAAATTTCAAAAGTAAATTATGGGAGTGAGATACAATGCCATTGCAAAACAGAATGTTTACAAGCAAAACATTTAAAACTGATGGTACTATTGTTTCTTCAATTTCCATCGGTTGTTTACAGCATTTGTATTTTGTTTTTTAAACGACGGTTTTCCCGTCGTTATTTTTTTGCAAATTTTTGTAGTTTTTTATTGAACTGCTTAAAATAGTATAGTATAATAATATATTGACAATAAATCGAAAGGCTGGTGTGAATTTTGAAAGCGTATTTAATGCTTGAGGACGGCTCTGTTTACGCAGGTACTGCCGCCGGAAAATTCAAAGAAACTGTTTTTGAAACCGTATTCAACACATCAATGACCGGATATGTTGAGCTTCTTTCAGACCCATCAAATCAGGGTAAGGGTGTTATTATGACATACCCTCTTATCGGCAACTATGGTGTTTGCCTTGAGGATATGGAATCAGACAAGCTTTATCCGTCTGCACTCTTAATTCACGAGCTTTGTGCAGAGCCATCAAACTTCAGATGTGAAATGACTCTTGAAGGTTTTCTTAACAAATATGACATTCCCTGTGTTACAGACCTTGACACTCGTGAAATCGTTATGAACATTCGCGATAACGGTACAATGAGAGCTATTATCACAGACGATATCTCTGATAAAGATGCTCTTATGGCAAAAATCAAGGCATTTGATTCACAAGCACTTGCAGTTGAAAATGCGAAGGAAGAAGTCGTTTCAACAGATGGTATTCCTGTTGCATTCATTGACCTTGGTGCAAGAAACAGCTCTGCAAAGAGTTTTGCTGACAAGGGATTTGCAGTTACAAAGTACAATAAGGATGTAAAAGCTGAAACAATCTTTAGTTCAAGTGCTGAAGGTGTTATCATCTCAAATGGTCCTGAAATCTTTACTGCATTTGAAGGCGTTGTTGCAGAAATCAAAAAGATTATGGATGCAGGTATGCCTGTTTTTGCAATCGGTACAGGTCACCAGCTTGTAGCAAAGGCAAATGGTGGTAAGATTGAAAAAATGCTCTACGGTCACAGAGGAGCAAATCTTCCAGTTAAATTCACAGCCGCTGATGAAACATATATTACAACTCATAACCATGGATACACAGTCAGTGAAAACGGTATTCCGCAAAATGCTGAAATTTTATGCGTAAATGTAAATGACAGCACAGTTGAAGGACTTAAATATGAAAAGGCAATTACTGTTCAGTTTATTCCTGACACAGCAAAAGGTCATAACACTTCCTTCTTATACAATGATTTCGCAAAAATGATTAAGGAGGGCAAATAAGATGTTGGATAAAAGCATTAAAAAGGTAATGGTTATCGGTTCCGGTCCTATTATTATCGGACAAGCTGCCGAATTCGACTATGCAGGTACTCAGGCTTGTCGCTCCCTTAAAGAAGAAGGCGTTGAAGTTGTTCTTGTTAACTCCAACCCTGCTACAATTATGACTGACGGCGATATTGCTGACAAAGTTTATATTGAGCCTCTTACAATCCCTACACTCACAAAAATTATTGAAAAAGAAAAACCGGACTCACTCCTCCCCTCTCTTGGTGGACAGACAGGTCTTAACCTTGCTATGGAACTTAATGAGTTAGGTATTCTCAAAGAAAATAATGTTCGTCTTATCGGTATCAATGCTGATTCAATCAGAAAAGCTGAGGACCGTCAGGAATTCAAGGACACAATGGAAGCAATCGGTGAGCCTTGTATTGAGTCCTTGGTTGTTGAAACAGTTGAAGATGCACTTGAGTTCTCTGCAAAAATCGGTTATCCGGTAATTGTTCGTCCTGCTTACACACTTGGTGGTACAGGTGGCGGTATTGCATATGACGAAGAACAACTCCACGAAATCGCATCTAACGGTATTCGTCTTTCCCGTGTTAATCAGGTTCTTATTGAAAAATGTATTTCCGGTTGGAAAGAAATTGAATTTGAAACAATGCGTGACTCAAAGGGTAACTGCATTACAATCTGTTCAATGGAGAATATGGACCCCGTTGGTATTCATACAGGTGACTCAATAGTTGTTGCTCCTGCACAAACACTTATGGAGAAAGAATACTCAATGCTTCGTAATGCTGCTCTTAACATTATCTCAGCACTTGATATTCAGGGTGGTTGTAATGTTCAGTTTGCTTTACACCCAACATCATTTAAATATGCAGTTATTGAGGTTAACCCTCGTGTTTCCCGTTCATCTGCTCTTGCTTCAAAAGCAACAGGTTTCCCTATTGCACGAGTTGCATCAAAAATTGCTCTTGGTCTTGGACTTGATGAAATCCCAAATGCTGTTACAGGCAAAACCTTTGCTTCTTTTGAACCCACAATTGACTATATTGTATGTAAATTCCCAAAATGGCCATTTGATAAGTTTGTTACTGCAAAGAAAACACTTGGTACACAGATGAAAGCAACCGGTGAGGTTATGTCAATTGCTCGTACATTTGAGGCAGCACTTCACAAGTCACTTCACTCACTTGAAGAAAACAAAGAATCCCTCCTTCTTGACTCATTTATGGAAATGTCAACAGAAGAAGTTCACAAGGCTCTTTACAATGTTGATAACCTTCGTGTATATGCTATTGCAGTTGCAATTTACAAGGGAATCGCTCTCGAAGAAATCCACGACATCACAAAGATTGATATGTGGTTCTTAAGTAAAATCAAGAACATTGTAGAAATGGAAAAGACTCTCAAATCTGGTCTTTGCGACAAGGAAACACTTTTCAAAGCAAAGAAAATGGGCTTTACTGACAATGTTATTGCAAAAAATGTTGGTACAACAAAGGGTGCGATTAAGCATCTTCGCAAACTTTGGAACATTATGCCTTCATTCTCAATTGTTGACACTTGTGCCGCCGAATTCCCTGCACAGACACCATACTACTATTCTGATTATGGTATTGCAAACGAAGTTAATCCAAAAACAGATAAAAAGAAGATTATGGTTTTAGGTTCTGGTCCTATCCGTATCGGTCAGGGTGTTGAATTTGACTACTGTTCAGTTCACTCTGTATGGGCTCTTAAAAAGGCAGGTTGTGAAGCAATTATTGTAAACAACAACCCTGAAACAGTTTCAACTGACTTTGACGTTTCAGATAAACTTTATTTTGAGCCACTTACTCCTGAATATGTTACAAGCATTGTTGAGCTTGAAAATCCTGACGGTGCTATTGTTCAGTTCGGTGGACAAACTGCTATTAAACTTACAAAAACACTTAACGATTTAGGTGTTAAAATTCTCGGTACTGATGCTGACCATGTTGACGCGGCTGAAGACAGAGAGCGTTTTGACGAAATTCTTGAATTCTGTGATATTGCCCGTCCAAAGGGACAGACAGTATTTACTGCACAAGAAGCAATTGCTGCTGCACACTCACTTGGTTACCCCGTACTTGTTCGTCCAAGCTATGTTCTCGGTGGTCAGGGTATGCAGATTGCTGCAAGTGATGAAGATATTCTTGAATTTATGGATATTATCACAAGAACAATTCCTGACCTTTCAGAACACCCAGTTCTTGTTGATAAATACCTTATGGGACAAGAAGTTGAGGTTGACGCTATTTGCGACGGCAAAGACATTCTCATTCCAGGTATTATGGAACACATTGACCGTGCAGGTATTCATTCAGGTGACTCAATTTCAGTTTACCCTGCTGTTACACTTTCACAAAAAGTACAGAAGACAATTGTTGATTACACAAAGCGTCTTGCATCTGCTTTGCATGTTATCGGTATGATGAACATACAATTTATTGTACTTCGTGAAACAGTTTATATTATCGAAGTTAACCCTCGTTCTTCAAGAACAGTTCCTTATATCAGTAAAGTTACAGGTATCCCGGCAATCAGCCTTGCAACAAGAGCGATGCTTGGAGAAAAACTCTGCGATATGGGTTATGGCACAGGACTTTACAAGAACAGCGGTTACTATGCAATCAAGCTTCCTGTATTCTCATTTGAAAAGATTATCGGTGCTGACACATCCCTTGGTCCTGAAATGAAATCAACAGGTGAAGTTCTTGGTATCTCAACCGACTATAACGAAGCACTTCTCAAGGCATTCGAGGGTGGCGGAGTTTCAATGCCTAAGGATGCAAAAATCGTTGTTACGGTTCGTGACAAGGATAAGAAAGAAGTTGGTGAGATGCTTAAGGAGTTCAAGGATTCAGAATTTGAATTCTATGCAACTCCCGGTACTTGCAAAGTTATCCGTGAAGCAGGAATCCCTTGTAAAGAGGTTAATCCGCTTACAGGTCAGTCCCCTAACATTATGGATATGCTTCAGAATGGTGAGGTTTCATTAATTATCAACACACCAACACACGGTCGTCTTGCAAACCGTGACGGTTTCAAACTCCGTCGTCTTGCAGTTGAGTCAGGTACATCCTGCCTTACATCTCTTGATGCTGCACTCAGCGTTATGAGAAGTACATTTGTTGTTCCTGAAGACCAGATGAGCCTTACTGATATTGCTTCTCTCAAATTATAATTAACTGTGTCGGAATTGGGTCTTTAAATCTCAATTCCGACTATACATTTACGACGAAAAAAATACCTGCTTAAAAAGGAGTTGAGTCTTATGTCAGGTATAGTTGATTATTCCCTTGTGAACGCACATAAGGATTTTAACAAATTACCATTTACAAAGGTTGATGGTTTGATTTTTGCACAACTTGCATATCTTGACTATGATAAATTTGTCCCCGACAGACAGTTATTTGCGAGAGGCCTCACCTTCTCAAAAATATGTGAGCAGGATAATTTTGACAGTCTTTTCCCACTTGAAAGGACTGCAAGAAAAAACCTTTTACTTTTCAATTCCCTTGCATACAGTAAAAGATACGGAAAAATCAAAATCAAATATCACGAAAACATATTTGACAGCGAAAAAGAAATTCAGTTTTCTGCCACAACCTTTATTATGCCCAACGGTGATGCTTGCGTTGCCTTCAGAGGTACTGATTCCACTATTACAGGCTGGCGTGAAAACTTTAATATGCTATATAACGACACAGTCCCTGCTCAAGTTTCTGCCGTTAAATACCTTAATACAGTTGCAGGAAGAATCAAGGGCAAAATAATTGCTGTCGGTCATTCAAAAGGCGGAAATCTTGCAATTTATGCAAGTGTTATGTGTTCAGAAAAAGCGAAAGAAAAAATTGTTGAGGTGCAGAGTTTTGACAGTCCGGGATTTACAGAAGAATTTGTAAATTCGCAAAAGTATCTTGAAACCGAAAGTAAAGTTTTAAAATTCGTACCTGAGGAATCTATGATTGGAATGCTCCTTAACGACACTGCATCTTATCGCATTGTTAAAAGTGAAGGTGAAGGAATCCATCAGCATGACCCGTTTTTATGGATTGTTGAGGATAACGACTTTGTAACAGGAGAAAAAATACACACAAAAGCAAAGTTTGTAACAGGCACATTAAAAGAATGGATAAGCAATTTCACGCCGGAGCAAAGAGAACTTTTTATTGACGGTATATTTGATATTATAGAAGCTACAAATGCTCAAAAGGCTGAAAGTTTTATTGACTGGAGTGAAAATCTAAGGGGTAATGCTAATCTTTTCTACGATACAATTAAGGATTTAGACCCTGAAACAAGGAGCTTTTTGCTAAAGTTTCTCGGAAATATTTTCCCATCTGCTACGGATACAGTACTTAACAAACCAAAGCAAATTATCAAAGACACCTTTGATAAATTAAAGTCAAAAAAGATTGATGTAGAAGATAATTCTGCTGAATCATAAATAAAAATGTCAGTTCGAAACCATCCTGACATGAGTGGGGGTCACCTGCTCTAAATCAAAACTACGGAGTGAATAAAAATGAATAAGAAAAAAACGAATTTTGTTGTAGAATCGGCAGTTATTGCTGCTCTTTACGCAGGGCTTACATATGCGGCAAGTATGCTAAACCTCGCCTATGGCAGTATCCAGTTCAGATTTTCAGAGGCATTGACAATTCTTGCTACACTCACCCCTGCCGCCATTCCCGGACTTACGGTTGGTTGTTTTTTAGGTAACATTACAAGTCCTTACGGAATTATTGACATTGTGTGCGGAACTTTTGCCACCTTCCTTGCAGCGGTTTTATCTTATGCTACAAGAAAAATCACAATCAAAAAACTGCCCTTGCTCTCTCCCCTTTTCCCCGTGCTTACAAACGCAATAATCGTGGGAATTGAAATCACATTGTTTATGCCTGAGGGATTTAAAATGCAGGCATTCTTAATCAATGCCATGCAGATAGCAATAGGACAACTTGTAATGTGCTACGGACTTGGATTACCATTATATAATGTAATTAAAAAGACAAAAATTTATAAGAAGACATAAAAATAGCGTGATAGCCGAAATGGTTATCACGCTTAAATTTTTATACAAAAATAAACTTATAAAGATTTATAAAATGTATTGCTGCGCCAATGATTACGAAAATATGAAAGATTGTGTGGAAATACTTTTTCTTTGCACCGATGGCAAAGAGAATTAGTCCCACAATATATGCACCGTTACCTGCAAGGACATATTTTACTCCAACAGGGTCAACCTTATCACCTATTACAAACAAAGATGAAAATGCACAAAATCCGATTACGATATATAACACCATTCTTATTGCTTTGGTTTTGCTGAATGAAGTTAATGTAAGGATGATTGAAATAACTGTTGCCACAAGGCAGATTAAAAACAATGCCCATCCGAGGGTATAATTGATTGTAGCCACGGACAAAAGCATATATGGTGTGATTGTACCCATAAGCATAAAGTAAATTGCCGTATAATCCACCACTCGCATCATTTTTTTTGCATTACAAAGTGGCAATCCGTGATAAACGGATGAACAGATGAAGACTATGAGCATTGATAAACAATAGACAAGTCCTATTATAAGATAATCCCATCTATGGAGAGATATTGAATGCTCAACACACAAAAAAGATGCTAAAAGCGTAAGAATTGCACCGAAAATATGAGTTGCAGAGTTTAATTTTTCCTCTGTTTTTGTGTATTTAACAAATTCTATTGAATCAAGATTCTTCATTCTGTCACCACCTAACACATACTTATTATATTACAAAAAATAAGGACAAATCAACAGATTTGCCCTTAATTTTTCACTTCTTTTTCTTGCCGAAGAAACTTTTTTTGCCCTCGCCAAGTCCATCGTCAACATTGAATTCTATTGCAAGCTGCTTGATTAACTCACTCTGCTTATCAGTAAGTTTCTTTGGAATATCAACGATAATACGAACAAGCTGGTCACCCTTGCCCATTCGTCCTTGAATTCCACGACCACGGAGTTTGAACACATCTCCCGGTTGTGTACCTGCAGGAACATTATATTCCACCTTGCCGTCAAGAGTTGGTACCTGAATTGTGCAACCCAAGGCAACCTGCATAAATGTTAAATGTACATCACACCAAACATTGTAGCCATCACGCTCAAAAATCGGATGGGGACGAACATTAACAACAATATTAAGGTCACCTGCAGGGCCACCGTTAACGCCTTTGTTACCCTGACCACGGACTGTTAAAATTTGACGGTCATCAACACCTGCGGGAATATTGATGTCAAGCTTTGCACTCTTGCGAACACGACCTGCACCATTACATTTTTTACAAGGATTGTCAATAATTGTTCCCTTACCATTACAACGAGTACAAGGCTTTGCAGACTGAATAACACCAAAAGGTGTTCTCTGCTGAACAGTTACTTGCCCACGACCATTACATTCGGGACAAGTTTTTGGTGAATGACCACTCTGACAACCATTACCGTGACATTCATCGCAGGTTTCAATTCGCATTGTGTCTATTGAACGAGCACAACCCTTTGCAGCTTCTTCAAAGGAAATAGTAATACTTGCCTGAGTATCACTACCACGCTGTGGTGCATTTGGATTTGCTCTGCCACCACCAAAACCACCGCCGAAGCCGTTTCCGAATATCGAGCCGAAAATATCGCCCAAATCAAAGTCCATTCCGCCAAAGCCACCGCCGTAGCCACCTTGACCTGCACCGTAGTTAGGGTCAACACCTGCGTGACCGAATTGGTCATATCGTGCTTTTTTCTCACTATCGGAAAGAATTTCATAGGCCTCATTAGCCTCTTTAAATTTCTCCTCTGCCTCTTTATTATTGGGGTTTAAGTCGGGATGATATTTTTTTGCCGCCTTACGATAAGCCTTTTTTATTTCATCATCGGACGCTGATTTATCAACACCCAGCACCTCATAATAATCTCTTTTTTCTGCCATAAGTATCTCCAAATAATACTAACTCACGGACAGACTGTATTGGTCTGTCCGTAAATTTTGGGTTTAATTATTCAACATCTTTGAAGTCTGCATCATAGTAGCCGTCGCTATTTGGTGCAGCACCTGCATTAGGGTCATAACCTGCACCCGGATTTGCACCACCCTGAGCAGCCTGAGCCTGCTTGTAGAGTTCTTCTGAAATCTTATAGAAAGCCTGTGTAAGTTCTTCCTGCTTTGACTTGATTGCTTCAAGGTCTTCACCCTTAAGTGCTTCTTTAAGAGCATCAAGTTTTGTCTGGATATCAGCCTTATCGCTTTCAGGGAGTTTATCACCCTCGTCAGCAAGGATTTTTTCTACCTGATATACCATCTGGTCAGCAGCATTTCTTGTGTCAACTGCTTCCTTGCGTTTCTTATCTTCCTCAGCAAATTTTTCTGCATCCTGAACTGCTTTTTCTATATCTTCTTTTGACATATTTGTTGAAGATGTGATTGAAATTGACTGTTCCTTATTTGTGCCAAGGTCTTTTGCAGAAACATTAACGATACCGTTAGCGTCAATGTCAAATGTTACTTCAATCTGTGGCACACCACGGCGTGCAGGAAGAATACCGTCAAGGTGGAAAATACCGAGAGTTTTGTTATCTCTTGCAAATTCTCTTTCACCCTGAAGAACATGAACTTCAACAGATGTCTGATTGTCAGCAGCAGTTGAGAAAATCTGGCTCTTCTTTGTTGGGATTGTTGTGTTTCTTTCGATAATCTTTGTGCTTACGCCACCCATTGTTTCGATACCGAGTGAAAGTGGAGTAACATCAAGGAGAAGAAGTCCTTCAACCTCACCACCGAGAACACCACCCTGAATTGCAGCACCAACTGCAACACATTCGTCAGGGTTAATGCCCTTGAATGGTTCTTTGCCTGTATATTTCTTAACTGCTTCCTGAACTGCAGGGATTCTTGAAGAACCACCAACCATAAGGATTTTGTTAAGCTGTGATGGCTGAAGTCCTGAGTCTGCAAGTGCCTGACGAACAGGTCCCATTGTTGCTTCAACAAGGTCTGCTGTCATTTCGTTGAACTTTGCTCTTGTAAGAGTTGTTTCAAGGTGTTTAGGGCCTGTTGCATCTGCTGTGATGAATGGAAGGCTAATCTGTGATGTTGTTACACCTGAAAGTTCAATCTTTGCTTTTTCTGCTGCTTCTTTAAGACGCTGCATAGCCATTTTGTCTGAGCGTAAGTCAATGCCTTGTTCTTTCTTGAATTCGTCTGCAAGCCAGTCGATAATCTTCTGGTCGAAATCGTCACCGCCAAGACGGTTGTTACCTGCTGTTGCAAGAACTTCCTGAACACCATCGCCCATTTCAATAATTGAAACGTCGAAAGTACCGCCACCAAGGTCATAAACCATAACTTTCTGGTCTTCTTCTTTGTCGATACCGTAAGCAAGAGCAGCTGCTGTTGGCTCGTTAATAATTCTCTTTACTTCAAGACCTGCGATTTTACCTGCATCCTTTGTAGCCTGACGCTGTGCGTCTGTGAAATATGCAGGAACTGTAATAACTGCCTCTGTTACAGGAGCACCAAGATATGCTTCAGCATCAGCCTTGAGTTTTTGAAGTGTCATTGCTGAAATTTCCTGTGGAGTGTAGTCCTTACCGTCAATATTTACTTTATAGTTTGAGCCCATATGTCTCTTGATTGATGCGATTGTTCTGTCAGGGTTTGTGATAGCCTGACGCTTTGCAACCTGACCAACCATTCTTTCGCCTGTTTTTGAGAATGCAACAACAGATGGAGTTGTTCTTGCACCTTCTGCGTTAGCGATAACAACAGGCTCGCCACCTTCGATTACTGCTACGCATGAGTTTGTTGTACCTAAGTCGATACCAATTACCTTTGCCATAAATTTATTCCTCCTAAATGGATATATACTAATTTATTATTAACTGTTTTTACAGTTATTAGTTGACTACCTTAACAATTGCCGGGCGGATTACTCTGTCCCCCATTTTGTATCCTGTTGAGAATACATCTGAAATGCTGTTTTCGGGAAGATTTTCGTCTTCACCGTGCATTACTGCGTTGTGAATATTAGGGTCAAAGGTTTCACCCTTTTCACCAAATGACTCAACACCAAGTTTTTTGAATGTTTCACCGTACTGATTAAAAATCATTTCCATACCTTTTTTGAAAGACTCAAGGTCAGTAGCTTCTGCACTCATTGCTCTCATAAAGTTATCATATACCGGTAAAAACTCACCGATTGTTGAGGCTTTTGTGTCACCATAAGCTTGCTCTTTTTCTTTTTGTGAACGCTTACGGAAATTATCATATTCTGCCATAACTCGCAAAAGTTTATCCTTTGTTTCGTTAAGTTCAGCAGTTAATTTTTCTTCTGCAGTCGGCTCTACCGGTTGAGTTGTTTCTTCAACAACTTCCTCAGCAGTTTCCTTTTTCTTATCTTTTGCCATTTTAATCCTCCAATGTATCGGACATAATCTTGCCCACGATTTCTGTTAAATATTTAAGACTTGGAATAAGTCTTGCATAGTCAATTCTTGTAGGACCGATAAGTCCCAATGCACCACTATCTTTTCCGCCAACTGAATAGTGAGAATAAATAAGACTTGAATCTTGCAACTCACGGTAAAAATTCTCTTTACCGATAAACACATTAGTATTATTCTCTGCCTTATGCCCTGCAAAAAGATTTGTCAGAGGTTCGCCTCGTCTTAAAAACTCCATAATTTCATAGGCATTGGGATAGTCATTGTGATGAAGAAGATTTGACTGACCTTGCAATAACAACTGTGTTTGTTCAGTGAGTTGTGCCAAATCCGAAAGTGTTACAAGTAACGGTGAAATCGCAAGGGACTTACTGCCCAATGAAAGTGCAAGAGTCTGTATAAGTGCTATGCTTACCTCACTTGCGGATTTACCGATAAAGTGTTTTGAAACTATATTATAAAATGTTTCAATGAGTTCAAGGTTTAATTCGCTATCTGTACGACAAACTCGACTTTTTAAAATTCCCGATGATGAAAGCATAACCATCATTGCAGTATGTGTACCCAATGGAACTAACTCAACTCTGCGGATAACTGCGTTTTCATCAGTTGGAGTTGTTGAAACAACTGCACAGTTTGTAAGTTCAGCCAACACCTGACCTGCTTGTTCAAGAATTTGTTGAGGTTCACCACCTGCATCAGAAAGTCTTGCCTCAATAAGTCGTTTTTCGTTGATTGGCAGTTCGTATCTGTTCATCAACTTATCAACATAATATCTGTAACCCATCTGTGATGGAATTCGACCTGCTGATGTATGAGGTTGCTCAATAAAACCTAGACGGGATAACTCTGCCATTTCATTACGGACAGTAGCACTTGACACGGGGATGCGTGAAAACTCAAGCAAGGTCTTTGAACCAACAGGCTCGCCCGTTGCGATATACCATTCTATAATGGCAGCAAGGATTTTTTCTTTTCTCTCGCTGAGTTGCATCTTGTCACCCCTTTTTGTGGTGTTTAGCACTCTCGCTATTAGAGTGCTAACTCTGTTATATAATATACATTATCTTGTAAAAAATGTCAAGGAAATATTTGTAAACAAATTGTTAAGATGTTCTTTTTCTATTCATTTTGTTCTACAAATTGGAGTTTGTCGGGATGTTTCAAAATTCCCTCCCTCAATGAGGGAGAGGAACATTAAATCAATTCGACAAATTCAAATTTGCATATTGATAAAGGAATTATTGATGTCGTGGTCAACTACAAATTACATATTGACATTACATTAAAATAAGTATAAAATATATACGATATTTTTAAAGCGTTGAGAAAGAACGACGGATAACCAAGAATTTGCAGAGAGATTTCGGTTGGTGTAAGAAATCATTTCAGTATCCCGAGACCACTTTCGAGCATTGGTGAAAACGATTTTCGGTTAAGCCAATCGTACTGACTGCGTTAAAGTCTTTTGAGTGGCAGAATAATTCGATTATTTTGCAATACGGGTGGAACCGTGGAATGTTGTTTTTATAGCATTTCATCCTGTGATATGGATGGAATGCTTTTATTTTTATTTAAGTAATTATTGTGGGTCATAAGGAATCCCTCCACCGCTGACGCGGTTCCCCTCCCTTTAACAAGGGAGGCTGTCAACTGCTCAATAGAGCGAGAGTTCCGACCCCTACGAAGAAGGAGAAATATATATGATTAAGGTAACACTTAAAGGCGACGTTATTAAAGAATACGAAGCTGGTACTACTATCGCAGAGATTGCTAAATCTATCGGTATGGGTTTATACAAATCTGCTTGTGGCGGTAAAATTGACGGAGTTTATTGCGATTTGAGAACACCTGTTACTTCAGATTGTGCTCTTGAAATCGTTACATTTGATGAAATTGAGGGTAAAAAGACATTCTGGCACACTGCTTCGCACATTATGGCACAGGCCGTTAAAAGACTTTACCCTGACACAAAACTTGCTATTGGCCCATCAGTTGACAATGGTTTCTACTACGATTTCGATTCAGAGGTTTCATTCACACCTGAAATTCTTGAGAAAATCGAAGCAGAGATGAAGAAAATCGTCAAAGAGGATTTACCTCTTGAAAAATTTGAACTCTCCCCTGCTGAAGCACTCAAAATGATGGAAGAAAAGGGCGAAATATACAAGGTTGAACTTATCAATGAACACGCTGACAAGGGCGAGCCAATTTCATTCTACAAACAGGGTGATTTCACAGAACTCTGTGCAGGTCCTCACCTTATGTCAACAGGTGCAGTTAAGGCATTTAAGCTCACAGCTTGTACAGGTGCTTACTGGAGAGGTAACGAAAAGAACAAGATGCTACAGAGAATTTATGCAACTGCATTTCCAAAGCAGTCAGCACTTGACGAGCATTTAGCACAACTTGAAGAAGCAAGAAAACGCGACCACAACAAATTAGGTCGTGAACTTGAACTTTTCACAACAAGTGAACTTATCGGTCAAGGTCTTCCGATTATGCTTCCTAAAGGTGCTAGAATTATTCAGACACTTCAGCGTTGGGTTGAAGACGAGGAACAAAGACGCGGTTGGTTGCTCACAAAGACACCGTTTATGGCAAAGAGCGACCTTTACAAGGTTTCAGGTCACTGGGACCACTATCTTGACGGTATGTTTGTACTTGGCGACCCTGCTAAAGAGGAAGAAGGCGAAGAAGTATTTGCACTTCGTCCAATGACTTGTCCATTCCAGTATCAAGCATATCTTAACCGTCCTCGTTCATACAGAGATTTACCATTAAGATATAACGAAACATCAACTCTTTTCCGTAATGAAGCATCGGGCGAAATGCACGGACTTATCCGTGTTCGTCAGTTCACAATTTCAGAAGGTCACTTAATGTGTACTCCCGAACAGCTTGAAGACGAATTCAGAGGTTGTCTTGAGCTTGCTAACTATATGCTTCAGACACTCGGTCTTTATGAAGATGTTTCATTCCGTTTCTCACAATGGGACCCAAACAACAAGGAAAAATACATCGGTACTCCGGAACAATGGGACGAAGCACAGGGTATTATGGGCAAAATCCTTGACCACCTTGGAATTAAATACTCAATCGGTATTGACGAGGCTGCTTTCTACGGTCCTAAGCTTGACATTCAGATTAAGAACGTATTCGGCAAAGAAGACACACTCATTACAATTCAGGTTGACCAACTTCTTGCTGAAAAATTTGGTATGGAATACACAGACAAAGACGGCACAAAGAAAAACCCATACATTATTCACAGAACATCAATCGGTTGTTACGAGCGTACACTTGCTCTTCTTATTGAAAAATATGCAGGTGCATTCCCACTCTGGCTTGCTCCTGAACAGGTTAGAATTCTTCCTATTGCTGACCGTCATCACGATAAGGCATTTGAAATCAAAAAGGAACTCGAAAAGATGGGTATGCGCGTTACTGTTGATGACAGAAGCGAAAAGACAGGCTACAAAATCCGTGAGTCCCGTCTTCAGAAACTTCCATATTGGGTTATCGTTGGCGACAAAGAAGTTGAAGACGGCACAGTTTCCGTAAGCAAACGCGGTCAGGGTGACATTGGTTCAATGAACTTTGATGACTTTGCAAATATGCTTAAGGAAGAAATTGATAATAAGGTGAGATAATTATGAGAAATCCGCTTACCGTAACGGTTATTACCGACACGCATTATTATTCAAAAAAATTAGGTACATCAGGTGAGGCTTACGAAATTGCCAACAACAAAAGTGGTGTTTTATTAGCAGAGGCAGCTGAAATGCTTGAAGCAGCATTTTCGCAGATTGCAAAGGACGAGAGAACAGACATTGTTCTTCTTTCTGGTGACACAACAAGTAATGGTGATTATGATTCACATTACGAGTTTATCGAAATGCTCCGTGCCCTTAAAGAAAAAGGTAAAAGAGTTTATGTTCTCACAGCAACCCACGACTATAAATGGGACGGTCAGACTCACAAATACGATAAATATGAAAGAGTCCCTGTACCTGCTGCAAAACGCGAAGAACTTTTTGATATGTATAAAGAATTCGGCCCTGACGAGGCACTCGCTGTTCACAGAGAGAGTATGTCTTATATCATTCAATTGGCTGACGGATACCGTCTTTTTGCCCTTAACGACGACACAAACTTAAATGGCAAAAGCGGTTTTTCCGATGAGCTTTTTGAATGGATTAAAGAACAGATTGCTGACGCAAAAGCGAATGGTCAATTTATCGTTGCTATGACTCACCATCCACTTATCGCCCCCTCACCTATGTACGAAATCATAGGCAAAGGCGATATGATGGGAGACTATGAAATTCGCCGTGAACAACTTGCAGACCTTGGTGTTCAGTTTATGCTTACAGGTCACACTCATGTTCATGATATTGATAAACATGTGAGTCCAAAGGGCAATTATTTCTACGATATTTCCACTGCTTCAACAGTTGGTTATCCCGGCACAATCAGAACAGTTGTTTTTGATGCTGACAACAATGTTGTTACAACAACCACCGATTTGATTACTGAGCCTGTGAAATTTGACACCAACGGCAAGGACTTACAGACATATCTTGCTGACCATATGATTGGTATGATTAGAGATGTGATTAAAGCTGCAGGTGAAGATATTGACAAGTTTGCTGATATGGCAACTGCAATCAGTATCAAGAAAAAAGTAAGTTATAAAATAGGTTGGATTTTAAAACCAATATTCAAATTCCTTAATAAACTAAAAATCGGTACTGTTGGGAACTGGACAAGGGCTGAAACAGGGCTTGCAAAGGAAGATTACGCTGATATTAAAGATAAAGGTGTAGTTGATTTTATTGTTGACCTTGTACTTAACCTTTATGGTGGCAAAAACCTTTACACTCCTGACGATAATGAATACAAAATCGCAATAGGACTTATTAACATTATTGATTCAATCATCAAAGTGTTACATATTCCGCTTAAAAAACTTATTAAGGTTTCAGACACAGTCCGTGGAATTGTTGAGCCGTTACTTTACAATGCAGGCATTCCCTCTTATGACGCAATAATGCCGATAATGCCCGTATACGAAGGCGACGAGGTTGGTCCTTTGCCGGAGCCACCACAAAAACCAACAACAGTTAAAGATAGTAAAAAAGGACTTCCAATTGTAATAATTACAATTCTCCTTGTGCTTATTCTTTTAATCCCACTCCTTATTATCCTTCTTATTGGTTACATCAAAAACCAAATGAAATACGGTAAGTATCTCAAATAATTCAGAAAGAGACAGCACAATGTGTTGTCTCTTTTTTAATCCAATGATGTTGGGAAATTCGAATTATTCATCCAGACAAACTCCAATTTACTGAAATATTTGTTACTGAACAGTTAACCCTCTGCAAACAAACAGCTTTATTCCTTTGTGCATACAAACGAATTTTATTCTATATTTTCTACTATTTACACAAAAACCAAGTCCTTTTAGTTATTTTTAAACAATTTTTCCATTACTTCTTGATTTTTCCACAAAATTATTGTATACTTGTATTATATATTGAGGTAATTATACGCTTTTTTAGACACAGTTTGATAGTTGTTTTTTGGAGGGTTTAGTTTTGAGCGGAGATTTACATTGTCACACAAGATTATCGGATGGAACATTGGGCATTGAAGACCTTATTGCACTTGCGAAGAAAAAAGGCCTTGAAACTATTGCAATTACAGACCACGACTGCCTTGCAGGTACTGTCCGTGGTAAAATAATTGGTGCTCGTCAAGGAATTCAGGTTATTCCCGGTGTTGAATTATCTGCAACTGACGAAAAAAATGAAAAAAATGTTCATATTCTCTGTTATCTTGCTGACTCCCCGGATATGCTTGAAGGTCTTTGCAAAAGAAACTCTTTAGCCCGTAAAAAAGCAGGTCATTTTATGATGCTTCAAACTGCAAAGCGTTTTCCCATCACAACAGAGTTTATTATGAAGTGTGCAACAGGCTCAACAAACCTTTACAAGAAACACATTATGCAGGCTCTTATGGAATGTGGTTATACTGATTCATTCAATGGTGATTTGTACAAATCCCTTTTCACCAAAGAAAGCGAAGATAATATTCTTGTTGTTCCAAAATATGAGAGTGTTAAAGATGTTATTGATGCTATTCACACCGCAGGAGGTGTTGCAATCCTTGCTCATCCTGTAAAAAGTGGCTGTGTTGACATATTAGACGATTATATTGAATATGGTATTGACGGAATTGAAGTTTTCCATCCAAGTGCAAACGAAGAAGAACAGGCAATTCTTAAAAAATATGCTTCTAAAAAGAAAATTCTTGCAACCGGCGGTAGCGATTTCCACGGACTTTATAATGAATACAAGGTTTCATTAGGTGACTACTCAACTCCTGACGATTGCTTACACTCATTACTTACATATAAATCAAAACAGAAAAGATTACAAAAAAAATTAGCTGCTCAGCAGGCTGCTGAATAATATATTATTACAAGCAAAAATTAAAGTAAGGAGGGTTAATATGCTCTTTGACGATAGTGATATGAAAATTTTTAACGACAGTGAAACTCCCACAGAGTTCTCAGGTGAAGTTGCTGTTATTGCTGAAATGACAAAACACAGAAGTAATGGTAATATTCTAAAAGCAAAAGAACTTGGTAAGCATCTTGCTGAAATATTTGTTGACGAGCCAAGTTTACTCTCCCAGCTTGAAGCAGAAGTAGGCAAAATCAAGCGGGACGAAGACGATATGTACCACATTAAGGTTCTTCTTATCTTTACTGCTGAATATTGTATTAACCATCTCCTCCCTGCTACTCTTTTGTCAAACACCGCAGTTAATTCCTTGTATGACACAGTAATAAAAAAGGCTGCCGCGTTTTACGACAGGCTTGATGATGCCGCTGAATACAGTTTCTACTACCTTGCCGTAAGAAAAGCTGTTGATATCTCGAAAAATATTGGTGTTTCTTTTGCAATGCTTTGTGGCGAAGGCAAGGATGAATATTACACTAATTTAGGCAAACGACTTTTTGAAGTAGCAGAACACGAAATTGAAAAAATTATAGACAGTTATAATTTTGAAAAATAAGTATGATAAAACCCTATGTTCCCTTTTAAGAACATAGGGTTATTGTTTTACTCATTATTCAAAACCGCTGATGCATAGCAGATAAACTTCATTGTTTTGTTGTCAATATCCTCTTGCTTTACTCCTTTGTAGATGGTTATATCGTTGAGAATACTGTGGACTATTCTTGCATCTGCTTCAGTACGTTTAGCATTCGTCATTGATGCACTACCAGAGATTTCGTCATTCGTGTTATCAGCAATTATATTAAACTCAACTTCAATATCGTCATTCAAAGAATAAACCATCTTGTACATTTCAATATCTAAATTAAGTTTTTCAAAAGGATAGTTTCTTGCTTCTTCAAACACTTTTTCGTTATGCTCGTGAATTTCAAGGATTGCTTGCCGACTTGCATTTTGCGGATAGTTTTTTTGTGATTTACTTAAAAGTTCGGGATGCTTTCCTAAAATATAATTCACCTTGTAATTCTCAAGTTTTTTATCAGAATTGACCACTTGCTGAAAGTTGTATTTTTCTTTAATGTAAGTGATTACTTGCGAATTTGTTTTGTAACAAGGGATTGTAATTTTGCTTAGTTCATCAACTTTTTTGTCAAATTCATTCTTCTTTTTATTATCGGTGCAGATTATTCCGATTGCCCCGTCCTTCGTCTTTATTGAACGATATTTCATACGATAATACAAATCCTTAAGTTTCATTTGCTACTCCAAAATATAATCAGTATATTATTCTTTATAATACACCATATATCAATTCAAATCAATAAAAAAAACGGTAAGCCGTTAAGCTCACCGCTAAACTTTATATATTCAATACTGATGATGCTATTGCAAAGTAAATTAAAAGAGTTACAGCATCCACAATGGTTGAAATAAACGGGCTTGACATAACAGCAGGGTCAAAGCCTATTTTTTTCGCTATAACAGGTAATACTGAACCAACAACTTTTGCGAACACAACAGCCGCAATCATTGTTACACTTACAACAAGTGCCATTTGCCAACCGATATCATCAAAAATCATCAACTTCGCAAAATTTACAATTGCAAGTGCAACGCCACAAGCCAACGCAATTAAAAACTCTTTAAGGATAACCTTGAATGTATCTCTAAATTCGATTTCACCAAGTGACAATCCACGGATGATTGTTGATGATGACTGATTACCACAGTTACCGCAAGTACCTGTAAGCATTGGAATAAAGGCTGTAAGCGCCACGCAAGCGGTCAATGCACCCTCAAAATGTGTGATGATTCTTTCAGTAAAGGTTGCAGAAACCATTAAAAGCATAAGCCATGGGATACGCTTTTTAAAATTTTCAAAAACGCCCATTTTGAGATATGGCTTGTCAGTTGGCGTAATAGCAGCCATCAATTCCATATCTTCCGTGATTTCTTCCTGCAAAACATCGATAGCGTCGTCGACTGTGATAATACCAACAAGACGATTCTCCCCGTCAACAACCGGCAGAACAACCAAGTCATATTTTTGGAAAAGGTCTGCAACTACCTCTTTATCCTCGTATGTGGTTACAGAAATCACATTATCTTCCATAACCTCACGAATTTCAGCATTTTCGTCTGCAAGAAGCAAATCCTTGACTGTTACATAACCTTTTAACTTTCTTTTACTGTCAGTTACATAGCAGGTATAAATCGTTTCCTTATCAACACCCGTTCTGCGAATTCTTGTGAATGCGTCAGCAACAGTCATTCCCCTTTTAAGGTCAACATACTCGATAGTCATAATACTACCTGCTGAATCCTCTGGGTATTTAAGAATTTCGTTAATGCTCTTACGGGTATCAGGGTCAGTATGCTTTAAAATACGCTTTACAAGTGTTGCAGGCATCTCCTCAATAAGGTCAACAGCATCGTCCACATAAAGTTCATCAAGAACTTCACGAAGTTCCGAGTCACTGAATGCACAAATCAGTTGTTCCTGATATTCAGGTTCCATATTAACAAAAACTTCTGCAGCCAACTCTTTATTAAGTAAACGATAAATAAGTGTAAGGTCGCGTTCTTCAAGCTCCATAAAGATTTCGGCAATATCTTGCTCATTCATCTCATCAAGCAATTCTTTTAACGCTTTCCAATTTTTGTTTCGTAAAAGTTCAGTTAAAACTTCATAAGTTTCCATTTTTCACAACTCCTTTTCATAAAATAGGCTTGTGAAACTCGGCGAGTATTTTAAAAACTGCAGACACTGTCCGCATAAATACTCGGGGGTTTCGCTGTTGTACTTCGGTACGTATCCACAATTTTCACTCCTTCAAAATAAAATAAAAAAGACCACATCTATGCTCAAACGCAATAATGCAGTCAATAACTCCTTGCATTTCGTTCAAGCTTTAGCTTCGCAGGGCGATGAAATTACATTAAATTACACCTTGTTTTTTCGATGTGACTTGTTAACCAACTTGCGATGTCTCCATCGCTTCGCGGCAGTAATCCGTATCCCTGTGGTAGCCTTACCTACCGAATAGATTATAATATATTTATTATTACTCTTAAACACCGATTTGTCAATAGAAAAAATCAATAAAATAGGGTGAAATATTAATTTATTCCATAGGGCATATTGCACAGTTTGAGATTTAATAATTTGGTGATTTTTAACGAAAATCGTATTTTCGTATTCATTTTTTGTTAAAAATTAAAATTTAGATTGAAAGATAGTTCTATTTTTGCTAAAATAATTGAGTATGCAAAATACTAATTAAAGGAGTGCAAAAAATGAGTTTAGCTCAAACAATCAAATCGAAAGTTTCTGATTTTCGAGTTTATTGGAATATTCCAATGCCCGGTCGTTATATGACCTTTAAAGAAATAGTTTCTTATGCCGGTGGCGGTATCGGTGCATATTTCTTGATTTATATGGGTAACCAACTTGCGTTGAACACCAACAACATGGTTATTGGTGATGCTATCGGTATTGCCCCTACCCATATGTATATTCTTTACATAATCGCTACTATTGCCAGTATTCCGCTCACCGCTATCAGAGCAAACATGATTGACAATACGCGAAATAAAGCCGGTAAATACAGACCCTACCTTATTTCAATGGGTATTCCTACTGCTCTTATTGCTTTGGCATATGTTTGGTTTCCCTATGAGCAACTTAACACCTGGTTCCCGCAAGTTGCATATCATGACGAACTAGGTAATCCCGTGCTTATGGGTTATGTAGCAAAGTGTATTGTTGTTCTTTTGATGAACTTCTTATTACAGTTCTTCTTCAGTTTCTTCAACGACTCTTACACTAACCTTATTCATGTACTTTCTCCTAATACACAGGAAAGAACTGATGTTCTTTCAATTAAGAGCGTTGTTTACTCTTTAGCTCCTTCTATCGCAAACATCGTTCTTCCTATCATAGCTCAAACTTTTGCAAACGACGATATGTACGATATCAAAGTTTACCGAATTGGTTATCCTGTATTTGCTATTCTTGGCTTTGCACTTTCTTGCATTGTTTATGTAAACACACAAGAAAAGATTGTTCAGGCAAAAACAAGAGTTGCTCAGGTGCGTTTTATAGATGCTTTCAAAGCTGTTGCAAAGAACAAGTATTTCTGGATTATTGCTCTTGCTGGCTGGCTCGGTTTCCTTGAAGGTGCATATAGCCAGATTATGTCATGGGTATACACCTATGGTCATGCTTGTAACGGTACAACAATGGGAATTATCAACACTATTGTTGGTAACGCTTCAATGTGGGGTATGATTATTGCTCCATTCTGTATTCGTGCATTCGGTAAGAAAAAAGTCCTTCTTGGTGTTAACTTTATGAATATTCTCTGTATCCTTGCCATTGGACTCAACAAAACAAATATTTATTGGATTGCTGTGTGCGTATACTTCAACTGGCTCTTCGGTGCTTTTGAACAGATTACAACTCCTGCTATTCAGGCGGATATCAGAGACTATCATCAGTACAAAACAGGTGAACGTATTGACGGTATGTTCTCAACAGTCCAAACTATCGGTAACGTGGTAACACTTGTCACATCTCTTGTTCTTCCTGTTGTTTATGAGTCATACGGAATCACAGAAACCAATGGTTATGAAAGTCCTTATGACATACTTGATGTAACAACCGGTGAACCTGGACTTCTTGAAAAAATTATAGGTACTCTTGTGCTTATGGCTGCATTTGGCGCTTTCCTTAATATGGTTCCATATTTCTTCTATGACCTTAAAGAAGTTCAGCAAAAAAGTATTGTCCGTATTCTTAGAATCAGAGCTTTGTTTGAAGACTACGGAAACGGCATTATTGATGACGGAAGACTTGTTGAAGCAGTTGAAATCATCAAAGAGGCAAAAGAATATGCGAATGCCCAAGAAAAGAAAGTTTCTAAAAGTGATTACAAATCCATTAAAGATAAAGCTGAACGCAAGGCTGCTAAAAAAGCATATAAAGAGGCTCTTACATTCAACGAAGAAATCGCTATTTCTAAAATGGTTTGTGCAGAACTTAATAAGTTCTCATCACCATTATACGAAGCACAGGTTAAGGCAAATGAACCCGTTCTTAAAGGTGGACTTGAAGGCCTTTTCAATGCAAACTATGACGAAATCGTATCAGAGTTAGCATCAGCAAAGGCTATGCCAAAATCTACAGAAGAAGATAAAGAACTTCGCAAATTCCTTATTGAAATTGCTAAAAAGAAAAAGGATTCTTATAAGACAATCAAAAAGAATTTCCCAACAATTGAAGAATTTGTTCAGCCTGACTTCACTATTCTTGAAGACTGTTTCAACAAAGAAGATGAATGCGATATAATTCTTAAAGACCTTTATTCTAAGCTTAAAGATGCCAAAAAGGCAAAAGATAAGGCACTTGTTGCTGAACTTAAATCAGAAATCAAAAAGATTGAGTTAGAAAAGAAAATTGCACAAGCTAATGCTAAAGACGAAATGAATAAACATGCTCGTTTCAACCGTGCTGCAAAGCCTTATCTTGATGCTGAAAAACTTCTTGTTCAGAAAGAAAACTATACTCATCTTGATGAAATCATGGCTCTTTACGACGATGCAAAAGTTCGTTATGAAGCAAAGATTGCAGGTGACAAAGAAGAAGTTTTGAGAAAGCAAAAAGAAAAAGATGAGATGACTGCTAAACTCAAGGCTGAAAAGGCTGCTAAGAAAGCTGCTAAAAAGAACAAATAAGTTCAAACAGACAAAAATAATTCCCTGTACTTTAATTAGTACAGGGATATTTTTTGTTCAAATTTTAATCAAGGAAGTCGCGAAGTTTTTTACTTCTGCTTGGATGGCGAAGCTTTCTGAGAGCCTTTGCTTCAATCTGACGGATACGCTCACGAGTAACATTGAACTCCTTACCTACTTCTTCAAGTGTTCTTGGATGACCGTCCTCAAGTCCAAAACGGAGGGAGAGAACTTTTTCCTCGCGAGGAGTGAGTGTTTTAAGCACCTCTGCAAGTTGCTCCTTAAGAAGTGATATTGATGCTGCGTCTGCAGGTGAAAGTGCTTCATCGTCAGGAATAAAGTCACCTAAATGGCTGTCTTCCTCTTCACCGATTGGTGTTTCAAGAGAAACAGGTTCCTGTGCAAGACGAAGAATTTCGCGAACCTTATCAGGAGCCATATCAAGTTCTTCTGCAATTTCTTCTGCTGACGGGTCGTGACCGTTTTTATGAAGCAACTGGCTGCTTGTCTTTTTAACTTTATTGATAGTTTCAACCATATGAACAGGAATACGGATTGTTCTTGCCTGGTCAGCAATAGCACGGGTAATGGCCTGTCTAATCCACCAAGTAGCATATGTTGAGAACTTAAATCCCTTTGTATAGTCAAACTTTTCAACGGCTTTAATAAGACCTAAGTTTCCTTCCTGAATCAAATCAAGGAACTGCATTCCACGGCCAACATATCTTTTTGCAATACTTACAACAAGACGAAGATTTGCCTCGGCAAGTCTTTGTTTTGCTTTTTTGTCGTCCTCATTAATACGGATTGCAAGTTCAATTTCTTCTTCTGATGTGAGCAATGGTACACGACCAATTTCTTTAAGATAAACTCTTACAGGGTCGTCCATAACGAGAGTTTTGGAATCACCCTCACCACCGTCGTCACTCTTTGCCATATCTGTTTCATCAGTGATTGCATCGTGAGCCATATCACCAAGGTCGTCAATAAGTTCGATATTGTTTGCCTCAATAAGCTCATAGAGTTTATCAAGTTCTTCCATTTCAATATCAAGTTCCAATATTGCGTTGTCGATTTCTTGAGTAGTGAGTTTACCCACTGCCTTACCCTTTTCAACCAAGGCTTTTAAAGCTGATTTCTTATCAATACTTTCCATTGTTTTCTCCTTCACTTTTAAAAAAGTTATTTAAAAAATTTTAAGAAATCCTCATCACTGATGTTTTCCACATCTACATCTTTAAGGCTTTTCTTATTTTTTTCATTTAAAATTACATTTATACAATCCACACACTCTGCCATAGTGTTTTTAAGAGTATGTGAGATTGTCTGAATCTTTGCAACTGCGCTGATTTCATCCTCCGTAAGTTCACCATAGAGGAATGATATTTCAGCAGATTTGCCCTGACGGAGTCTGTCCGTAACTGCCTTGAAAATCCGTTTATTAAAGTCTGTTACAAAGTCCTCATAAGAGATTTTTTCATCAACTCCACTAAGGAATTCCGGATTCGCCATAACAAGGGCTATGAGCATTTCTTCGGCTTTTGCACCGCGATAGAACGATTTTCTTTGAGGGTTAAGCTTATCCAGAATATCCTCTTGTCGTTGAATCTGGGTGAATTCCTTTTTTCTATCCACAACTGTATTCTTTCTAGCCTGGCGCTTCGCCTCGGAAATAATTACTTCTTTTGCCACAGATAATTCGTTGGCAATTCGGGAGGCATAAATTTCAAGTTCAATAGCACCGACCCCCGAAAGAACTTTAATTGCCGCTTGAAGATACTGGCGTTTACCATCGTCACTTGCCAAATCATATTTGCTATGCTCTCGTAAAAGTGCAAATTCAACCTCGTTGGCAGCACCTGTAATTATGGCTTTCATTTTTTCAACACCATAATTCTTAATTATCTCGTCCGGGTCCTTACCACCGCTAAGACGAAGAATTTTAATCTTCGCAGTTGTGTTTTTAAAAATTGTCAAAGCTCTCGCAGCTGCTTTTTGACCTGCTTCGTCTGCATCATAAGAAATTAGAATTTCTGATGCATAGCGCGAAAGTAAATGTGCTTGTTCACTTGTAAGAGCTGTGCCAAGTCCCGCAACAGCATTTGTAAAGCCTGCCTGATGTAGTGCTATAACATCCATATAACCCTCACATAAAATCAGGCTATCCTTACCGCTTTTCTTTGCTAGATTAAGGGCAAACACACCCATACTCTTTTTGTAAACAAGAGTATCCGAGGTGTTAAGGTATTTAGGCTTTGAATCATCCATAACTCGTCCGCCAAAGGCAATTACATTTCCTTTAACATCAATGATGGGGAACATAACACGATTACGGAAATTGTCATAGATATTATTAGGATTTTTCTGTGAACGCCTTGCAAGGTTTGCGTAGACAAGTTCATCTTTTGTGTATCCTAAATTTATAAGATGATTAGTTAGTGCATTGAATGAATCAGGTGCAAAGCCCAAACCAAATTTACGGATTGTATCGTCCGAAAGTCCTCTGTTCTTAAAATATCTGTAACCCACTGTACCGTCATTGGTTTTAAGAACATTATGGAAAAACCTTGCTGCTTCGCGATTAGCCTCCAACATACGGAGTCGTCGTTTATTCATTGTGCTGTCGTAACTATTTTCATCGGGCATATCAAGGCCCACACGGTCCGCTAGAAACCTGACAGCATCAATATAATCAAGATTTTCAATATTCTTAATGAATGTTATTACATCGCCACCGTTACCACAACCGAAACAGTAATAAGACTGTGTATCGGGATAAACAGTAAAGGATGCGGTTTTTTCACCGTGAAACGGGCAAAGACCTTTACTTATCCGCCCTGCCCTTTTTAAGTTGACATAGGAAGAAATAGTACTTTCAATGTCGGCACGGTTACGAAGTTCCTGTAAAAAATCATCTGATAATGCCAATACTATCCCTCCTCAAGTCCCACATCAACCCAGGAATCGGGGATGAATATATTTTTATAAACTACAAGAAGATAACGGTCGCTCATACCTGCGATATAGTCGCAGACAGCTCTCTCCACACCTTCATTTTCAATTATGTAATGGTAGGCTTTTGGAATTCTTTCGGGATTCTTTAAGAAATAGTCATAAAGACGAAGAATTATATCAACAGCCTTGCTTTCCTCGCCCTTACAAACGGGGTTTGTGTAAACCTTATCAAACATAAAGGCGTGAAGTTCGTCAAAAGGTTGCTGAACATCCGGTGAGAAAATAATATTATCCACACTGTTTTCTACAACATTTAAAACCATTGTATTGATTCTTGCAGACTTTTTAAATCCAAGTGCTTTACGGATTTCGAGAGGAATATCCTCTTCACACATAACTCCTGCACGAACTGCATCGTCAATATCGTGATTTATATATGCGATTTTATCGGCAAGTTTAACTATTCTACCCTCAAGAGTATCTGCCTCTTTACCACGGGTGTGACAGACGATACCATCGCGGACTTCATATGTAAGATTAAGCCCTTTGCCGTTTTTTTCAAGTTTTTCCACAACTCTTAAACTCTGGTCATAGTGACGGAATCCACCGGGAAAAACGGAATTAAGTGCTCTTTCACCTGCGTGACCGAATGGAGTGTGACCCAAATCGTGACCAAGGGCAACAGCCTCAGTCAAATCTCCGTTAAGGGAAAGACCGTTTGCAATAGTCCTTGCAATCTGTGACACCTCAAGAGTGTGAGTAAGTCTTGTCCTGTAATGGTCGCCCTCGGGTGACAAGAAAACTTGAGTTTTATGCTTTAACCTTCTGAACGAGTTGGAGTGAATAATTCTGTCCCTATCTCGTTGAAAATCAGTTCTCAAGGAGCATTTTTCTTCTGCTGTTTCTCTGCCTTTTGAGTTAACACTAAGACAGGCTTTATCTGACAACAATATTCTTTCATTGTTTTCAATTTTTTCTCTTACAGTCATTAAAATGCCTCCTTTTTGGGCTAAAAATTTACCCTTCTAATTATATATACGCAGAAAAAAACAAAAACCCTTTATTTTTTTATAAAAAAATTTAAAATTCACAAAAATTCTCTGAAATAACTGTGGAAGAAACCCTTCCATTACTTAATTCGATAAGTTTTGCATTAATGTTATTCTTATTTTCACTTTTTATTCTAAAAAATACTTTAACATTGTCAGTAAATTCAGTATCTAAAATCGCTGTTTCCTCTCGTGAAAGAAAATCGTTTAATTTGCCATAGAATGTATAGTCACATTCAACCGCCATATCAAGGCAGTGTGCCATAGTGATAATCTTTGCACTTTCAACACCTATTTTAGCACTGTGGGAATAGGCACGGACAAGTCCGCCACCGCCAAGAAGAATACCACCAAAATATCGGGTTACCACAACGCAAACATCAACTAAATTTTCTTTTTCTAAAACATCAAGGCAAGGCACACCTGCAGTCCCCTGTGGTTCACCGTCGTCAGAGTATCTCTTTATTCCACCCTCACGAAGAATATAGGCGTGAACATTATGTGTTGCATCCCAATGCTTTGCTTTGATTTCTGCGATAAAAGCATTTGCCTCTTCGACGGACACAACGGGTTTAGCGTAGCCAATAAATCTGGAACGCTTCACGATGTATTCATCACTATTAAATTCTTTAACCGTTCTGTATTCTTTTGGCATTTTAAAGCCCCCTATTATATGACGGAAAAGAAGCCATTGAAAATTGTAATAAAACTAAAATTCTTTATCTCATAGTAACCACTGAGTAAATCGTGTTGCGATTATCAGCGAGATAGTTTTTCGTCAGAGCCGTCAAAAAACGGAGATAATACTTTGTGTCTTATCGAGTATTTTGGACGAGTTATGACGGAAAAATATCCGGTGAGAATTGTGACAAAGATTTATGAGGTGGTTACGACAAAAAACAAAAGGTGGCACAAATTTTGTACCACCGTAATGTCGTCTAAAATTATTTAGAGAGATTGTAACGTTTGTTAAATCTGTCAACACGTCCGCCTGTATCAACAAGCTTCTGCTTACCTGTGAAGAATGGGTGGCAATTTGAGCAGATATCAACCTTCAAATCATCTTTAGTTGAACGAGTTTCAAATGTTGCACCGCAAGCGCATTTAACTGTTACAGTTTTGTACTCAGGATGGATTCCCTGTTTCATGACAATTGTCACCTCTTTCAGTACTTATTTACATAGCCTAATAAGTTTAGCACAACACTCTCTAAAAATCAAGAGTTTTTTTAAAGTTTTACAGAAATTTCTTTTGAAAGATGGAAGGAATATAAAGTTACTGTCACATTTTGCAGTCCAAAGCATTCTTCCGCTGCTTTTTTGTAAATACTCATCTGCCCTTTATATCTCTCACAAAGTTCTTCTTCACTATTAACTCTGTCCGTTTTATAGTCAACTATTTCCCCTGTGTTTCCGTTAATAATTAATCCGTCAATAACACCCTGAACAATAACCTTTTCATTTATTTCGTCAGGTAACGAATTATTGACAAGAGAAACGGGAATTGACATTGAGAATTCTTGCTCACGGATGTATTTTTCAGCAGTTGTAATTCTCTTATACAAGTCGCTTGATAAGAATTTCTCAATGGCAGACACATTTAAGGCATCTGCTTCTTTTTGTGTGAAAATGTTGTTTTTAACTGCTTTTTCTATTTCTCCTGCCAAATCGGTTTTGATTTGTGTAAGGCCGCAAATTTCCATAAATCTATGGAGTAATGTTCCTCTTTGTGCAGGTGTTAATTCGCCTGAACCTGAAAATGCAGGATTTTCAGTTGCAAGATATTTAAGATTTTCTTCCCTATCCATTGATGACGCTGCATATTTGATTGGTACGGAAGAAACATTCGAAAACGGATACTCAAAAGAAAGTCTGTCGCTAATCTCGTTTAACATTTCATTGTCAACAGCATATACTGCTTTTTCAGTTTCTTCAGCATAGGTTTCGTCAAGCTTTTCTATAAGAGTGAATTCGATTTTTGGAGCATAATATTCAGGAACCTCATAGCAAAATTTAAACTCTCGCTTTAATCCCATATTTGGATGCCAAAGCATACGAAGTAAAATCCACTGCATAAAGTTATTTATTAAAAGCAAAGGAAGTTCCCTGTCACCATAATCAGAATAATATGTGTAGTATAATTCATCTATCTTTTTATCCCAATTATACATCGAACCTACAAGATAAAGTTTTTCTTCCGCTCTCGTCATTGCCACATAAAGCAAACGAATTAATTCTGATGTTTCCTCGTATTTATTTGCAAGTTTAATCGTACTGTATGGTTGTGTTGGTAATTCCTTGTTGAGATTTGCAAAATATCTTGTAAAGCCTACGCCTAAATCACGATGCATTCTTACTTTATTGTAATCTGCAACATTGAAGCCAGATGAGCAATTCGCAACGAAAACAACGGGGAATTCAAGGCCCTTACTCTTATGGATGGACATAATTCTTACAACATCATCGTTCTCTGAAATCTCACTTGCGCCTTCTAAATCCTTATTGTTCTTACGGATTTTATCAAGAAAACGGATAAATCCCGAAAGGCCTAAACCACCTGAGGACTCATAGCCCTCTGCATAATTTATTAAAAGTTCAATATTAAGAACTCGCCTTTCACCGTTATCCATAGCACCCACAATACTGTCGTAGGATGTTATTTCAAGAATTCGACGGATAAGACTGCCTATATCCATTGTGACAGACAAGGTACGAAGAATTGACAGTAAATCAAAAAACTCTTTGACCTTGCTGTCTTTATCATATTGCTCTTTCAAAGCAGAGTAAAAACTGCCCTTTCTTTGGTCACAGCGATACCTTGCCAAATCGTCTTCCGTAAATGGGAACAACGGAGAAAGCATAACGGATATAAGCGGCACATCCTGTACGGGATTGTCGATTACCTTAAGCATTGAAATTAGTGTTACGATTTCACGACTTTCAAAAAATCCGCCTTGCTTTTGAAAATGGGCAGGAATTCCCATCTCGCTGAGTTCACGGGCAATTACAGGTGCTTTATCCTTAACGGCTCTCATAAGTATGCAGATATCACTATACTTAATCGGTCTTTCCTTACCCTTTTTACCTACAAGAGTGCCCGTTTCCACAAGGTCCTTTATTATATTACCTATATGACGAGCCTCTGCTTCTAAATCTGTACCCCTTGATTTATCCGTATCAACAAGATGCACTGCCACATCTGCAGAATCTCTTTCCTCGTAACTACCACCAAACACAAGCTTTTCTCCGTCCTTAGAGTATTCAACACCACCTAATTTTTTTGTCATAAAAAAGTCAAAGAAAAAATTGATACCTTCAACTACACCCTTTCGGCTCCTGAAATTTCGGTCAAGGCTTATTGTGGCAGGATAATTATTATCCTTATATGGTTCAAAACCGTCCTTATATCCCATAAAGATTTCAGGCATAGCCTGACGGAAACGGTAGATGCTTTGCTTTACATCGCCAACCATAAATTTATTTTCGTTATTGTTGGAGATAACAGAAAACAAGGTATCCTGTGCCTCATTGGTATCCTGAAATTCGTCAATTAAAATTTCTGCAAAATTATCGGACAACTCATTTGCCAAAGCAGTTTTCTCATAAGTTCCGTCGGCATTGAATTCCACTAAAAGCTTCAATGCAAGATGGAGAATATCAGAAAAATAATAAGTATTATTTTCTCTTTTTTTCTCATTAAGAAGTTCAATAAATTTTAAGACACAATTTTTTAAAACCAATGCTATCGGTCTTAAATACTCTATATCCTCACGATATTCTTGTTCTGTACAAATCATTATATCCTGAACTGCGAAATAAAACTTTTTAAGTCCTTCACGACGCTTTTTAATCTCAAGACATAAGGGATGATTTACCTCCTCAGCAGAGAGTCGAGGCCACCTGCCCAACGCGATAGAATCGACTTCAGCCTTGATTTCATCCCAAGAACCATCACCTTTATCAATCATATCCCAAATATATGAAATGGTAGTATTGATTTTAAACAATTCCTCTGTAATAAATATTTCCAATTTACCGCCTTTTGGTACATCATCGACTATATTGTAAGCTTTATCATCAGCAAACGCCAAAATATCGCCAACTTTATTTAGACAGAATTTACCCCAATCAGTTTTTTCAAGAGGTAAATCAACAAAATAAGGGTCAAAACATTTCTCAATCCATTGTAGAGGATTCTGTGATGCCATAGCAAAATCATAAAGGGCAAAGATTGAATTTATAAGGTTTTCATCATTTCTGCCATTTGTGAAAAGGTTGAGAAAATCCCTTGTTTCACTTTCAGGAAGACTGTAAATACCCTCCAAAACCTCGCTTACTGTTTCTCTTTTTAATATATCATGTTCAATATCGGACATCATTGTAAAATCAGGTGAGACATCTGCTTTTTCAAAGTTTTCCTTAACGAGCCTTGCACAGAAACTGTCCATTGTGGAAATTTGTGCATTGGGTAGATACATTTTTTGTCGTTTGAGATATGTATTGTTAGGCTCGTCCGCTATCATCTCGGATAGACGAACAGAAATTCTCTCTTTCATTTCAGCAGCAGCAGCCTTTGTAAATGTTACAACAAGTAATTTTTCAATATCAACAGGATTGTTTGTATCAGTAATTCTACCGATTACTCTTTCAACCAAGACCGCAGTTTTACCTGAACCCGCAGCAGCAGAAACAAGGACTGTACCGTTTCTTGATTCGATTGCCTGTTTTTGGGAATCAGTCCATTGTCTTGCCATCTTCGTCACCTCTTAATATAGAAATTGCGTCGTCAAATGAAGGAACCTCCAACTCCTTAATCGGGTCGGATTCCTCTCGTTTGCACACATCCTTATAGTTACACCAAGTGCAACCACCGTCAACAGGGAAAGCAGAAATACAGCCACTCTGCAAATCACTTGCCATATTTTTAATAGAATTATTTACTCTGTCTTTTAAGGCACTTAAAGCATCAAGTGAAATCACATTACCCTTTAGCGCGCCGTTTTTATCAAGAGAAACAGGGATGAAAAGCCCCTCACAACCGTTTTCCATAGCAGTTACAACATCAATATTATTAAGCACCATACCGTGCATTCTCAGTTCTTGCATTGATGCAGTTTTTGAGTCATACTCGTCGGAATCCCTTGTGATTTTGTCGGATTTTATTCTTGGGTTTTTAGCCTGAAAATAGAGAATTCCTGCAGGAGTTACATTTTTATAATATTCTCCACCATTTTGCCAGATTGCAAAAAGGTAAATGAGCATCTGCATATTAAGTCCCGAAAAAACTTCGCCCAATTTAAACTCTTTGCCACCTGTTTTGTAGTCAATAACTCTTACGAAAGTGTTATCCGCTGTTTCATAAGTGTCAACACGGTCAATGCTACCTACAATTCTAACTACACCGCCATTATCGAGAGTTATTTCATAAGGTGAAATTTGACCGTCAACATTGATTCTAAGTTCAAAGTCGGCAGGTGTGAATTTACATTGAGAAAATTCAGCAATAATCTGTTTGACAACCTTAAATGAGGTTTCTTTTAGGAGTGATACTGTTCGAGTAAATGATGGTGCTTTATTTTCATAACCGCCCATATTCTCTGCGATATAATTGTCTATAATTATATTTATTTTTGCTTTTATATCCTTTTCGTTAAATGCGTTCAGTTTATCCTTTGGGTTTTCGGACAAGAAAATTTCTAAAACATGGTGAATAAGTGTACCTGAAAGAGCAGCATCAACTTCAGCTTCTTTTCGCGGTATGGCTTTAAGACCATATTCACAGAAATAACTGAAAGGACATTTATAGAATTTCTCAACTCGTGATGCAGAAATATACATATTCTTACCAAAGAATTCAGTTGCAAGGTTATTGTCGGAAATATAAAAGTCCTTTTTATCTGCTTTTTTAAGTTTTGAAAGCTCATTTTCACCGTTATTTTCTTTAAAATACTGTTTTAAAGTTTCACCTAAAACAGAACCTTTGACATTCTCCCCTGCCATAACTGAAAATGCGGAATTTCGGCTTTCGACACGGTTGAATTTGGAATTTTCTGTTCGTATGTTGCATTTTGGGAAAATTTTAATAACCTCACTCACCATTTCGGAAGGTGTAAGTGAAGATGAATCACTGCCAATTGCAGGGTATGTTAAATAAAGCTTATCAGTTGCCAAGGTTGCTGCGTGGTAAGCAATAAAATTTTCACTGACAGAGTTATATTCAAGGTTACTGATTATGGGCAGACCATTCTTAATAAGTTCACATCTTTCAATATCATTGAAAAGCACACCTGATGAACTTTCCCCCGGAAAAACACCTGTATTCACGCCCATTAAGAACACAATCTTAGGTGCAGAAGCACGAATTCTGTCAGCAGAGCCCACAATTACCTCATCAATGCCGTTTGGAATTACGCCCATATCTTTTGATGCTACAAGAATTGTAAACAATTCGGAATATCTTTCTATAGATATACTTGACTTACCGAGAGCGAAATAAAGTCCGTCAAGAATTTCTGTAAGTATTTTCCAGATTCTGCTCTGTTCAAGAGCTAAATCAGTTTCACCGTTATGATTTAAAAATGTTGTAAATGTCCTTAGATTTTCGTCAATTCGGGCATTACGCAAGAAGGCGAAAAGTTCGCTTGAAACCGTTTCACCATCGGCATTTTTAATTTTGTTTTTCAAGGAAAGAATTGGTCCTACAACTCTCTGTCTAAGATTATTTATATTATCAAGGGTTGCTTGTGAAGTTTCATCAAAATCTTCACCAAAGCCTTTTGGATTTTCTGTCCACATATCTTTCCAAGTTGACGGACTGACTCTCCACATAAGGCAATAATCTTCCAATAAGGCGATTTCTTCAACTGTGAAACCATAGAGTTGTGTCTTTAAAAATCGTAAAACTGTTTCCGTTTCAAAGCCTTTTACCAGAATATCTAAAAGGCATTTTACAAACACAACGAGTGGTTGAGTGTCAATGGGCTGACGGTTATCGTGGAAACAGTCAATGTCATATTTTCTAAAAGCAGATGCCAAATCTTTTCTATAATTTTCTTCATTTCTTACAATTACAGCAATATCACGATAGCGAAGATTTTCTTGTCTTACAAGTTTTTTAATCTCGGATGCTACGACTTGACATTCCTCTGTCTTTGTTCGACAAGGAATAATTGTGATGGCATTTGCATCGTTTTCGTATGCGTTATTATCTGCCGAGAAAATATGTTCTTCAAGGAAATTGAGTTCGTCTTTTTTGAACTCTTTTTTAGAGTATAAAACCTTTTCGGGTGCGATTTTAACACCAATTCTATTTGCTATGTTTTTGAGTTTCTTAATTTCAACATTGGCATTATAGAAAAGTTCATATCTGCCGTTATTTTTTGATGTGTCACAACAGAAGGTAACAAAAACATCCTCCGCCTGACGCAAAATCTGCTCAATAATCTTATATTCCTGACCTGAAAAGCCTGAAAAAGCATCTAAAAATATGGTTTTTCCATTGAAATAATCAACATCCCAAAGCAAATCATAAAGCAAGTCAAGATGAGTATTGCTATCGGTAAAGCTTTGTGACAAAAGAGCATCGTAACAAGTAAAAATCAATGATAGTTCCGTAAGTTTTGAAGAAAACGATGCCTTTTTAACCTTATCAGAAAACTCACCTAAATTGTCGTTAGTGACTCCGCATTTTTTCATTTCCTTGTGGAAACTTAAAATTTCCTGAAGAAGTTGGGGAAATCTTTTATAACGGTTAAAAACAGTTAATTTATCTTCAAGTGCTTCAATAGCACGACTCATAAGCACAGCACGGACACCGTCATCGGCAATCTTTTTTTCGAGTTTTCCGTATTGGGACAAGAGCCTTTCGCTAAGTCGTGAAAAGCTCAAGATTTCAACATTATTTATTTTTTCATTACCTAAAAGGGTTAACATTCCTTTTTCAGTTTCAAAGGAAAACTGTTCGGGAACAATGATTATGGCTTTTCCTGACTGCACATCTGCAATTTGAGAAGCCATTGAACGAATAAATCGGGTTTTACCGCTACCTGTTCGTCCTGTAATAATGTTGAGCATAGATTTTTCCCCTTTAATCTAAATTACCCTCCCTCACAGAGGGAGCGGTTTATCCATTATACCAACTTGTAAATCACAGCACCGTGGGAGTTTACTGTACAAGTAATTATATCCTTAACTGTGCCTATATCTTCCTTTGCCCACAAATCACGGAGAGTATATTCCCCTGCTAAATCATAATTAGTCAAATCAACTGTAATTTCTTTTTCTGTGTCGGACACATTGAAAACCGCAACCAATGGTTTGTTATCGAAAGAAACTGCCGACCAGATTATTGTATCTTCGTCACGATAAATCTGTTTTCCGCCGTGGGAATGTTGGTTAACATCAATTACCTCTTCATTTGTCATAAGAGATAGTGTCCACTCATCGTTGTTTCGCATTTCACCACCAAACATAAGTGGTGAACGGAAAATTGACCAAAGAGTCATAAGTGTAATCTGCTCGTCCTTTGTAAACTGTGTGTATCTGTCCTGCGGACCGTGACAGGAGCCATTTCTTGAAATATTACCAAGTGGCAACATATCGCAATCAGGCCAACAACCTTCCCTTACATATGGGGCCCACTTTTCGCATTTTTCAAACATCTCGTAAAGTTTGCCCCACCAGTCCCAAAAATCGCCTGTTAGACGCCACATATTTGCATATTCGCAAAGGTGGTCTGCAACGGACAATTCAGCAGGTCCTGGAGAAAGACTCAAAACAATATCTCTACCTGTTTTATCAATAGCTTTTCTAATCATTTCGACTTCTTCTCGGGCAGAATATGGGTTATCCCATTTTCTGAATTCTGTAACGCAGATGTCATCAACCTTTACAAAGTCAATCCCCCATTCAGCATACATTTGAAAGATTGAGTCATAATAAGCCTGAGCACCCTCGCAGTTGTACATACCGTACATATCCGTATTCCAAGGGCAAACAGAGAAGTGATGAACAACCTGACGAGCAGTTTTGTCCGTACCTAAAATCGGTGTATTCTGATGCACTGCCTGACGAGGAATGCCACGCATTATATGTATGCCGAATTTGAGTCCCATATCATGTATTTTGTCGGCAATTGCCTTAAATCCAACACCGTTTGCAGAAGATGGGAAACGATTAACGGCAGGAATAAGACGGGAATACTCATCCATACAAAGTTCAGTAAAGTTATTATAATCGTTATTTTTCGCCTTTGGCTCGTACCATTGAATATCGCATACAACATACTGCCATCCGTAATCCTTAAGGTATTTTGCCATATATTCTGCATTACCCATAAGTTGTTCTTCGTTTACGGCTGCACCATAGCAATCCCAACTGTTCCAACCCATAGGAGGAGTTTTTGCAAACTTATTTTTATCCATAATAACCACCTCATATTCAATTAAATACATTGTATCATTTTACGCTTTTTTTGTAAACCTTTGAGTGGTTAAAAAAACGGACAGTAAAAAACATTTAAAAGAATTAGACAAATTCAAATTTGTATAGTACTAACATTGAAAAAGTATTACCACAGACCATAAAAAAACTGAGGCACCATCCTTTGGGAAGGTACCTCATATAAAACTTATTCTTTTAATCTTTCTCTTTTAATGCTCTTTCTTTATCTTTCTTTAAGAATGCAAGCATTGGAATAAAAATAAGTATTGCAACAATTGCTGCATAAAGGAACATAGCCTCTGTTGGAAGAATTTTTTCAACACCGTTTTCCATATATGTAACATTTGAATTCTTTGTTGCAATATTGCCAAGTGTTGGACCAACAATTCCCGGTATAAAGACTAAAAAAATCATTCTGATGCCCTGAAAAAGTCCAACCTTATCCTTAGGGATATTATCACGAACAGTTGCACCAAACTGAATCATAATAATAATGTATCCTATGAGTCCCGGAGCCAAGCCTATAATAATACCCACAATATTCTTTGTTGATGAAAGAATGAAAAGACCTATAATCAAGCAAAGGACACTTGGAATAAATGATAATGCTTTATTCTTTGCATAAGCCTTCATAAGAATAAGAACAGTTAAAACTACAGCAACAAGCGCAATTATCAAAGTACCAATCACCTCTGCTGATAGGAGATTAACATCTTTATTTGCCGGAATAACAACTGAAGCTAAATAGATGAAAAGGTATGGGAAGAATACCTGAAAAGCACTGTTAAAAACACAACCTGAGGAAAGAATTAAGTAAAGATTTATATTTTCCTTAATAGCACTTGGTTTAAATCCATAAAAAATGTCTGCCCAATAGGTTGATTCTTTTTCTGTTTTCTTTGTATTATTTAATCTTTTTGCATTTCTTAATTTTTTAATTTTTTTAGTATTGTCTTCTTTCTGTGGATTTTTTATAAGAAAAAATCCAAGAGAACCAAAAACTACCGCAACTAGACCAAGGATAATAAAAATCTCACTATATTCCAATAGTTCCGATTGAGCACTTGAAACCAACAGAGTGATAACACCGGTTGAAACGAAACCCATAATTGTAAATATAACTTCAATTATTGCAGATGTTTCAGGAGTTGAAATGTCCGTAACCCATGAGTTAAAAGCCGCATCACATGTTGTTGAACGCAAAAAGGTCAGAATAAGTGCAAAAAAAACAACAGTTACGGCAGTGACAGTAATAGCTTCATGAAGGGTACTGATTCCTAAAAACCCTGCCACCTTAAGTATATCCACACCGCTGAAAACCAACATTACTGTACCCCAAGTGATAAAACCAAGTGAGATAAAGACTCTTCTGTTTTTCATTTTTTCACTGAGAGTACCAATAACAAAGGTAGTAATAACCGATACCACAGCCGATAATGAAGCAATAAGATTAACGGTGTCAGTCAATGTTATTTTTGCGCCCATTGAGCCTTTTTCAAAAACAGTATCATTAAGAAAAAGTCCCAGATACATAGACTCAACATTAGCGACAATTGCACTGATAAATATAAAAAGAACTATTGTTATCCAAACGCTCTTTGAAAGTTTACCTTTTTTATTGCTCATAATTTCACCTCGGATTTGCTTTGAATATCAAAAACGCCATTTTTCAGGCGTTTTTGATGTTTGTTATTATTTTGTATTTTTCTTTTCTTTTTTAAGAAGTGCAACCATAGGAATGAATACAAACAATGCAACAACGCCTGCATAAAGGAAGATTGCCTTTGTTGGAAGCACATCTTCGGCACCTGTTGTATTCTTTGTTGCAATATTACCAAGAGTAGGTCCTACAACCATTGGAATAAGAACAGAGAATACCATTCTGATACCTTGGAAAAGTCCTACATTATCCTGTGGAGTATAATCTCGTGTTGATGCACCAAGTTGAATTGTAAGAACAAGATAACCGATAAGCACCGGTGCGATACCTATGATTATTGTAAGAATGTGGGTTGATGTTGAAAGAATGAAAAGACCTACAACCAAAAGAGCGGAACTTGTAAGGAACGCAACAGACTTGCTCTTTTCTGCAACTTTCATAAGAATTACGATACCTGCTACGATTGTAACTACTGCAATAACAGCAGGAAGAATAATTCCTACTGAAAGGAAGTTTACACCTGCATTTGCAGGTAAAACAACATCACCAAGATAAACGAAGAGATATGGGAAGAACACCTGGAATGCGATGTTGAAAATACAAAGCGCTGAAAGAACTAAATAAAGTCCACTGTTTTCTTTAATAACACTTGGTCTGAAGCCATAGAAAAGGTCAGCCCAATAGCTTGTGTTTTTCTTTTCTGCGTTTTCAAATTTCTTTGGATTATCAATAAGGAATACACCTAAAACACCGACAATTGCAACAACAGCACCCATACCTACAAAGAATACGCTGTATGGAATTGCACCACTCTGTGCCATTGAGCCAACAACCATAATTACAGCCATAGCGATAAAGCCCATAAATGTAAATGCTGTTTCTACTTTTGGTCGTGATTCTGGAGTTGTAACATCAGTTACCCAAGCATTAAATGCAGAGTCATTACTTGTTGAACCCATAAATGTCATAATCATATCCATAATTACAACAATCCAAGCAGTAGCAGTAATAATCTTACCAGGGTCAGTAAGTCCGAAAATATTTGCTACATTTTCTTTTGTAATAAATCCAAAAAGTGCTGTTACAATACCCCATGCAATATAACCGAATGAAATAAATGCTTTACGATTTCGAAGTTTTTCACTGAGTGTACCCATAATAAATGTAGTTACAACTGCTGTAATTGCTGAGAGTGTAACCATAATATTGATAGCATCAGTAAGTGTAAGACTGGCACCAAATGCACCTTCGTTATAAACACAGTCACTTAAGAATGTGTTGAAATACATATTTTCAACATTCCAGGCAAGTGAACCCATAAACATAAAGAGAAGGATTCCTGTCCAGATACGCTTTGAAAGTTTTCCGTTGTTATTCATTATTTTTACCTCTTATTTAAAATAGTAAACTCTTGTTTCATAGGGTCTTGTTACAAATGAGTTGTGAGTAATCGGGTTAAGTTTGTAGTTTGAAAGTACCAATTCACCCTTTGAAAGTTCATAACCTGCAGGTGCTTCAAAATTCACGCATTTTTCAGAGAATGAGCAAACAACAAGGATTTTTTCATTTTCAAGTGTTCTTTCATAGACAAAGAGTTTGTCACTATCTTTGTAATACTGCTTGAAATCACCATAAATTACAACCTCGTGTTCTTTACGGAATTTAAGAAGTTTACGGTAGTAGTTGAGAATTGAGTTTTCGTCAGCTTCTGCCGCTGCCACATTGATTTCTTTGTAGTTAGGGTTAAGGTTAAACCAAGGCTCAACAGTTGAGAAACCTGCATATTCACTGTCATCCCACTGAACAGGAGTTCTTGAATTTTCACGAGAACCTGCGTTTGCCATTTTAAGGAACTTGTCACCTTTAATACCCAATTTAGCAAATGTCTTTTGGTTATTAAATGTCATCATATCCTTGAATTCATCAATGGATTTAAGTTCGATATTTGTCATACCGATTTCCTGTCCTTGATAAATAAATGGTGTACCCTTTTGAAGATAGCACATTGTTGCAAGCATTTTTGCACTTTCAACTCTGTATTTAAGGCTACCGTAACGGTCAACAATTCGTGGGTGGTCGTGGTTTTCAAGATAAAGTGTGTGCCAACCCTTGCCATTCATAGCATCGTACCATTTCTGGTAGCATTTCTTCATCTTTTTAAGGCTGAATGGTGTTTTAATCCAGTCAGTCATAAAGCAGTCTGCTTCAAGATGGTCAAAACTGAACATTGTTTTAAGAACCTGAGTGTCGTCCTCTGTAACAAAGCGAAGAACTTTTTCAGGAGTGATAAGTGGACCTTCACCAACTGTGAAACAGTCATATTTTGAAAGCACATCATCGTGGAATTCTTTAAGATACTCGTAAAGATGAGGTCCGCAGTTGTAATGCTCCATACCTGCTGCAACAGGAATCGGAATAGCGTTTGGGAGTCCCTCTCTCTTTGAGATATATGTAATAACATCTTCACGGAAACCATCAACACCCATATCAAGCCAGAATTTCATAACATTCTTAACTTCTTCACGGACTTTTGGGTTATCCATATTAAGGTCGGGCTGACCTTTTGTGAAAACATGAAGATAATACTCGTCAACCTCGGGTACATATTCCCAAGCGCCACCTTCAAATGTTGAAAGCCAGTTATTAGGTGGTTTTTTGCCGTTTTTGCCCTTACCTTTTCTCCAGATATAATAATCGTGGTAAGGATTATCAACGCTCTTACAAGCCTCTTTGAACCAATGGTGTTCAGTAGATGTGTGGTTTACAACAAGGTCCATAAACACTTTCATTCCACGGTCGTGACAACCTTTGAGCACTTTTTTGAATGTTTCCATATCGCCGTATTCAGGATTAATGTCCATATAATCAGCAATATCATAACCATAGTCAGCATTAGGTGATTTGAAAAGTGGTGAGAACCAAATAGCATCAATACCGATACTCTTAACATAGTCAAGTTTTTCATAAATACCCTCAAGGTCACCGATACCGTCACCATTTGAGTCCTTAAAACTTCTTGGCCAAATCTGGTAAACTACCATTTCCTTATACCAAGTTTTTTTCATAAATTTAACACCCCTATTTGTTATAGAATATACACATAGTTTAGTATAGCATATAAAATGTAAAATGCAAAGTGCAAAGTGCAAAATTGTTGAAAAATTAATTATTTATTTAAGGTTCCTTTTTAAATGGTGACATAGAAAAAGGACGATTTTGAATCGCCCTCACAAAATAGAGTTATTTTTTATTATTCTTATCTCTTTCACGGACTACAAAGCGGGTTGGTGTGCCTTCAAGACCGAAAACTTCACGGATTTGGTTATCGATATATCTCTGATAACTGTAATGGAACAAGTCCTTATTGTTTACAAAGCAAACAAATGTTGGCGGTCTTGTTGAAGCCTGAGTCATATAGTAGATTTTAAGGCGTTTGCCCTTATCCGACGGTGGTTGAACACGTGCGGTTGCATCTGCAAGAACATCGTTGAGCTTACCTGTTGAAATTCGCATAGCATTCTGTGAATCAACGAATTTAATAAGCTCGAAAAGTCTGTCAAGTCTTTGACCTGTTTTTGCAGAAATGAAGATAATTGGTGCATAGCTCATAAATGAGAAATCGTTCATAAGTTTTTTACGGTATTTATCCATTGTCTGACCGTCTTTTTCAACCAAATCCCATTTATTAACTGCTATAATACAAGCCTTACCCAATTCGTGTGCAATACCTGCAACCTTTGAATCCTGCTCTGTAAAGCCTTCAACTGCATCAATCATAATAACGCAGACATCGGCTCTTTCAACTGCCATCTGTGCACGGAGAACAGAATACTTTTCAATCTGGTCTTCAACCTTACTTTTACGACGAAGACCTGCAGTATCAATGAACATAAATGAACCGTGTTGATTGTCAATATATGTGTCAGTTGCATCCCTTGTTGTACCTGCGATATTTGAAACAATAACTCTTTCTTCACCTGCAATTTTGTTAATGAGTGAGGATTTACCTGCATTTGGTTTGCCGATAACAGCAACCTTGACAGTATCGCTCTCATCATCATTTTCATAATCTTCAGGAAGATATTCAAGCACCTTATCAAGCAAGTCACCTGTACCGTGACCGTGAGCAGCAGAAACCTGAATGGGGTCACCAAGACCTAAATTATAAAATTCATAAAACTCTGCAGGTGGCTCACCCAAGGAGTCAGCCTTATTAACACAGAGAATAATGGGTTTGTTGCTCTTTATAAGCATTGTTGCAACTTCTTCGTCAGTAGCCACAACACCTGTACGGACATCAGTTACAAAAACAATAACATCGGCACTGTCAATTGCAAGTTGTGCCTGACGACGCATCTGTGAAAGAATTATATCGTCTGAATAAGGCTCAATACCGCCTGTATCAACAAGCAACATTTCGTGACCAAGCCATTCACAGGTGCCATAGATTCTGTCGCGAGTTACACCGGGTGTATCGTCAACTATTGAAAGTCTTTTGCCGATAAGTTTATTAAAAAGTGTACTTTTGCCAACATTTGGACGACCTACAATCGCCACTACGGGTTTTGCCATTATTCCACCCCCAAAATATCTTTTAAAACCTGACCACCGTCACCGTCGGTCAGAATAATTTTCGTATTTAATCTGTTTTCCAATTCCTCAACGGTCATATCGTCAAGGAATTTGTTTTTGTTTTCAGTATGATTTGTGTAATCGCTAATCATTCCGCTTGGTAACAGTAAAAATTCACCCAAATCACAATCTTTTAACTGTTCAAAAAGGTCAGTGCCTGTTACAAGTCCTGAAACTGTTATAGTTTCACCGAAAAACTTATTTATTATTTTTTTCACTTGAATTTCAATACCGTATTTTTCTTCTGCCTTTTTGCAGAGTTTAAATAAATACGGGTAGAAATCAGTTCCTGTTGCCAAAGTGACTTTTTTATGAGTTGGTTTTGCGTTGCAATACTCCATTTCATCAAGAAAATCATCGTAGAATGAACGGACTAAACCAACGCCGTTATCAAGTTGAGGATAACCGTCATAATAATCGGCAGATGGCAACTCTCTTTCTGCCTTAACAAAGAATTCATCGGCAGGGTAGCAAAGACCTATGCCAAAGTCTTTACGGAATTTATTTGAATATTCCTCTATTATATCAATGGTTTCCCCTGCTGTTTTCTTGTTGTAAGGCTCAATTTGTTCAAGTCCGTCACGGAATTTTGTAAGTCCTACGGGGACTGCAGCGATACTTTGAACTGACGGATAAAGTGCAGACAATTCTTCAAGGCTTCTTCGGAGTTCTGCACCATCATTTATTCCCGGGCAAAGAACAAGCTGAGTGTTCATTTTAATTCCCGCATCGGCTAATCTTTTAATAATTTTAAGACTTTCACCTGCATTTTTGTTCTTCATCATCTTAACACGAAGTTCCGGATTCATCGTGTGAACAGAAATGTTAACAGGGCTTATGTGCATATCTATTATACGCTGAATTTCGTGCTCGGAAATATTGGTGAGAGTAATGTAATTACCAAAAAGGAACGAAAGACGGCTATCGTCATCCTTGAAATACAAACTGGGTCTTAAACCCTTTGGCAACTGGTCAATGAAACAGAAAATGCACTTATTCTTACAATGTTGTTGCTTGTCCATAAGGTAGGTTTCAAACTCCAAGCCACAGTCGGAATTTTTTGTTTTAACAACTCTGAATTTTCCGTCATTACATTTAAAAGTAAGAGTGATATTTTGCTCTGCCATATAAAAATCATAGTCAAGGACATCCATAATCTCGTTACCATTGATTCTAAGCAACTCGTCCCCTGCTTTAATTCCTTTGGCTTCACAAAGGGAATTCTTTTTTACGCCATTTACTTTTACTGACAAAACACTCACCCACTTTCTTAATTGTTTTTAAGCAAGACTAAAAGGCGGAGAGAAATCGTTCTTTCCGCCTTCTTAAATCAAAAGATAATTCTAAAGGAATTAAGCCTCTTCTTTAAGAGCAACAACCTGTCTTCCCTTATACTGTCCGCATTCACCGCAAACTCTGTGAGGTCTCTTATACTGACCACAGTTTGGGCACTTTACAAGCTCAGGAGCTGTCATCTTCCAAACGTTTGAACGTCTCTTATCTCTTCTTGTTTTTGAAACTCTTCTCTTAGGTACTGCCATTTGGGGCACCTCCTTATAATATTATAAATAATAATTAACTAATCTTCAAGCAACGAAAGTAACGCTGCCATTCGTGGGTCAACATCCTTTTTGCAGTCACAAGGACCTTCATTAAGATTTTTACCACATTTGGAACAAAGTCCCTTACACTCTTCATCACACAAAAATCTCAATGGTAATGAAAAGATGATATCTTCACAAACAAGTGAAGATAAATCGAGCACCGAATTTTCTACAACAATATAGTCGTCGTTATCTTCGTTCATGAGGTTGTTAGCAAGTAAATGCTCAAAATCCACCTGAAAGTCTTTTTTGAAGCCCTCGGCACATCGACTGCAAACCACGGTTGCTGAAAACTTTGCACTTCCTGACAACGACACAATTCCCGTTTTGTTCTCGATTTTACCACTAACCGCAACACCCGGGGTGTCAAGTGAAATATCGTCAGAAAGCGAGTATTCTGGTTCAAAGCAGAAATCGAATTCCTTTTTTGAGCCTTCAAGGTTAAAAATCTGTTCAAGTTGAATATTCATAAAACATTCCTCATTACATGCGTAGAATATTATATATTTATATTTCGTTTTTGTCAACAAAAAATTACAAATATTTTTATACAAATTTACATAAAATCGGCGGGGTCAAGACCCCGCCCTACCGTTTATTAACAACGATTAGTTGATTTTTTCACAGTATTCAAACATCTCTGCAGGAAGTTCCTCTGCATCTGATGAAATTGTGAAAGTAAACTTTGTGTCAGAAATCTTTGAAAGTTCATCAACTTTTTTAAGGAAAGCAGCAAGTGCTGTACCTTCTCTGTCTGTATCTTCTGCAATTCTGTATGTTGCATCAACAAAAATATCTGTAATATCATGGTCACCAGCGCAAATACCGCTTAAGAAGCCATAAAATGCGTCATAACCTGAAATTGAAAACACGTCAGTAGCAACGAGTCTTGCGCGATAGTTTACATCGTATGTAAGTTTTGTTTCTTTTTCAACACATACTACATTACCGCTTGACACGTGAACTGCATCATTAACATGCTCAACGAGAATTTTTGTTTTTCCTGTTCCTTTTTTACCGATAATAAGAGAAATCATATTATCTCCTCCTATATATTTATTATCCATCCCTATTCAGAATGGTCATTTCCCTTTTAATTATTGCTTTTAGTCAAGTCTTGCTAAAAGTTCTGCAGCCTGAGCCTCATAACCCGGTTTGCCAAGTAAAGCAAACATATTCTTTTTGTAACTTTCAACACCCGGCTGGTTAAATGGGTTAACACCTAAAATGTAACCTGAAACTGCGCAAGCCTTCTCGAAGAAATAAACGAGATAGCCAAATTCGTATTCATTCATTTCAGGAATCTCGATGCAGATATTTGGCACACCACCGTCAACATGCGCTAACAATGTACCTTGATATGCTTTACGATTAACAAAATCCATTGTTTTTCCTGCAAGGAAGTTAAGACCGTCAGCATTGACATCGTCTTCTTCAATAACAACTTCTCTCTTTGGTTTTGTAAACATAACGGATGTTTCGAAAAGCATTCTCACACCATCCTGAATGTACTGACCCATTGAGTGAAGGTCTGTTGAACAAACAACGCTTGATGGGAAAATACCCTTACCGTCTTTGCCTTCGCTTTCGCCGAAAAGCTGCTTGAACCACTCGTTCATCATTGTGAAATCAGGCTCATAAGCAACCATAAGTTCAACTGCTTTGCCCTTACCTAAAAGAATGTTACGGATTGCAGCATATTTATAGCAATCGTTTTTCTGAATGTCGCAAATGCTATAAGCTTCACGAGCATCCTGAGCACCCTGCATCATTTTTTGGATATCAATTCCTGCAACTGCGATTGGAAGAAGACCAACTGCAGTGAGAACTGAGTATCTGCCACCAACATCATCAGGCACAACAAATGTTTCGTAACCTGCTTTGTCAGAAAACTCTTTGAGTGTTCCCTTAGACTTATCAGTTGTAACATAAATCCTTTTTGCCGCTTCCTCTTCACCGTACTTCTTAATAAGAAGGTCACGGAAAATACGGAAGGCAATTGCAGGTTCAGTAGTTGTACCTGACTTTGAAATAACATTGATTGAAAAATCAACATCCTTTACAAGGTCAACAAGCTCTGAAAGTGAATTACCACTGATTGAGTTACCGCTGAAATAGATATTTGGAGTGTCCTTTGACACAAGGTTATAATTTTGAGATGTACAGAATTCAATGGCAGCACGAGCACCTAAATATGAGCCACCGATACCGATAACAACAAGTGCTTTTGAATCGTTCTTGATTTTATCTGCCGCTTTTTTAATTCTTTCAAATTCTTCTTTATCATAATTAACGGGAAGGTCAACCCAACCTAAAAAGTCAGCACCCTCACCACTTTTATTAACTATTTTCTGATGAGCATCTTCCACAGCAGAAGCCATAGCACTCATTTCATCATCAGAGATAAAGCTCTTAACATATTTATCGTTAAGTTTTAACGCCATTTTTGATTAGTCCTCGCTTTGTGATATAGTGTTTTTAATATTTTACCCTAAAACAATATATTTTTCAATAGAATTTTATTATTTTTTTGCAAAAGTGGACCACAAAAGTGAAAATACAAACCGCACATCCCTGCGTTCATAATTTCTTTCAGATAAAATAGCACATTCATCTAAAACTTTACCATCAATTTCAAAATAAACCTTGCCCAAGGTCTGATTTTTTTCCACCGGTGCCTCCACATCAACACACATATCCACCCGTTGAGTTATTTTATCTCCCTCACCTTTTTTCACAAGTATTTTCCTTGGATTTTCCACAATGGGTTTCATACTGTCTTCTTTACCGTAAAGAACTTTAACATCAGTTATAAGTGACATATCTATCTGTGGTTCTATAATTTCATAATTTGCAAAGCCCCAGTTAAGCATTTTCTTTGCATCCTCAAATCTTTCAGTACTGTTATCACTACCCAAAACCACTGCCACAAGTTCCATATTATCTCGCTCTGCCGTTGCTGTTACGCAATAACCTGCTTTTGAAGTTGTGCCTGTTTTAAGTCCCGTTGCACCATCGTAATAGCGAATAAGTCTGTTTGTGTTTACAAGTTGAGTTTCCCCATTACGAAGACTATCCATCCAGATTGTAGTATATTCTTTAACTTTTTCGTGTTTTATAAGTTCACAACTCATTATTGCCACATCCCTTGCAGTGGAATAATGATTTGTAACAGTATCATCAAGTCCTGAACAGTTTTCAAAGCTGGTATTAGTCATTCCAAGTTCTTTTGCCCTTTTATTCATCAGCGCTACAAAAGAAGCTTCGTCACCCGAAATATATTCTCCAAGGGCTGTGCAGGCATCATTGGCACTTGCGATAACTGTTGCTTTTAAAAGCTCGTGAACAGTCATTACCTCTCCCTCTTTAAGCCAGATTTGAGAACCACCTTTTGATGAGGCGTTCCTGCTTGCAGTTACTCTGTCCTCGAGTTTTATTTGCCCATTCTCGAGTGCTTCAAAAGTGAGGAGAATTGTCATCACCTTTGTTATTGATGCAGGAGAAAGTTTTTCGTCGGGGTTTAACTCCATAAGGACTTTGCCTGTTGATATCTCCATTAGAATTGCTGATTTTGCCGATAAATTTCCTGCAACTGTTTCCGCCGAAGCACTTGCCACCAGACACATTGGCAAGACTAATATTACACACATTACAACACAGAATATCTTTCTCATAGTCATCCCTCCAAAAAAGTATATGAAAGGGACAAATTAGTATATGAAAAATTCAAAAAATATGTTACAATGTATTTTAGGTGAGATTATGAAAGTATTTTTCCACACTCTTGGGTGCAAGGTTAATCAATATGAAACCCAAGAAATGCGTGAACAGTTAACCAAAAACGGATATGAAATTACGGAGGACGAAAGTGTTGCTGATATTTTCGTCATAAATTCCTGCACCGTTACAAGCGAAAGCGACAGAAAAACCCGTCAATGTGTCCGTCATTATAAAAAGAAATATCCCGAAAGTACTGTTGTGCTAACGGGTTGTATGCCACAGTCATTCCCACAGATGGCAGAAAAACTTATTGAGGCAGATATTGTTCTTGGCAACAAAAATAATAAATTTCTTGTATCTTCATTAAATGACTTTTTTGTGAATTCTTGCAGAACACTTAATATGGAACAACACAAATCAGGTGAAGCACTTGTTTCATCGGGAATCAGTCGATTTGAGGAGAGAACAAGAGCCATTCTCAAAATTGAAGATGGTTGTGACAGATTCTGTTCATATTGCATTATTCCAAAGGCACGTGGCAGAGTTCGTTGGAAACCCATTGAGGATATAAAAAATGAAGTTGAACAATTAACCTCCAACGGTTACCGTGAAATTGTACTTGTGGGAATTAACCTTTCAGCCTATGGTAAGGGAACTGACCTAAACCTTGCAGATGCAGTTTTTGCAGTCAGCGAAAATGAAAAAGTAGAGAGAATCCGTTTAGGCTCACTTGAACCCGACCACATTACGGATGAGTTAATTGAAAAACTTGCCGGATGTGAAAAGCTTTGTCCCCAATTCCATATTTCATTACAAAGTGGTTGTGATAAAATTCTTAAAAAAATGAATCGTCACTACACAAGTGATGAATACTTTGCACTTTGCAAAAAACTCCGAAAAGAATTCAAGGATTGCACCCTTACAACGGATATTATGGTGGGATTTCCTCACGAAAATGAGGACGATTTTGAAATCACAAAGGCTTTTGCCGAGAAAGTCGGTTTTGAGAAAATACATATTTTTCCCTACTCACGAAGAAGTGGCACAGTTGCAGACAGAATGGATGGACAAATCGAAAAGGGTGTTAAAGCACAAAGAGTAAATGAACTTTCCGTTGTTGCTGAAAAAATCAGAAATGACTTTTTAAAAGCACAAATTGGCAAGAGGTTGTCCGTTTTAATTGAGGAAAAACAAAAAAATGATGTGTATTTTGGCTACACACCAAACTACACACCTGTTAAAATTTCACACGGAGTTGTGGGAGAAATACAAGATATAGAAATCATAAATGTTGCGAATGACTTCTGTATAGGTAAATGAAAAAGTGGGCTAAAATGCCCACTTTTTTGTTATTTGATTTCAAATGCAACTGAATTTACAAGGTCGTTTGAGTCATATGTTACTCTCATTTCAACATCCTGTTTTTTCTCATTAGTACCCTTGTATTCGCTGAATCTTTTTTCTATTGCCTTTTCATCCACACCAAGAACTTCTTCAACATCAGCTTTTTTTGCATTAACTGTCAAGGTATTTGCAAATTTAATATTGATATTACCATCCTTTGTGCGATTAAATGTATAACCAATAACAGTTGCCTCTGCTACCTTAATGGGCTCATTGGTTGTATTTTCACATTTAATTGAAATTGACACATTTGAACCAGCAAGGGACAAAGTCTTTTTCTCTCCAGGTTTAAGTTCAGTATTCTTCATTGTTTCAAGACTTGGAACTGAAAGCTCTGATACTTTAACTATCTCGTCAATACTGCAAGGTAATGAAATTTCATTACCATTGGCAAAGGTAAGCACTCCCTCCTGCCAGCCTTTTTTAAGTTCTTCCTTATTCACAGGTGCTTCTGATGGTTTATTACTTACATCGTCCTTATCTTTATTACACGCGGCAAAAGAGAAAACCATTAATGCGACTAAAATAATTGCTAAAAATTTTTTCATTGATATCAACCTTTCTAAATTGATTACAGACTAATTATATTTATTTTTTACAGATTAGTCAAGATTCAATTCATAGTATAGTAAAACCAGTTAGCAAGATTTTCGGGCTCAAGGAAGAATTTTGTTCTGAAAACTGCGGTTTTGAGCTTTGAGCCTTTAACGGAAATATCTGCAAGAGATTTCACAGTTATATCGTACAATTTATCTGCCTTCACGGTTATAATCTTTTCTTCATTAGGAAGCAAGTCAAAATAGTTATCGGAGAATGGCTCACGGAAATTCTCAATATCAACCATTACACTACGACAGAAAACAGGAGATTTCATTTTAACAATGATTTCACCATTTTCGTAGGAAACTGATTTTTCGATTGTGTTGGCTTTGAGTTTTAAGTCCCTATCAGGCACAAAAATCTTTGTTCTTTCTGAAATGACTTTTCCGTTTTCAAAAAGTTTAACGGACATATACATATCCTTTTTGTTGCCACCAATATTGCCTGTTTCAAATAATACTCTTGAATTTGCAACAACAGTTTTTACTATGTCATTAGTGTTTTTATTTTCATAAAGCACCTTGCCATCAAGAGTTGCAATTGTAACACTTACAGTTAACTTCTTGTCTTCTCTTGTATCATTGAGTATATAAACCTTGTAGTCCTTGTCAGTTTCTTCAATTGAAACGCAAACCGGCTCAAAGAAATGACGAGCAGCATATTGAAGTGCCTTCCACTTACCTGTGTAATCCACACTTGACCAGGACGGAGCCTGCCAACAGTCGTTATACTGCCAGAAAAGTGAACCGTTACAACGCTCACGATGACGACGCCAATGCTCGGTTGCATCCTGAATACACTCTTTTTGAATAAGGTTTGTCATATAGATTAAATCTTCAAATTTCTCAGGCTCATAAAACTTTTCAAGGAGATAATAGAGCATTTTCCTGTTACCGTTTTTACATTTCTGATGGGAGTTGAAAATATCACTTGTGATGTAATAATCACTTTCCTCTGCAAACTGACGGACAGCATCCATTGACGGTAAGGATTCAAGACCAAATTCACTACAAAAACGGGTAGGTCTTGTTCTGTAATAATTAAGAGGCTTCTGACCGTGCCAAACGGTCCACATATGAGTATCCCCGTGGTCGTCACCCGTTACGCCTTTACGGAAACTCTCACCGATTGGAGATGTTTCGATATATGGTGTGTCAGGGTCAAGTTCTGCTACCAAATCCTTGAGAATTTCATAGAAGAATTTCTTATACCACACTACAATTTTCATTGTTTCAGGCATATATGCAAACATTGTTTCAATCTCATTATTGCCACCCCAAATGCAAAGAGAAGGATGGGATTTTATACGATTTACCTGATATCTTATTTCTTTCAAGACATTCTGGAGGAAGTCTTCCTCATAGAACGGATACATAAGACAAGCAAACATAAAGTCCTGCCAGATAAGAAGTCCTTTTTCATCGCATTGCTGGAGGAAATAGTCAGGAAGATAGTAAGCACCACCCCAAATACGAAGCATATTGAAGTTTGCTTTAAGTGCTGAGTCTATATAATAGTCGTAGGTTTCATTTGTCACTCTGCCCATAAGTGAGTCGGGAAGAATCCAGTCAGCACCCTTACCGAAAATCGGCACACCATTAAGGTAGAAACAGAAATTGTGACCATATTTATCTTTACTACGGTCAAGACGAATTGTGCGAAGACCGATTTTCTTTGTGATTTCTGTGTCCCCAAGTGTTGCAACTACTGTGTACAGTGGTTGTTTTTCTATTGGGTTTAACTCTTTTGTCCACCAAAGTTCAGGGTTTTCAATTACTATTTCATTATTTTCAATTGCAAATTCTGTGCCATTAGGGTAAATGATTTTTGCATTCACTTCGCCCTCACCGTCAACAACAGGGTTGATTTTAACTGTTACCTTACCGTTGTTGTGAATTTGCCTAATATGAACATCTGCAAGGCGATTGTCAAAGCACTCAACCCAAATATCGTCTGTGATACCTGAAAGTGGAAGATGTGGACCCCAGTCCCAACCAAAATGACAATGTGGTTTACGCATATACGCAGCACCATCAGTACCGTTGCAATTCTTTGGAATTGGCTTTTCCTTTTGCTTGTTTTCTGCATAGGTTGTCGGTGCAAAAAATGTGATTTTAAGAGTATTCTCCCCTGCTTTTGCAACATTCTTGATGTCAAATTCATATTTGAGATGTGCATTTTCGCCCTTACCAACAAGAGTGTCGTTCACATAAACATCGCAAAGTGTGTCAAGAGCTTTGCACACAAGCAAAACCTTACGATTATTTACATCTTCCTGTGCAAGAGTAAATGTTTTTTCATATGTCCAGTCTTCACGCCCAACCCATTCAACATCTTTTTCATTATCCTTGTAATACGGGTCAGGAATAGCACCTAATTCCAATAATTGAGTGTAGTTATCAGACGGAATATTTACATCGTATCTATCCCCCGTCAAAACACGAGTCATACTCCATTGTCCGTTGAGATTATAAGTTTTCATAACAAATTTTCCTTTGACAGTTTTATTTTATATCATTGTAGCAGAATACGGATTATATTTCAATATATAAAAAAGTTGACAAATTGGAGTTTATGTGGCTTCGCCACAGCGATATAAATTCCTGATGGAATT